>JACAEO010000076.1 GCA_013388805.1 Chloroflexota bacterium
ATCGTGTCCGCGAGTGATACCATTTCCGATTGCAGATTTTGGATTGCAGATTGCCGCACATGGCGTCACGATGAGCGATAACGGCAACGACAATGCGGAACTGCCAATTGGATTTGGTGTGAAACCCTTTGCGCGCATCCGAACGCCAAAATGCTCGTCAGCACCCGGCCGTTCTGTCCGCCCAGAACTCGACCGCACCAGGGGTGCCGCCCCTGCTGCGGGCCAGCCCGGCAACTGACCGCGGACCCAGGACTACGGCGCCTGCCAACTCGGGAGCTCGGGCGGGTCCAGCACGATCCGCGTGATGCGCCACTGGTCGCCCGCACGCTGCAGGCTGTAGGTGACGTTCACGCTGTAGGGCGCGCGCACGCCGGCCAGTACCGGGGCGCCCTGCTGCTCGGCGATGTAGGGCGTCCCGCGGTAGAGCTCGTCGCTCCAGCGCTCGCGGGTCGTCACGACGGCATTGTCGGCATCGACGAAATCGAATGAGCGGAATTCGAGGCCCAGGAGCTTCGCGCCGACATACTGCCCCTGGCCTTCTAGCTCGGCGACATAGGCCTGTGTGTCGGCCAGTTCCTCGGGGCCGAGGAACTCGGCAACCCGCTGCGCCTCGGTGTACCAGAGCGCCTCAACCAGCCGCTCATTGAAGCGCCGGATCGTCGTGGCCAGCGGATCGGCCGCGTTGCCCGCAACCATGAAGCTGTCGGTCCAGCCGGCCAGCGGCGGCGCCTCGCCGGCATCGAGCCGGGCGCGCCAGGCCTCGTCGGTCAACCGATCGCCGAGCGGCTGGGTGAACTCGTAGTGCGAGAAGACCCCGCCTTTGGTCAGCACCAGGCGCCCCTCGATCGGCGCCACGACGTAGATGTCGAAGATCCGCCCCACGCCGTTCTCCAGCACGAGGCCACCACCAGCCCAGGTGGCGATATCGGCCACCACGGCCGCCTGCCGGTCCTCGCCGCCCGCCGGCAGACCGCCGCGCCCCTGGTAGATCGCATCATCGTCGGCGGCGAAGGTCAGGGCTTCAATCTCGGCCCCGTAGAAGCGGATCTGCTCGTACTCCTCGGCGCTCAGCGCCTCAGCTCGCAGTTGCTTCTCGGCCATGGTCTGCAGCCGGTTGGCCAGGCGCTCCATCGCCTCCAGCGCCGCCCGATCCTCGTCGGCGAGCAGGCCGCGCACCGCCAGGCCCTCGATCGTCATGCGCGTCAAACCGGCCACCCGCGCGTAGAGCTCGGGCACCGGCTCGACATAGCCTCTGGCCCGCTCGGGCTCGGGCGGCTGCAACGAGTCGTAGCCCCGCTCGGCATAGACCTGCTTGGCGTAGAGGATGGTGTCACGCTTGAGCTCGGTCCACGAACCGAGCGCCGTTGTCAACTGCTTGTCGAGCCAGGCCTCCGAACGCATAAAGGCCGGGTAGCCCTCGCCCACCGGCGCAAGCAACGGCCGCAGGCTGTGGATCCAGGTCCAGTAGAGATTCTGGGTCCAGACCGCCTCGTCGTAGTCGGCGAAGGCCGCCCGCACCTTGTCCATACTTGCCTGATACTTCGGCACGTTCGTCTCGCCCAGGGTTTCGAGATGGCGCAAGGCGCGATCTGAGCCGATCGCGGCGAAGAAGTCGAGCGAACGGGGCAAGGTACGCCCGGGGACGTTGGGGTCAAGCAGGTTCTGAAAGACAAAGGCATCGGGCACAAAGCGCTGGCCCATCAGACGCAGGCCCTTGACCTGCTCAAGCGTCGTGCCGGGGATAACCACCATGCCCATGATCTGTGGCGGGCGCAGTTCCTCGATCGCGGCCGTGAAGGCGGCGAACTTCGCGGGGTCAAGCAGCGCGCGCGGGTCGCTCACTTCGCCATAGGCGGCAGCCAGCGCCGCGCCGTACTCGCGGGGCGTCAGGTCGTCGCTGCGGCCCACGAAGAAGACCGTCGGCTCGTAGATGCTGGCCCAGACCTGGTCAGCCGGCAGGCCGTCCACGCTGGTCTGGTTGTAGGCCTGGGTGAGCAGCGCGGCCTGCTGCGTCTCAAGCTCGTTGCTGGCGCGGAAGGTCATACGCCCGTGCCACATCATGGCGCGGAAGTAGCGCTTCAGCTCCTCGCTCCGCGTATAGTGGCCGCGGGGCACGTACTGGCTCCAGTCCTCGCCGCGGGTGTAGCCAGGGAAGATCGCCGAGGGGCCGATGCGGTCATGGGCCGCAATGGCGGCCAGATCGGGCTCGACCAGATCGCGCAGCCCCGCCGGGACCTCCCAGTCGGGATTGAGCAGCTTGACGGCCAGCGCGAAGTAGGCGGCGTTGCGGCGCGCGGCCTCGGCCCAGGGGGTGCCGGCCAGGGCCTCGTACTGGGCCACCGAGCTGCGCAGCAACTCGCTATCGAGGCGCGTGAGCATCGGGATGAAGGCGGTCAGCTCGGCCCGGCGCAGCGTCTTGTCGAAGAGCAGGTGGTAGACGTGCAGCAGCGAGTCGGAGCTAACAAAGACGGGGATGTTGTCGTAGCGCGCCCGCTCGTAGAGTTCGTAGAACTCCTTCGTCGTCCCGGGGCTCACGGCGAAGCCATTGGCCGCCACGCGGGCCTGCTGCTCGGGGGCGAGCGGCACCGTCAGGACGACGTTGCGCAGATCAGGGGCGATCGGTTCGGCCACCACCCGCGCTTCGCGCTGGACCGGCGGTGGCTGAAACACAGCAAACCCCACACCTTCGGCGGGCCGCAGCCCGCCTGGCAGCGCGGCGACCGGCACCGCGAGCCCGTCAGTCGTGAGCCCGGCGACCGCTGTGGGCGCCAGGGCAGACGTGGGCGCGCTTGCACCAGGCGTCGGCGCGGCCAGCGTGGCCGTGGGTGCGGGCGGTGGAACGGCACAGGCAGCCAGGACGAACGTCAGGGTGATCGTGAGCAGCGCGAGAACACGGAACGGCCCCATATCAACCTCCTCGCTGTGCTCGATGCAAACAGGGGCTCCCAGGCGATGCGGGGGCACGAAAACGCTATCAGTCATTTGACGATGCGAACAGCCCGGATGTTCCCTGCCTCGTCATGCGCAGCGAAGCAACGAATCCCGGCCCGCGCGCACTGCCGGGACCCTTCGCTCCGCGCAGGGTGAGCGCACCTGGCTTCCGCGCGCGGCAACGACTGAAACCTCGATATCTTGCTGGCCAGAATCGTGCCTCCGATGAATCGCTTCTGCCAGTTGTCATCGAATTGTAATCCTGCTATCGTTTAATGCAGTGGTCCGGACTCGCGTCGATGATCGTCCCCTGGAGCGCCATGCCCGACATGGATCGCCAGCCGACGCCCGTGCCCACAGCCGCGGCCATCGCCGCGCTGCTGGCGCCCACCCCTGGGCGAGGCCCCACCGTCGCCTTCCGCCGCGACCAGTTGCGTGCTGCGGTCGCGCGCCTGGCGGCGGCCCGTGCCGCGATTGCCTGCTACCTGCCCCGGCGCCTGGTTGCCCGCGAGCGGGCCGCCCGCACGGCCGATCCCTGGCTGGAGTGGATCGAGGGCGCCCTGCTCGTCGCTGATGTCAGCGGCTCCACTGCGCTGGCCGAGCGGCTGAGCGCCCTGGGGCGCGAGGGCAGCGAGATCGTCACCGCAACGCTCAACAGCTATTTTGCCACCATGATCGGCGTCATCGCCCGCACCGGCGGCGACCTGCTCGGCTTCGGCGGCGATGCGCTGCTGGTGCTCTTCACCGGCCCGGATTATGCCCGTACCGCCACAGCGGCCGCCGTGGCCCTGCTGCGCGAACTGGATGGCTTCGAGCGCAGCGTGCCCGGGGTCGGGCACTTCCCCTTGACGCTGCACATCGGGGTCGAGGCCGGCCCGATCGCCCTGGTGAGCGCCGGTCCGGCCCATGCGCGCCGCTATAGCGTTATGGGCGCCACCGTCAGCCGGGTGGCGCGCGCCGAGGACCTGGGCGGCGCGGGCGAACTGGTGCTCGGCCCACGGGCATGGGCGGCCGTTGCCGCCGTGGCTGATGGCCAGCCGCTGGCCGCGGGGTTCGTGCGTGTGCGTGAACTGCGGCACGCGCCGGCCCCCGTCCCGCCGTCCCGCCGCGCGCGGGTGGCCCTTCCCTCGTCGCGCGCAGCCGCCGCCCGCCTCGCCCGGCAGGTTATGCGCCTGAGCGCCTATCTGCCCAGCACGCTGCTAAGTCGTGTCCTGGCCGACCCTGCCCGGCCCCGCGTGGAGGCCGACCTGCGCCCGGTCACGGTGCTCTTCGCCCAGGTGGCCGGCCTGGGGCCACTGATCGAGGGGCTGCCGCCCAGCGAGGCCGCCGCAGCGGTTGATGCGGTCTTCAGCCCGCTGCAGGCCGCCGTGGAGCACTTCGGCGGCTTCGTCAACAAGCTCGATCTGGCCGAGGAGGGCGACAAGCTCATGGCCGTCTTTGGCGCGCCGATCGCGTTCGAGGACCACGCCGAACGGGCGGCGCGCGCCGCGCTGGCCATGCAGGGCGCGCTGGTAGCGCCCCGCGCGCTCGACCATGGGCAGCCGGGCGCCGGCCACGCGCTGCGTCTGCGTATCGGCCTCAACACCGGCAACGTCTTCGCCGGCAACGTCGGTGCGGCCGAGCGCAAAGAGTACACCGTGATGGGTGACGCGGTGAACGTCGCCGCCCGGGTGATGGCCAGCACGCCCTGGGGCGAACTGCGCTGCTCACGCGCCACGGCGGCGCTAGTCGACCATGCCCTGGTGTGCGCCGATCCGCTCCAGGTGGCCGCCCGGGGCAAGCGCGCGCCGCTGGAGGTGCTCCGCCTGGTCGGCGAGCGGGACGGCGCCGATGAGCCGAGAGACAGCGCGCCGCTGATCGGGCGCGCCGCGGAGCTCGCCTGGCTGCGCACGCTCTGGGCGGCCGCCGCGCGGACGAGTCGGACGGTGCGCATCAGCGGCGAGGCCGGCATCGGCAAGTCGCGGCTGGCCGCCGCGCTGGTTGCCGAGGCGCGCGCCGGCGGCGCCCGGGTGCTGAGCGTCCGCTGCCTGGCCTATGCCAGCGCTACCCCCTACGCGCCATGGGGCGACCTGGTGCGCGCCCTCTGCGCGATCGACACCGGCGACGACCAGCCCACCCGGGCGCGCAAGCTCGCCGCAAGTCTGGAGGCAGCCGGCGTTCCTGCCGCCGACTGGCTGCCCCTGGTGGCCGACCTGGTGCGCCTCCAGGCCGCGGACAACGCCGTGGTGCGGACCCTCGACCCGCAGCAGCGCCAGGCGCGCCGCTTCGCGATCGTGCTCGCCCTGCTGCGCGTCGCCGCTCACGCTGCTGGTTCAGCGGGCCAATCCGGCGGCGCGGCGCTGGTCATCAGCGTCGACAATCTGCACTGGGCCGACCAGATCTCGCGCGAGCTCTGGCGCTACGTGGCGACCCAGCTCGGCGATGCCCCGATCCTGCTGCTCGGCATGCATCGTGGCCCGCTCACCTGGGGCGGCGATGCGCGGGGCGACGGCGCCATGATGCTGGAGCTCGACCCCCTGAGCCCCGAGGCAGGCGCCGCGCTGCTCGAGGCCCGTGCCCGTCCCGCTGTGCTCACCCCGGAGTTGCGCCAGCGCCTCGTGGATCGCGCCGCCGGCAATCCGCTCTTCCTCGAGGAGTTGCTGCGCACCGTCAGCGAACACCCCGAGAGCGTCGACACGCTGCCCGACAGCCTCAGCGGCCTGCTGCTGGCCCGCATCGACCGGCTCGATGAGGGCGCACGGGCACTGTTGCGCGTCGCCGCGGTCGTGGGCCAGCGTTTCCCGGTCGGCCTGGTGCAGTCGGTGCACCCGATCGACGAGGCGGCGCTCATCCACCACCTGCTGCGCCTCGACCACGCCGAGATCACCAGCACCGAGCGCGAGCGCCCCGAGCGCATCCACCTCTTCCGCCACGCTCTGCTGCACGAGGTGGCCTACCAGAGCCTGCTTTACGCCCGGCGGCGCGAGCTGCACCGGCGCATCGGCGAGCACCTGGCGGAGCGCTACGCCGACGCGCTGGCCCGCGTGCGCGCCCAGTACTGTGCCCCGGACGGCAGCTCCCAGGTGCAGATCGGGCGCAATGGCTCGCTGCTCAGCCGCGGCGCCCGCGCCGATGGCGCGCCGATCTTCCTGCTGGCCCATCACCTGCGGCTGAGCGATGCGCCTGAACAGGCCGTACCCTACCTGCTGCTCGCCGGCCACCTCGCCCGCGACAGCTACGCCAACGACCAGGCGGTGCAGTACTACCGCTGGGTGCTCGAGATCCTGGCCGGCGCCCCGGAGCAGCCGGCCAGCTGGGAGGCCCGTGAGGCCCTCGGCGATGTGCTCTGCACCCTCGGGCACTACGATGCGGCCCAGCAGGAGTATGCCACGCTGCTCGGCCGGAACGCCGTGGGCAACGCTGGCCGCACGCCGCTCCCGCCTGCGGTCAGCGCCGAGGTGCTGCGCTCCTGGGGCGAGGCGCTGGAGAAGCAGGGCCGTTATAGCGAGGCGCTGGAGCGCCTCCGTGAGGCCGAGGCGCTCTGCCAGGCCAATGCACGGGCCGTACCGCCCCTGCTGCTCGCGGCGATCCACGCCGATATGGGCCAGGTGCTCCGTCGCCTTGGCGCATTCGACGCCGCGCTTGCGGTCTGTCGCGCCGGCCTGGCCCTGATCCAGCCCGATAACGCCAGCGCCGAAGACGAACGCATCGCGGCCGACCTGCAAACGCTGATGGGCACCCTGTTTGCCATGCGCGGCGCCTACGAAGCGGCCCGCGAACATTTCATGCAGGCGCTGGCCGCCCAGCAGGCAATCGACGATCTCTACGGCTGCGCGCGCTCGCACAACAACCTTGGCTACCTCGCCCAGCTGCAGAGCGACTATCAGCAGGCCGTGGACCACTACGGCCAGGCCGAGGCCCTGGCCCGCAAGGTCCAGACCAAATACATGCTGAGCAGCGTGCTGCTGAATGCGGCCTATGCCTCGTTCTGCCTGAGCCGTTACCAGGACGCGGATCGAACCTGCCGCGACGCCCTGGCGCTCTGTGAGGAGATGGGCGACCAGTTGGGCGTCGCCCAGGCCGCCGACACGCTCGGGATGAGCGCCTACCAGCAGGGCGACTACGCTGCGGCAGCCGCACGCTACCAGCAGGCGCTGGCGATCTACCGGGGACAGGCCAACAGCTTCCAGGAGGGCAACACGCTGGCCCTGCTCGCCCGCGTCGTGCTGGCCGCAGGCGAGGTCGCGGTCGCGCATACCCTGGCCACCGAGGCGCTGGCAATCGCCAGGCGCGTGCAGGCCCCCCAGCACGAAGTCGAGGCGTTGACCGTCCTGGCCGAGGTGGCACTGCGGGCCAGCACGCACGAGCGGGCCCCTCAGCTCGATGAGGGGCTGGCCTGGGCCAGCCACGCCGGCGAACTGGCCGAGCGTCTCGGCAGCCGGCTCGACTACGGTATCGCCCGGCGGCTCCAGGGCGAGATCGCGGCGGCGCGCAACGAGCCCTTCGCCGAACATTTCGACGCCGCCCTTACAACCTTCACGGCGATCAACAGCGCCTTCGAGCAGGCCTGCACCGAGGCGCGTTACGGCGCGGCCCTTGCCCGCAGCCAGCATCCGGACGCCGGCACATACCTAAAGCGGGCCGAAGCAACGTTTAGAAAGATCGGAGCCGCCGGTGAGCTGCGGCGCATGGGCGCCAGCAACGAGAGGAGCAGCTAGCTATGTCGTTGGAAGCAGTACAGCAGGTGATCGGGCGCGCCATTACCGACGCCGAGTTCCGCCAACAGCTGATCGACGATGCCCGCGCCGCCTGTGCGGGCTACGACCTGAGCGAAGCCGAGCTCGACGCCCTCGAGGCCCTCGATCAGGCCAGCCTCCAGGCCTTCGCCGGCACCCTCGACCCGCGCCTCTCCAAGACCGGGGGACGCGGCTTCGTGTAATACCATTTCCGATTGCAGATTTTGGCTTGCAGATTGTCGCACATGGCGTCACGGCGACGCCGGCTGATCAGAGCCGCCCGACGACAGCATCACCGACTGCGCGGGTGCTGGCAGCCCGCTGCCCCGGGCGCACAAGGTCGCCGGTGACGATACCGGCCTCGATCGTCGCGCTCACGGCTGCCTCGACGGCACTGGCCTCCCGTTCCAGGCCGAGCGAGTGGCGCAGCAGCATGGCCACGCTGAGGATAGTCGCCAGCGGGTTGGCCTTGCCCTGGCCGGCAATGTCGGGGGCCGAGCCATGGATCGGCTCATAGAGCCCCTTGTTGCCCGCACCGAGCGAGGCCGACGGCAGCATACCCATCGAGCCGGCCAGCATCGAAGCCTCATCGGTGAGAATGTCGCCGAACATATTCTCGGTGACAATCACATCGAAGTCGCTCGGGCGGCGCAGCAGGTGCATCGCGCAGGCGTCAACCAGCATCCAGTCGAACTTGACATCCGGGTACTCGTTCTGCATCAGCCGGGTGGTGACACTGCGCCAGAGCCGGCTCGTCTCCAGCACATTGGCCTTGTCCACCAGGGTCAGCTTACCGTTGCGCATGCGGGCCAGCTCGGCTGCGATACGCACCACGCGCACAATCTCGGCCTCGCTGTAGATGCAGAGGTCACTCGCCCACTCACCGGCATCGTCGCGTCCACGACGCTTCTCGCCGAAGTAGATCCCCCCGGTCAACTCGCGGACCACGAGCAGATCCACGCCCTCGAGGCGTTCGTGGCGCAGCGGCGAGGCATCGACGAGCAGCGGGTGCACGGTCACGGGACGCAGGTTGGCGTAGAGCCCGAGGGCTTTGCGGAGGCCGAGCAGGCCCTGTTCGGGGCGCACCCTGGCCTCGGGATCATCCCACTTTGGGCCGCCCACGGCGCCGAGCAGCACGGCATCGGCCGCCTCACAGCTGGCAAGCGTCTCCGCGGGCAGCGGCTCGCCCGTGGCGTCGATGGCACTGCCGCCGATCAACGCCTCCTGGAACGTGAAGCTATGCCCGAAGCGCGCGCCAACCGCCCGCAGCACCTTCACACCCTCTGCCGTCACCTCTGGTCCGATCCCGTCGCCCGGCAAGACCGCAAGCGTGTAGTTCACCTGCTTGTTCCTCTGACTGGATGGTAACGTGCCCGTTACTCATCCGGCGTATGCTGCCCCCGGTACGAAGCACATCACATCCCGGCGGCCCCTGGTCTGGCCGGGTGAGAGGGAGAGCGCATGAGCACGCGGAGGGTCGAGTCCTTCCTGCTCCGCATCGTTGTTGCCGAGGGCCATTCCCCCGCACCTGAGCGCTGGCGTGGCCGCATCCAGCATATTGCCAGCGGTGCCGAGCAGCAGATCCACGAACTGGCCGAGATGGTCGCCTTCATCAGCACCCACCTGCAGCCGCTGGGCACGACCGAGCTGGCGATCGAGGTAGTTGCCGAACCTGCGCTCCCGGCGCGTCGGGACTGAGCGCCGTGCCACGTGCCGTACCGGGTGTTTCATCGTCGTGGAGCGCAAGCTACGCTGCTTCGACCACTCTCTCAACTCCCCCGGATTTTCTCATAGATCGCCACCGTCTCCGACAACGGTTCTACCCCCAACTCCTGCTGCAGGGCGCTCACACAGCGTGCATAGAGCCGCAGCGCGGTGCTGCGCTCACCGAGGCCGCCATAGGCGCGCATGAGCAGCTGGTAGGCCTCCTCCTGGGCCTGATCGTACTCGAGGACGCGCCAGGCGATGCCGATCGCCTCGTGGGGATGACCGTCCTCGAGCAGCAGGTTGCCCAGGCGGAGCGAAGCCTCGGTGAAGAGCAAGCCCAGACGCTCGCGCTCGACGACCGACCAGTCCTCGTAGAGGCAGTCGGGGAGGAAGGTGCCGCCATAGAGCCCGATCGCGCGGCGAAACTGGGCGATTGCCTCACTGCGCTCGCCGCGCTGCAGGGCGGCACGGCCCCGCTCGACGGCCTCGGTGAACTCGGCGGCGTCATAGCCGTGGTCGCTCTCGGTGTTGAACCCGTAGGTATCACCCTGCTGCACGATGTAGTACATCGGCGCGCCCTCGGGCCGGTTGGGCTCGATCGCCTTGGTGAGCCGGCTGAGCGTGACGCGCAAGTTGTTGGCGGCCGCCTCGGTCTCCAGCCCGGGCCAGAGCATATCCATAATCCGGTCGCGCGGCAGCATGCGCCCGCGCTCCACCAGGAGCAACTGGAGCAACTGGCGCGCCTTAATACTGCGCCAGTCGCGGTCGCGGATCTCGACGTCGCCGCGCCAGACGCCGAAGGCGCCGAGGGTACGCACATTCAGCCGGTAGGCCGGGCGATAGACCAGGCGTTCGAGGGCGCTCTCGGCGGCGCTACGCACCTCGCTGTGGCGATCCTTGAGCATGGCGCGCAGGGTAGCATAGGCCCGGGTGGCCCCCAGGTCGCCGAGCAGGGCGGCGATGCGCGCGCGGATGGCCGGCGCGCTATGGCGCTCGAGCAAGCCGAGCAGCAGGGTAGGCGCGACGCTCGGGATCTGCAGGCGCAGCACCTCGCCGACCGCCCACGGGGCCAGGCCGTGCTCCAGCGCGGCGGCCACGGCGTGCTCCACCACCCCGGGCGGCAGGCCAGGCAGGAAGCCGAAGCGGTTGCGCTCGCAGAGCTCCCAGCCGGCGCGGAGCGCCTCCAGCTGGGCCGCGGGCTCGCCACGGCGCTGCTCCAGGGCCGCGCGGTAGATCTGCACCGAGGCCAGGAACAGCCCGTCGCCCCGCGCGGCCATCTCGCTGGCCAGTTCGCCCGCCAGCGTCGCGGCCCGCTCCGTCTCGCCACCCTCGCCGAGCGCCACCACCAGATAGAGCTGGAGCCACAGATCGTGCGTGCCCAGCGCTGGCGGCGCCAGGTCGCCCGGGGAATGGGTGCGGCGAGCCGGCGCAGGAACACCCGCCTCGCCGCCAACCACCCGCGCGCGCCGGACCAGGTCGAGCGCGGCGGCGGCAGCGGCGCTGCTCTGCCCGGTGCGTAACGCCAGGTAGGCGTCGATCACCTGCACGCGGGCCAGGAGCGCAGCGGCGCCGGTGGTGTGGGCGATGCCGCGCGCGCGGGCGACATAGGTGGTCGCCTCTTCAACGTCACCCTGTTCGGCGAGCAGCAGCGCGAGCACAACCGCGCTCACGCCGATCACGCTCTGCTGCGAGTAGACGCTCAGACGGCGGTTGGCGTCGAGGGCCACACTCACCGCCGCGCTGACCTGGCCCTGCTGGTAGAGGGCCAGGGCCTGGAGCAGCAGCAGATTCTGGTGCAGCCGGTCGTCGCGCTCAACCTGGGGCATCGCGAGGGCCTGGCTGATGGCGGTGAGCGCCGCCTCGGGATAGCCCTGCTGGGCGTGGATCGAGCTGACGATCATCGCCAGCAGCCACTGCCAGAAGACACTGCGCGGGTGGCGCCCGGCATACGAGGTGACGCGCAGCGCGGCCGCGTAGCGGCCCCGGCTGTAAAGCAATGCCGCGGTCGAGGCCAGGGCCGCGCCGCGCGCCCAGGCGTCGCGCACTCGATTGGCGGCGCGCACGGCGCGCACGCAGACATCGGCGAAATCAGCGGGGCGATCCTCCCAGAAGATCAGGGCGGCCATGTCGCTCAAGGCGCGCAGCTCGCGCTGGTAGTTGCCCTCGCGGCCATAGAGCTCGGCAGCGCGGCTGATCGTCTGCAATGCCTGGTCGCGATTGGAGGCGGCCATGCTCCAGCCCCACATGTGGAGCAGTTCGGCATCGCGCTCGCGCCGCTCAGCCGGCAGGCCCTCAAGCCAGGCGCGGATACTATCGCGCTGGGGGGTCTCGATCAGGGGCCAGGCGCGGCGCCGCAGCGCCCCGGCGATCGCCTCGTCGTCGCCGGCGGCCTGGTAGTGGATCATCGCCGCTTCGAGCCGGCCCCGTCGCTCGAAGGCCGCGCCGTAGCGCGCGTGGAGCTGCGCCACCGCCGGCGCCCCCAGGGTCTGCACGGCCCACTCGCGCAAAAGCCGGCTCCAGAGCGGGTGGAAACGGTAGCTCGGCACGCCGGCCTCGTCCACGTCAACCGGTGAGATCGGCAGGCCCAGTTGCACACTGCGGCCGATCAGCGCCTCGGCGTCGGAGCGGGCCAGCACCTCGCCGATCAGGGCGGCATCGAACTGCTCGCTCAACGCGGCCTGGGCAAGAAACTCCAGCAGATCCGCCGGCAGACCGGCCAGCACCTCTGAGGCCAGGTAGTCGAAGAGGCTGCGCTCACTGCTGTCGAGCGTCTCCAGGTAGGCCCGGCGCTGCTCGGGGGCCAGGCGGGCCAGGGCCCGGGCGGCCAGTTGCACGCTCAGCACCCAGCCCTCGGTGCGCTGGAGCAGCATGTCCAGTTCATCGGGCGCAAGGGATACCCCGGCGCGCCCGAGCAACTCGGTGGCCTCCGCGCGGGTGAGCGAGAGATCGCCGCGCTCCACCTCAACCAGGGCGCCCTCAGCGCGCATGCGCGGCAGCGGCGAGACATCGATCAGCCGCCGCGAGGCGAGGATGATGTGCAGCGCGGGTGGCGCGGCACGCAGCAGGTAGCCGATCAGGGCGGCGGTGATCGGCCCATCACCGATCAGGTGGAAGTCGTCGATGATCAGAAAGGTCGGCGCACTGAGCGCCGTCTGCAACTCGCTCAGCAGGGCGCCCGCCGCCACCGGCCAGTCGCGCTCAAGATCGGCAGCGGAGTGGATGACGCGCCACGACTCCTCGCCGACCTCGGGCAGGTGGCGCTGGAAGGCGCGCACCAGGTAGGCCAGCAACAGCGAAGGCGCCTGGTCCTCGCTATCGAGCCCCAGCCAGAGCACGTGCGCGCCGGTGCGCTGCAACTCGGCGGCCCACTGGGTGAGCAGGGTCGTCTTGCCGTAGCCGGCCGGGGCCACCACCAGGGTCGCGGGGCGCAGGCGCACCTCGGCGAGCAGCGCCTGCAGGTCGGGGCGCAAGAGTACCTCACTGCGCGCCGCGGGCGGCACCAGTTTGAGCGGCAAGAGAGCCATGCCCGGCAGGGCAGTCGGTCGAACGGTGGCTACCTGGGTCATAGACTGCGCTCCACGCATCATCCGCCGAAGCTGTCGTCGTAGCGCTCGAACATACCGCTATTGTAAAGCACAAAGATACTCGCGCGGCCAGCAGATCTGTAGATCGAGGTGTAGATCATGGTGCCCTGCTCAAAGAACTGGATGACGCCCAACGTATCGTCGCGCAACGCGATCTCCGGGCTGGTCCAGGCGCCGAGGGCCTCGCTCACCCCGGGCTGGTAGAAGTAGACCCGCCCAAACCCGCGTGCCGGCTGGTCCGGGGCGGAGCCAGGCGTGGGCTCCGGGCCCAGGGCAGCAACCGCCGTCGCCGAGAGCGCCAGGTAGGCTCCTTCGTCCCGTCCCTCGAAGACGAAGACGTAGTCACGCCACCTCGTACGGTTGGCCTCGTCCCAGTAGAACATGGTGCCGCGTTCGAAGAATTGCACCGAGCCCGCGCCCGCCACCTCAGCGGCGAGCGGGCATCCGAGGCCGACGCGGACGTTGACGTTGGCCTTGAACAACCGCCCGAAGCCGCCCTGCAGCAGGCCATCGGGGCACGCCACCTCGGCAGGTGTTGCGCTGGGGGTAGGGCTGGCCGTCTCTGTCGCTGTCGGCGTGGGGCTGGCCGTCTCTGTCGCTGTCGGCGTGGGGCTGGCCGTTGCGGTTGCGGTCGCAGCCGGCGTCTCGGTTGGTGGCGACGTTGGCGGCGGCGCGATCGGCGTTGGCGGCTCGCTGGTCGGGCTGGGCGGCAGACTGGTCGGGCTGGGCGGCTCAGGGCTGGCGATCGGGCTCGGGGCTGTGGTGGCCGTGCTGCTGGGTGTCGCCGGAGGCGGCGGCACGGGGGTCGCGTCGCCACTCGTGCCGCGCCCGGCCAGAACGAAGCCCAGGCCTACGGCCAGGCCGCCGGCCAGGACGGCCAGCACGATCGTCGCGATCCAGCCCGTCCCGCGGGCGCCCGCTCCGCGGCCAACCCCCGGGTGGGGAGCCACGGCCTCGGCGGCCAGCGTGGCCGCGCCGGCCAGTTGAGGGGCCGGCAGTGGCCCCGGGCGCAGGGCTGGCGGCTCGAGCGGGGGG
>JACAEO010000012.1 GCA_013388805.1 Chloroflexota bacterium
GCCGGCCGTTCGTCCCTGGCGGGCGATCTGGTGGCGCCCGCGGGCGGCACTGCGGGCCGCTGCGGCGGCGCCCGCGCCACTGAGCACTGCGCTCTGGGCGGCGCTGGCCGGGGTCAGTGGGCTGTTTGCCTGGGCGGCATGGCGCGGTCTGGGCGCGGAGGCCCGCCCGGGCGAGGTGCTGGTCATCGTGCTGCTGGCCGGTGTTCCGCTCGGGCTGGCGGCGCTGATCATCGGCGGCGTGCTGCTGCGCACCAGTGGCCAGTGGCGGGGTGGGCACGCCGGCGCGCGGCAGGTGCGGGCCGTCCTGGCGCTGGCGTTCGCGCCGGTAGCCGGCGGGCTACCGCTGTGGCTGCTCCAACTCGCCCTGCTGCCGGCTGCCAGCTTCGGCGGCCTGCCGCTGGCGACGCAGGGGCCGCTGCTCTGGCTGTGCTGGGGCGCCCACGGCCTGCTCTGGCTCTGGGCCGCCGGGCTGAGTGTGGGCGGGCTCGCCGCAGCCCACGGCATCTCGCCCTGGCGGGCCGCGGCGAGCTGGCTGCTGGCCGGCCTCATCGTCGCCGGCGGCCTCGGCGTGCTGTTTGGCGGCTCGGCTCTAGTGATCGGACTACGAGGAGGATAACAACACGATGTGGTCACCCGTCACTGGTCTGCGGCGCCTGCTGGTCGTCGATGACGAACACCGGCACCGTCGAGCCACCGCCGGCGGTGACGTTGAGCAGGGTGACGGTGGAGAGGCGGCACAGGCAGCCCTCGACGTTGGTGCCGAAGAGGAAGGGGTCGCTATCGACCAGGCGTTCGCTCACCACCACCTGCCCATCGACCAGCGCCGGGTAGGGCTCGTAGGCGATACGTACACGCTCCTGGAGCACGAAGGGCGTCGCCAGGGCGGCCTGCAGGGCCACCTCCCAGCCGGCGGCGTCGGTCTCCCAGCCGATGGTGATGCCGCGCCCGCCGTAGTCGTCGTTGGGCTTGAGCAGCAGCCGGTCGCGGTTGGCGCGGGCGAAGGTGAGCAGATCGATCCGCTCACCCTGGTAGGTCGTCGGGCCGGGGCGCACCACCCGCGTCCATGGGACATGGGCGGCGACGGCGGCGCGCTGCTCGGTGGTGAGGGCGGCTTGAAACCGCTCATCAGACAGCAGGGCGAAGAGCGACTTCTTGTGGAGCAGCTTGGCGCGGAAGCCGTTTACCAGCACGCAGGCACCGGCGGCGTAGGCCTGCACCAGCGGGTGATCGAGGGCCGCCGCACCGTAGTGCGTGAGCAGTTCGCTGGTGAGCACGCGCTTGAAGACGATCGTCACCGCAGTGCTGCGCCCCTCCGTCTCGGCGACAAGGCGGCCAGCGTGGAAGCGCAACTCGTCGGGTGAGCAGATCAGCGAGCGCAGGCCATGCTCGGCGAAGTAGGCGGCAAACAGCTCGAACTCGGTGGCAGTGGGCAGGCCGTGCCAGTCGACGATCGCCACCACTGGCTCGCCGCCAGGAGCGCCGGCCTCGCGCCAGCAGGCCAGCAGCGTTTCCAGCAGCCGCTGGCGCGCAGGCAGCGGGCGCACGGGGTAGCGGCGGACGAACTCCTGCATCACCGGCATGGCCAGGAAGGCCTCGGCGAGCAGATCCTCGTAGGCGATGGCCGCGGGGCTCTCGGCGTTATACTCAACGAACTGGAGCGAAGCGCCATCGATGGTGAGGAAGGTGTCCATGCGCGAGTGGGCGCTGGGCTCGGCATAGCCGGGGTGCATCGCGATCAGCGCCTGCTCCTGGGGCGTGAGCATGAGCTCCGCACGCACCGCCTCGCCGGCCGGGCCAGCTTCGAGCGCGGGGGCAACCACCGCGCGCGCCGCGGCGGCCACCGTTGCAACGCCGTGCTGGAGCATCGCATACTGGGCCGCAGTGAGCAGCCGTGGGCGCAGCACCGAGGACAGCGGCCGCTCGCCGAAGTAGAGCCGCCGGGCGCGCAGCTCGTCGCTGAGCCGCGCCCAGGAGGCAGTGGCCAGTTCCGGGCTCAGCAGGTCGTGATAGGAGGTAATCGCGGCTGCGAGACTCATAGGAAGCTCATTCGGTGGCGGGCGGCGCTGCGCGCTCGGCGAGCATACGGCCCCAGGCGTACTCGGTGGGCACCTGGCGACCCTGGTGGGCCAGTTCGATGGTAAAATCGGCCATGGTCTTGACCACCCAGTCGAAGTAGTGAGGGGTGAGCGAGTTGACGTCGAAGTCGGGCGCCGGGTTGGTGAAGTCGATCGCGTAGGGCACGCCGTCCTTGAGCGCGAACTCCACCGTGTTCATATCGTAGCCGAGGGCCTCATTGATCAAGAGCGCATGGGCGACCACCTGGCGGCCCTCCTCCTCGGTCAGATAGGTGTCGTCGCGGAAGTAGCGGTGGGGCCAGGGGGCGCTGGCATCGAACTTGATCGTCATAATGTGGCGGCGCCCGATCACCACGCAGCGCACGTACTTCTCCCAGGCGATATACTCCTGGAGCATCATGCACTCGGTGCCGGTCTCGTTATAAGCGCGCCACAGTTCCTCGAAGCTGTTGACCTTGTAGACCTGCTTGAAGCCGCCGCCCCAGGCCGGCTTGAGAATGGCCGGGAAGCCGCCCAGATAATCGACGTGATCCTTCCAGGGCACAGGGTAGCGCAGGTTGCGCAGCGACTCCTCCACCACACCCTCGACATAGGAGTGGGAGGGCAGGGCCACCGTCTTCGGGTGGGCGATGCCGAGCCTGGTACACAGGCTGGCGCCGAAGAACTTGTCGTCGGCGCTCCACCAGAAGGGGTTATTGACCACGCGAGTGCCCGAGAGCGTGGCGGTCTTGAGCAGGGTGCGATAGTAGGGGATCTCGTGACTGATCCGGTCCACGATCACGTCATATTCACAGAGCTCGGCCATCCGGGTGCCGCCAACCTTGACGAACTCGGCGCTGACCCCGGCGTTGCGCCGATTGACTTCCTCGATGAAGGCTGGTGGCCATGACCACTCACGGCCCACGATGATGCCGATCTTCCTGGTGTCCACAACGACTCCTGCCGCGCCAGCAACGGCGCCCCGGCGGCGCGCCGCCTCGCTTCCCCACGCGCGTCGCCGCGATTGTACCACAGGGACGGTGCCATGGCGCTATGGAGAACTGGAGGTTCCGTATGAACAATCATCCGCTGGTGCGGATCGTCCGCCTGACGCTCGAGAAGTACCAGCGTGACAATGTCGGCGGGATGGCCGCGGCGCTGGCCTATTTCACGATCTTCTCGATCTTCCCGCTGTTGCTGGTGGTGATCAGCCTGGTGGGCTTTGTGGTCGATCCCGAGCGCTTCAATGTGCAGGAGCAACTGCTGGCCCTGATCGGCTCGCCCGAGGTGCGTGAACTGATCGCCCAGACGCTGAGCCACTTCGCCGAGACGCGGGTGGGGGCAGGCTTACTGGGCGCTGTCACGCTCGTTTTCGCCGCCACCGGGCTCTTTGGCGCGCTGACCCAGACCTTCAGGACGATCTGGGAGACGCGGCAGCGCGGCGGCGAGGGCGGGATCAAAACCGCGGTGACCGGGCTGGTGCTGGAGCGACTGACCGCCTTTGCGCTGCTGCTGGGCGTTGCGGCGCTGATCCTGGTGGCCGTGCTGGGCAATGTTGCGCTCTCACTGCTCGGCGCCTACACCGACTGGCTGCCGTTGAACAGCCTGCTGCTGGGTCTGGCCCAGTACGGCCTCGTGGTTGCGCTGATTACGCTGGCCTTTGCCACGCTCTACAAGGTGTTGCCAGGCCCCATCCCCCAGTGGCGCGATGTCTGGCCGGCAGCGCTGCTGGCGGCCATCCTCTTCACCTTGCTCCAGGAGATGGCTCAACTGATCTTCGGGCGGGTCAACTTCTCGTCGTTCGGCGTGCTCGGTGGGGCGATGATGCTGCTCTTGTGGATCTTTATCTCCAGTCAGATCCTGCTGATCGGCGCCGAGCTGTCGTATGCCTGGGCGCACGTGCTGGGGAGCCGGCGCGCTTTGACGCACCCTCGCCCTGATGCTACAATGCCCTGACATGCGCATATGAGGCAGGCGATGGACATCCTGAGCGGGAAGCGACTCCTCCTGGGCGTCTGCGGCAGTATCGCCGCCTACAAGGTTGCTCAGCTGGCCCGCGATCTGACCCTCGCCGGCGCGCAGGTCGATGTGGTGCTCACCGAGGCCGCTGAGCGGTTCGTGGGGCCCGTCACCTTCCAGGCGCTTACCGGGCGGCCCGTCCATAGCGATCTGTGGGCGTTGCCCGAGGACGGCGTGGTCGGCCACGTCAGCCTCGGGGCGCAGGCCGATGCCGTGATCGTTGCCCCTGCGACGGCGAATACGATCGCCCGCATCGCTGCCGGCCTGGCCGATGATCTGCTCTGCACCAGCATTCTGGCCGCGACCGCCCCGGTGCTGATCGCCCCGGCGATGAACCCGCTGATGTTTGCCAACCCTGCCACCCAGGCCAACCTGGCCATGCTGCGCGCCCGGGGTTTCACCGTGCTCGAACCCGATGTGGGGCGCATGGCCGAGCCGGTCTCCGGCAAGGGCCGCCTGCCCGAGCCGTTCAGTCTCGAGGGTGAGATCCGCGCGATGCTGGGCCGCGCCAGTGGGCCGCTGCGCGGGCGCCGGGTGGTGGTCACCGCCGGGGGTACGCGCGAGCCGATCGACCCGGTGCGCTATGTGGGCAACCGCTCCTCGGGCCAGATGGGCTATGCGCTCGCTGCCCGCGCCCGCGACCTGGGGGCCAGTGTCACGCTGATCAGCGGGCCCACGGCCCTGACCCCGCCGGCCGCGCTTACACTCGTGCAGGTGGAGACGGCGCTGCAGATGCGTGACGCGGTGCAGGCCGCCTGCGTGGGCGCCGACATATTGATTATGAACGCCGCGGTGGCCGACTTCCGCCCGGCGACAGTCGCCGAGCGCAAGATCAAGAAGCAGGGCGAGGCCGGGATGACGATCGACCTGGTGGCCAACCCCGATATCGTCGCGGGCTTTGCCCGGCGCACCGATCTGTTTAAGGTCGGCTTCGCGGCCGAGACCGACGATCTGCTGGCCAATGCACGCAGCAAGCTGGAGCGCAAGGGCCTGGATCTGATCGTGGCCAACGATGCGGTCGCCAGCATTGGCCAGCCGACAATCACCTTGAGCCTGATCGACCACGAGGGGGTCACGCCACTGCCGCGCCAGCCTAAGGGCGAGGCGGCAGCCGCCCTGCTCGACGCGCTTGTCGCGCGCTTCACCCGCTGGCAGGCCGCCAGGGCGGCCACGGTGCAGGCCTGATGGCCCCGCAGGTTCAGCTATGACCACCGAGCGCCAGGAACCGGTTGAGACCAGCAGCGCCCCCGGCAGGGCCAGTGCGCGCCAGGCCCATGGCGTAACGGATCAGCCTGCCCGGCGCTCAGCCGGGGCGACACGCCGCCTGCGCACAGGGCGCGGCAGCGTCTCCCCCGAGCAGATCGAGGCGCTGATCCACGCGCTCGGTGACGCCACGCACCCGCTGCATGTGGTCGCCGTTGATGAACTGGTCGCGATTGGCCCTGCCGCCGTGCCCGCCCTGTGCGCGGCCCTGGGCCCCGGCCAACCCTGGCTCACCGTCTATCGCGCCGCTGAGGCCGCCGGGCGGATCGGCGACGGGCGCGCGGCCGGCCCGCTGCTCCAGGCGCTCAACCACCCGAACAGCAATGTGCGCTGGAGCGCGGTTCACGCCCTCACCCGGATCGGCGATGTGCGCGCCCTGCTCGAGCTGCGCCGCGTCGCGCAGAATGATCAGGGGCGCACCAGTTGGGGCGAGCCGGTGGCCAGCGCGGCGCAGAGCGCGCTGGACGAATTGCGCCGCCGCAGTGTCTGGGGCCAGAGCCTCGAGTTGATCAAGACGGCCGTGGTCGCCGCGCTGATGATCTTTGCGCTGATCCTGGCCTATGGCGTGGTCAGCAGTTTCCGCAGCGAACTGGCCGACTTCGGGCGGGTGATCCCCGGTCAGACGCAGCTCCCCCAGTTGACCTTGCCAACCGTCGCGCCGGCTCAGGCGCCGACCGCCAGCGCCGCGCAGCTTGCCCCCACGGTCGCCCCCACGGCGGCGCGGCCCACCAGCGAGCCGGTGCTGGCGCCCACCAGCGGCCTGGCCGGCACCGGCACGATCACCGGGACGGTGCGGCAGGACGCCAATGTGCGGCCCTTCCCCGGCACCGACAACCAGCCGATCGGCCGGGTCAGCCTTGGTGATGAGATCGTCTTCCTCGCCCGGACGCCGAATGCCCAGTGGTACCTGGTGCGCCTCGGCGCCCGGCGTAGCACCGCCTCGGCGATCAACAGCCCCGATGGCAGCGGCTGGGTCAACCAGGCCCTGGTCAGCCCGCCCGAGGGCGAACTGCCCGTGCAGCAGCCGGGCGCCACGCCCGTCCCGACCGCCAGCCCATGACCGCCGGCTCCCAGCCCGAGCGCGCCCGCGCCGCCGCCGGAGCAGGCCCGCTCGTGATTGCGCCGCTGGCCTGGGCGGCCCTCGGGGCGCTGCTCATCCTCCTGCTCTCCCAGATCCCGGCCCGCCACCAGGTCGCGGTTGGCGGCTTCGATGCCGCCTACACCCAGGGCTTTTTCGACCCGGAGCGCCCGGATGACCCCGGCGGGGCGCGGCCCTACCTTGCTGGTGCCACGGGCGGCGCCCGCTGGAGCGGCGCCAGCGCGGCGCTGATCTTCCCCCAGGCCGGGCTGCCCGGCGAGGTCAGCGTGCGGCTCCGTGGCTGGCGTGCCGACGGCCCACCGCCCGAGGTCACCCTGTTGCTGAATGGTGTGACCGAACTGGAGCGCTTCACCGCCAGTGGCGCCTGGGAGGAGCGCCGGGTGCCGATCCGCGGCGGCTGGCGCAAGGCGACCGACTTCTTCGTTGAGGTGCGGGCCGATACGACCCGGCTCGCCGATGGGCGCGAGGTGGGCGTGCTGGTCGATCACGCCGTCTATCGCGTGGGGCCGGGGCTGATCGTGCCCTACCCCGCCCAACTCGTGTATGCCGCCGCGGTGGGCGGGCTGCTCTGGGTGTTGCTGCGCCCCCACGCCGCCATCACCCGCGGCGCGGCGGGACGCTTCCGGGGCACGCCTGCGTCCTATCTGCTGGCTTACGGCGTGGCCTGGCTGCTGCTCTACCGGCTTCAGCCGCCGCTCTACCCCTACCCGCTGCGGGCGCTACCGCCGCTGACCGTCCTGGCGCTCGCCGGCGCGCTGGTGGTGCGCGACGGGCCGGCCCTCGCCGCGCGCCTGCCGCGCCTGGCCAGCGTGCTCGCGCCGGTCGTGGTCATTGCCGGCTGGACGGGGGCGACCCTGCTGCTGGCACGGGGCCACGTCACACTCTCGCGCCCCGGGGTCGAAAACGACTTTCGGGTCTTTGCCACGCGCGCGACACTCGCCCAGGTGTTCAGCGCCGACGGCTTCTACAACCTGGGCTACCCGTTGCTGCTCTGGCTCACCCGGCCATTCTTTGCGGGGAACGCCTTCCTCGCCGGGCGCGTGCTGGCAGCGCTCAGCGGGGCCGTGCTGCTGGCGGCCGGCTACTGGCTGGCCCGCTGCCTGCTCCCGCCCGGCCCGGCGTTCGTCGCCCTGCTGGCGCTCGCGCTGAACGGTCTGGTCGTCCAGTATGGCCTGTACGTAGGCAGCGACATGCCCTTCGCGGCCTGTGCGGCGCTGGCCAGCGCCGCCCTGGTGGCGACGCTCACCGCGCCCGAGGCTGGCACGCGCCGCCGGATCCGGCTCGCCACGCTGGCCGGGCTCTGCGGCGGGCTGGCCTTTCTGATGCGCCACCCCGGGTTGCTGCTCCTGCCCTGGGGCGTGGTCGTCTTGCTGCTCGCGGCATGGTGGCGCAGCCCGGCGGCGCGCGCCGGCCGCTACCAGCCGGTGCTCGCCTTCGGGGCCGCCTTTCTGCTGGCCATGCTGCCACAGCTGATCGTCAACACCGCGCAGGCCGGGCAGCCGCTCTACAACCAGCAGGCCAAAAACATCTGGCTGGCCGTCTATGGCAATACCGACTGGGGCCGCTGGGAGGAGGCGCCGAACGACATCGGGCTCGCCGAGGTGGTACTGCGTGACCCGGCGCGCTTCGGCGCGAACTGGTGGCGCAATGTCGTGGGCTACACCGGCAGCGGCGCCGAGGACACGAGCGAGTTCGGGCGCGCGATCCAGTTGCGCTTGCTGGGCTGGCCCGCCAACTGGCTCGCCGCGGCGGGGCTGCTGGGCTGGCTGCTGTTGCTGCTGCGCACGCGGCGCCCGGCGGGCGATGGGCACGCGCTGGTCCGCGCGGCACTGCTGATGCTGATCGCCGGTTACGTTGCCGCGGTGAGCACCGCCTTCGCGCTGCAGCGCTTCTTCCTGCCGCTGGCCCCGATCTACGCCGTGGCGGCGGGCTGGTGCCTCTGGCAACTGACCCGGGACGGGCGGGCGCTGCTCGCCACAAGCCTGGTGCTGGTTGTGGTACTATGGGGCGGCTATGGCGCAGGGGCGCGCTCCGTGCTGGCCCAGCAGCCCGCCGACGAAGTGGCGGCGGTGCGTCTGGTCGAAGCCGCAACTGCGCCCGGCGACCTGATCGCAGCGCGCGTCTCAGGGCGCCTGCCGCTGGCGAAGTACTCGGCCATCGCCCACCGCGTGGTCGACTGGCCGGCCGCTGCACAGCTCGACGTGCCGGTGACGCCCGCCGACCTGGCGGCAGCGCGGGCGGCCGGGGCCAGTTACCTGCTCTGGGACGAGGCGACGGGCCCACCGCCGCTGCCCGATCCGGCAACGGCACTGGTGCGTACCAGCGGGCGCTATGGGCTGTATCGTCTGGACACGAACGTCGAAGGAACGGCATGCATACCGCACCGGCCACAACCTCTGGCAGCAAGGCGACCAGCGCCACCGGTGGCATAGCGCTCGCGCTGCCGCGCGTTTCGGCCACCGTGCTCTACCTGACGGCGCTCGTGCTGCTGGGCCTGGGCTTGCGGCTGTGGTTTATCGCAGTCAACGACATCGATCCGCGCTTCTCGGCGGCTGATGATGGCGACTACTACCAGCGGGCGCTACGCCTGGCGGCCACCGGCGAATACCTGGACAACTCGTGGCTGATCCGGCCGCCCGGCCACGTCTTTTTCTTCGCCGCAATGCTGAAAACGGCGATGATCCTGGGCGATCCGACCCTGGGCATCGCCATGATCCGCGGCGTGCAGGTGGCGCTCTCGCTGCTGCTCATCCCCGTGGGCTACGACATGGCCCGGCGCCTGTTCAGCCGTCAGGCAGGCCTGATCTTCGCGACGCTGCTCGCCGTCTGGTTTCCGCTGGTCGAGTTGCCGGCGCTGATCCTGAGCGAGCCGCTCTTCTTCTTTGCGCTGGTGCTGAGCTGCTGGGCGCTGGTGCGCTGGCGCGACAGCCGGCGCTGGCCATGGCTGGCCGGCGCGGGTGCGATGCTGGCCGTGGCGGCCCTGGCTCGCTCGCCGGCGCTCTATGCGGCCGTCTTTGTGCTTGCGTTCCTGCTCTGGGAAACGGGCCGGGGCGATGAGCGTTCGTTCGGCCCACGCACCGTGCGCTGGCGGCAATGGCTGCAGCGCTTCGTCGTCGCCGCGGCGGTCTTCCTGCTCCCCTTCACCGGCATCATCGCCCCGTGGACGGCCCGGAACTACCTCACCTACAACCGCCTGATCATCATCGACACCCTGGGGCCGGTGAACCTGTGGATGGCGATGAGCGATTCGGTCAATACGGGCCGCGGCGAAGGCGAGGCCAAGGCTATCCTGGCCGCCATTCCCCAGGAGGAGCGCCAGGCCTTCGTGAGCGCCGATATCCGGCGCATCGTGAACGAAGAGCCGTGGCGGCTCACGCGCAACTTCTGGCCCCATTTTCAGCATATCTGGAAAGCGCAGTTCGTTGAGGATTACTTCGTCAAGGTCAGTTTCTTCACCCGGCCGCTGCGCGAGGTGTGGCTGCTCGGCGCCCTGGGTGACCTGCTCTGGCTGATCTTCAGCACGGCGAGCGTCTTTGCCCTGGCCGCGCGCCCGCGTGAGGGCGGGTTCCGGCTGCTGGCCCTGGGCTGGATCGCCTACGCTTGCCTGACGGTGATGCTCATCCACGTCGAGCCGCGCTACCTGCTGCCGATCTGGCTGGGTATGGCCCTCTATGGCGCGGCGACGCTGGGGGCTGTGTGGAACTGGCTGGCCCTGCGGCGGCGTGATGGCGCCGCAGCGCGCGCCGCGGCCCGCGCCTATCTGCGCTCACCCTGGGGCCTGGCGGGTATGCTCCTCTGCGCAGCCTTCCTGTTCCTGGTCTTCAGCTATCGCGACTACCCACGGATTATCGCGGCTGGTGTGCAGCGCGAGTGGCAGCGTGCCGCCGCGCTGAGCGCCTATCGCCAGGGCGACCACCCGGGCGCCATCGCTGCCTACGAGCGCATGCGTGCCGCCGACCCCGACTTCGTGGATGGCCGTGCCGAGCTGGCGCTGCTCTACCTGGAACGGGGCGACTACGATCGGGGCTGGGACGCGCTCGGCACGCGCCACACCCACCGCGGCGACGTGGTGCGCGGCGCGCTGGCACGGGCCCAGGGCAACCACGAACTGGCGCGGCACTACTTTGAAGACGCCGAGGTGCGCGCCGGCGAGGATGTGCAGAAACTGGCCATGGAATGGCTGCGCCCCGCTCCCCTTACCAGGCTCCAGCTGGGCGATGGGCTTGACTTCGGCTACCTCGACGGCTTCTCGTTCGGTGAGGCGCTGGCCGCTGGCCCCGGGGGGCAGCCAGCGACCTATCGCTGGCTCCAGGGACGGGGCATCATCCGGCTGCCCCTGCCCGCGCCGCTCGCCGAGGGGGCCGTGGTCCGCCTGCGGGTGGCCGGCGGCCCCCTCGGCGCTACGCCGCTGACCCTCGAGGTGGGCGATGTTCGCCTGACCCTGCCGGTCCGTGGCGGTGAGTGGCGGACCTACCGGGTGGCCGTGCCCACGAGCCTGGCCGGCGCGCGGCAGCTGGAATTGCACCTCTCGGCGCCGACCTTCATCCCCGTCCAGTTGGATCCCGCACGTGGCGATGCGCGCCTGCTGAGTGTCATGGTCAGCGACGTGGCCGTCGAGTAGGCGTTACGTCCAGCGCGGCTGCAGGAGCAACGATGAGCGCAACGACGGTCGACTTGGAAACCCGGCGCAGCCCGGTGCAGAGCTATCCGTTCACCGTCAGCGTGGTCATGCCGGCCTTCAACGAGGCCCACGGGATCGCGGCGGTGGTGCAGCGGGTGCGCGCCGCGCTGCCCGAGGCCGAGATCCTGGTAGTCGACGACGCCTCCAGCGACGATACGGCCGCCGCCGCGGCCGCGGCTGGCGCCCGGGTCGAGCGACATCCCACCAACCGGGGCAATGGCGCCGCGGTCAAGACCGGCATCCGGCGGGCCAGCGGCGAGGTGGTGCTGCTTATGGACGCGGATGGCCAGATGGATCCGCGCTACATCCCCGACCTGCTTGGCGGCATCGCCGCGGGCTACGATATGGTCGTCGGGGCCCGCACCAGCGCAACCCAGGGCGACAGCCTGGCGCGCCGGCTCGGCAACCGCGCGCTCGACGCGCTCGGCGCCTACCTCGTGGAGAGCGAGGTGCGTGACCTGACCAGCGGCTACCGCGCGATGCGGCGCGACGTGATCATGGAGTTTCTGCACCTGCTGCCCAACCGCTACTCCTATCCCACCACCAGCACGTTGAGCCTGCTCAAAGCCGGGTACAACGTCGGCTTCGTCACGATTGAAGGCCAGCCGCGCCAGGGGGGGCGCAGCGGCCAGAAACTGCTCAAGAACGGTGTGCGCTTCGGGTTGATCATCCTGCGCATCATCTCGCTGTTCGCCCCGCTGCGCGTCTACTTCCCCGTCGCGCTGGGCATGTTCGTGCTGAGCCTGCTCGCCTACATCGCCAGTGTGGTGGTCAACGGCGTATGGCTCAAGATCCCCAATGCCACGGCGGCGCTCTTCGTAGGCGGCATCGTCGTCTTCATGTTCGGCCTGTTGGCCGAACAGGTGGCTGCCCTGCGCTTCCAGCGGCGCGAGCCGTAGCATGAAGAAGACCCTGCCGCTGCTGCTGCGCCTGCTCGGTCCGGCGCTGCTCATCATCTTCCTGGCCAACGCCAACCTCGGGCAGCTCTGGGAGACGATGCGCACCGCGCGACCGGGACCGATCCTGCTTTCGCTGCTGCTTATGCCGCCATTCGTGCTGATCAAGGCCTGGCGCTGGCTGCGCATCATGCGCGAGCTGGGCCTGCAGTTCGACTACCGCACAGCCGCGGGCGTCTACACCGTGGGGCTGTTCTATGGCGCCACCACCCCGGGCCAGGCCGGCGACCTGCTCAAGGCGGTCTACGTGCGGGAGCGAGGCCAGCCGATCGCCCCGGCAATGCTCAGTGTGGTGCTCGACCGGCTCTTCGATCTGCTGCTGATGGCCGCGTTCGCCACGGTCGGCATCTTCGCCCTGGGCCGGCTGCTCCCCAGTCGCGAACTGCAGACGGCCCTGGTCATCGCGATGGGCCTGGGCCTCGCGGTCCTGACCGTGGTGCTGGTTGCGCGCGGGCCGCGGACCTGGGTGCTCACCGTGGCGCTGCCGCGCGTCGCACCGGGCCTGGCGGTGTCGCTCACGCGCTGGAACAGCCAGCTCCACGGGCTCAGTCTGCGGCCAGCGCTGGCGGTCGAGCTGGCGCTCCTGTCGCTGGGCTCGGCCTCATTCACCTTTTTGCGCCTCTGGCTGCTCTTTCTCGCCCTTGGGCTCAGCCAGGTGCCGCTGCCGGTGGTGGTGGGCGTCTCGGCGCTGATCGCCGTGCTCCAGGTGCTGCCGATCTCGATTGCCGGGGTTGGCGTGCGCGATGCCGCGCTGATCGCGGTGCTGCTGCCCTACGGCTACACGACTGAGCAGGCCCTGGCGCTCTCGGCGCTGTTTCTGCTGATCAACCTGCAGCATATTGCTGTGGGCTTCATCCTCTCATTCTGGTATCCGCTGGCCCGCGCCGGTGAGGAGCGCCGCACGCGTGGTACACTGAACCAACACGACGCATAGCACCTGGGCGCCAGGGGAGCAGAGCTGATGCAATAATCCTGGCGGCAAACCTGGGTACGCGGGCGGGACGCCCCCGTACCCGGCGTGGGAAGACCGGAGGTTGCCAGCAGGATGGTTGCATCAGCCCTGGTTATGACCGTGCGACCGGCGGGAAGCTCCAGATCAGCGATACGCCGCCTCAAGGCGCGGGATGATCGACCCCCAGTCGTAGTGTGCGACCACGTGGGCGCGGCCGGCGGCGCCAAGCCGTGCCCCGAGTTCCGGGTCGGCGATCAGGCGCAGCACGGCGGCGGCAAAGGCCGTGGCCTGCTCGGCGATGAGCAGGTGCTCGCCGTCGCGGAGCCCTTCCACCCCCTCCGCCCCCATGGGCGTGCTGACCACGGGCGCTTCCATCGCCAGCGCTTCTAGCAGCTTCAGGCGCGAGCCGCCGCCGATACGCAGCGGTACGACATAGACCGCGGCGCCGTCGATATAGGGTCGGACATCGGGCACCTCGCCCACCAGTTCCACCGTCTCGCCAGCGGCCAGGGCGCGCACCGCCGGCCCGGCTGCTCGCCCCACAATCAGCAGGCGCGCATCCGGGCGCTGCAGCCGGATCAGTGGCAGCACCCGGCTGACGAACCAGCGCAGGGCGTCGATGTTTGGCCGGAAATCGAGCGTGCCGGTGAAGACCATGGTTGCCGGGCCGAGATCGCCGACCACGGCGCCACGGTGGAACTGCGCCGGATCAACGCCGTTAGGCACGACGTGTAGCCGCGTGGCCCGACGACGGTCGAGGCGGGCCAGCGCGGCCCGATCGGCCTCCGAAACAACCAGGAGCCGGTCGAAGGCGCGCAGCGCCCCGCGCTCGTAGCGCGCGAGTTTGCGCCACTGGACCAGCGAGTAGAGCCCGCCGAGCAGCGCGCCGCGGCGCAGGTCGGTCAGCGCGGCCCGCCGCTGGAGCACATACTCGGCGTTGAACTGGTCGAGCACGAGCAGCGGGCCGAGGCCCCGGGCCTGCATCAGGTAGCCGGCCATCTCGATGCTCTCGTCCTGCACCACGTCGTAGCGCTCGCTGGCCAGCAGCCGGCTGAGCGCCGTCGCGTAGGCTGGCGTGGCATTGCGCAGCCCCATATCGGGCACGGGCGAGCCGAGGGTGGTCAGCGCGCGGCGGGTCAGCGAACGCGCCGGCGGGCCGGGCACGGTGATCACCGTGCAGCGCTGGCGCAGCGGCGCCAGCGCTGCCGCGGCCGCGCGATCGGGCGCGAAGCTCAGCAACGTCACCTGGTGGCGCGCGGCCAGGCCGCGCAGCAGGTGGAAGATGCGCAGGGCGCCCCCGCTCCGCGGCGGGTAGGGCGGGTAGGGGCTGAGGAGCAGGATCTGCATCGTGGTAAGCTCACCGTACACTGGCATGCGCAGGCAGCGGATCCACCCGGGCCTGTCCACTGTACCACCGTGCTACAATATCGGCAATCTGGGCCTGCACCGTTCGCAGGGCTGATGCAACGATCCTGCTGGCAACCTCCCTCGTGGGCGTGGCTGGGAGCGCAGGCGGCCCACCTGCATGCGGGCCGGATGCCCATACACCCGGGTTTGCCAACAGGATCATGCAACGTCCTGGTTATCGCATCCGTACGATACGCGCTGCGCGCTACTCAGGGTGCGAACACCCCCTCAATGAATCTGCACGCAATCGTCCCGGTCAAGGCGCTGGATCGGGCCAAATCACGGCTGGCCAGCGCGCTCGCGCCGGCTGAGCGGCGACAGCTGGTGCGCGAGATGTTTGAACGGGTGCTCGGGGCGCTCGCCGCGGCCCCGGTAACGAACACCTGGGTGGTGAGCCCCGACGCCGAGGTGCTGGCCCTGGCCGCGACCCGGGGGGCGCGCCCACTCGCCGAGGGCCCGGCCGAGCTGAACGCCGCGCTGGAGCAGGCGCGCAGCGCCGCCCGCGCTGCCGGGGCCACGGCGCTGATCGTTGTCCCCGCCGATGTGCCGCTGATCCGCCCGGCCGACGTGGCGGCGATGGCCGGGCTGCTCGCCGCCGGCGCCGATGTGGTCCTGGCCCCTGACGCTGCCGGCCTTGGCACCAACGGGCTGGCGCTGCGCGCTGACGCCGCGCTGCCCTTCCGCTTCGGTGGCGATAGCGCCGTGCTGCACCTGCGGGCCGCCGCCGCCCGCGGCCTGCTCACCCGGCTCTACCACGCGCCAGGCCTGGCCCTCGATGTGGACGATCCCGCCGGTCTGGCCCGCTACCGGGCGGCGCTGGCGGGCCTGGCGCTCGGCGAGCATGGGCAGGATTAGCGGTGCAAGACGGTGATGCGGATGCAACGTCGAGCGCCTCTGGCCCTCACCCCTGTCCTCGCCTCATCGGGTGGCGCAAGGCGGTGCTATACTACCCGTAAACCTACCCTGTGAGCGAAAGGACCCGCGCTGTGGCGACGATTGGCATCTCGGCTGCCCTCGAGCAGTTCCACCCGACCGAGCTCCTCGCGCATTGCAAGCTGGCGGAGTGTTACGGCTTTCGTGGCGTGATGGCCGCCGACCACTTTCAGCCCTGGGTGCCGGCCCAGGGCCACAATGCCCACGCCTACAGCTGGATGGGCGCCCTCGGCGCCGTCACCAGCCATAGCTTTGGCCCCGGGGTGACCTGCCCCTCCTTTCGCACCCACCCCTCGGTGATCGCCCACGCCGCCGCGACCCTGGGCGCTATGTACCCCGGGCGCTTCTGGCTCGGCCTCGGCAGCGGCGAGTTGCTCAATGAGAATGTCGTCGGCGGCGCGTGGCCCGAGCCGCTCGTGCGCTTCGAGATGCTCCAGGAGGCCACCGAGATCATCCAGCGCCTGCTCAGCGGCAAGGAACTGCGCTATCGCGGGCGCTACTTCCAGATGAACAAGGTCCGCCTCTGGACGCTGCCGGAGCAGCCGGTGCCGATCTACATCGCCGCGACGGGCCCGCAGACCCTGCGCTGGGCCGGCAAGAGCTGCGACGGCCTGATCACCCCCGGCGCGTCGCACGAGAAGCTGCGAGGCATTCTCGACAACTTCGCCGCCGGCGCCCGCGAGGCCGGTAAGGACCCGGCGAAGCTGCCCAGGCTGTTGCAACTGCACGTCTCCTGGGCCGCGAGCTACGAGGAGGCGCTGCAGAACGCGATGGTGGAGTGGCCCAACGGTGGCATGAACTTCCCCAAGCAGGACATCCGCTCGCCTGAGGATTTTGCGGCCATGGCCAGGCTGGTGCGCCCCGAGAACTTCACGGGCCGTGTGCTGATCTCGCCCGACCTTGAGGAGCACCGCGCCCATTTGCAGGGCTTCCTCGACCTGGGCTTCGACGCGATCTATGTGCATAACGTCGGGCGCAACCAGGAGGCCTGGATCCGCGCCTACGGTGAGCATGTGCTCCCCAGGTTGACAGGAGTCTGATCGATGTTCAAACGCATCCTGATCGCCAACCGCGGTGAGATCGCCGTGCGCGTTATCCGCGCCTGCCGGGAACTGGGCATCAGCCCTGTCGCGGTCTACTCCGAGGTGGATGCGGGCGCGCTCCACGTGCGCCTGGCCGACGCGGCGCTGTTGATCGGCCCCGCGCCCGCCACCCAGAGCTACCTGCGCAGCGCGGCGATCATCGCTGCCGCACGCGAGCTTGGCGCCGAGGCCATCCACCCGGGCTATGGCTTCCTCTCCGAGAATGCCGCCTTTGCGCGCGCCTGCGCCGCGGCTGGCCTGGTCTTCATCGGTCCACCCCCGGAGGCGATCGAGGCCATGGGCGGCAAGATCGGCGCCCGGCGCATTGCCCAGGAGGCCGGGGTGCCGGTTGTGCCCGGCTACGATGGCGCCGACCAGCGCGATGCGCGCCTGCTGGCCGAGGCCGAGCGCATCGGCTACCCGCTGCTGATCAAGGCCAGCGCCGGCGGCGGCGGCAAGGGGATGCGCGTGGTCAACGACCCCGCTGAGTTTGCCGCGGCCCTGGAGGGCGCGCGCCGCGAGGCCCGTGCCGCCTTTGGCGACGATACGGTCTTCCTTGAGCGCCTGCTGCTGCGCCCGCGCCACGTCGAGATCCAGGTGCTCGCCGATAGCCACGGCAATGTGATCCACCTGGGTGAACGCGAGTGCTCCATCCAGCGCCGCCACCAGAAGATCCTCGAGGAGTCGCCCTCGCCTGCCCTCAGCCCCGCGCTGCGCGCCCGGATGGGCGAGGCCGCCGTGCGCGCCGCCCGCGCCGCTGGCTATGTCAATGCCGGCACGGTGGAGTTCATGCTCGATGCCGCCGGCCAGTTCTACTTCCTCGAAATGAATACCCGCCTCCAGGTCGAGCACCCGGTCACCGAACAGGTGACCGGCCTCGACCTGGTGCGCTGGCAGATCGCCATCGCGGCCGGCGGCCGCCTGCCCTTCAGCCAGCAGGAGATCTCCTTCCGCGGCCATGCGATCGAGGCCCGGCTCTACGCCGAAGATCCGGTCACCTACCTGCCGGCCGTCGGCCACCTGGCGCTGCTCGACCCGCCCCTCGGTCCCGGGGTGCGCGTCGATGCCGGCCTGACGACCGGCGATGAGGTGACGGTGCACTATGACCCGATGATCGCCAAGCTGGTGGTCTCTGCCGAGAGCCGTGCCGCTGCCGTCGATCGGCTCCGCCGCGCGCTCGACGATTTCGCCGTGCTGGGCCTGACCACCAATCTGCCACTGCTGCGCGCCATCGCGGCCCACCCGGCCTATGCCAGCGGCGACACCCATACCGGCTTCCTCACCGAGCATGCGCTCGATGTCACCGCGCCCGCCACGCCCCCGGGTGAGGTGCTGGTTGCTGCGGCGCTCGCCGAGCTCCAGTTCACGCCGGAGCGCCGCTCCCGTGAGAGCGATCCCTTCGCCGAACGCTGGCGCCTGGGCGGCGGCGCGCTGCCGCTGAGCTTCGCCAATGGCAGCACGACCTACCGCATCAGCGCCCGCCGCGGCAACGATGGCTGGCTGCTCGACAGCGGGGAGGAGCGCTGGAGCGCCCGAATCGCCGCCAGCGGGCCCGGCGAGTTGACGCTTGAGCTGGATGGCCGGCGTGAGCGCATGCGCCTGGCGCGCGATCTTGAAGGCGCGCTGCTGCTCGCCTGGCGTGGCGCCAGCTACCGGCTGACCCGGCCCGCGCCGCTCAATGCCGATAGCGCCGCCCGCACCGGTGGCGGCCACGACGCCGCCAGTCTCACCGCGCCGATGCCCGGCACGCTGGTGAAAGTGCTGGTCAGCGAGGGCGAGACGGTCCGTGAGGGCCAGGCGCTGGTGGTGCTCGAAGCTATGAAGATGGAGCATACCGTTGTGGCGCCCTATGCCGGCGTGGTGCGCCGCCTGCCCTACGGCCAGGGCGCCAGTGTGGCCGGCGGCGCCGCCCTGGTGGATCTGGCGCCCGTCGAGTGACCTTCGTGGAGGTGTGGAGCAGTGGAGCTGTGGAGC
>JACAEO010000052.1 GCA_013388805.1 Chloroflexota bacterium
CCGACACAGGCCGCGGCGCGCACCAGGCGCAGCGGCGTCGCAGCCGTCGCGGCGGCGCGCAGCTCCCAGCGAGCATCATCACGTGCGCCAGCGAGGCCCGCACGCCGCTCGTGGGCCCGCAGCCAGTCGCGGCTGATCAGCCCCGGCAGCGCCTGCTGGGCCAACCCACCGGGCGCCAGGGCAGCGTGGCGCGCGAACTGGCGCTCCAGGTAACGAGCGGACGCGTCTGGCGCGCCGATCGCATGGCGGAGCCTGGCGGCGGCCAGGTCGGCGTGGGCGGCGTCGAGTGCCGCCGGCGCCACCTGACCGACGAAGGCAGCTAGCGCCCGGTGCGTGAAGCAGGCCAGCGGCTCGGCCGGAGCGGACGGACCGTCAGCGGCCGGGCTGGCGGCTTGAGGCTCAAGGTCGATCAGCCCGCGGTTTGCCCAGTGCGCGAGGGTGGCCTGCGGATCGCTGCCGACCAGCTCGAGCGCGAGGCTGAGCGGCAGTGGTTCGGCAGCGGCAGCCAGCAGGGCGGCCAGCCGTTGCTCAGCTGGAGCGAGCTGCGCCCACCAGTGCTCCAGCAGCACCGTGAGGCCCGCGGGGAGGCCGTGGAGCGCAAGCGTGCCTGCGCGTAGTGCGGCGAGGGCCAGGCGCAGGTAGAGGAAGTTGCCCGCCGCGGCGTCGCACAGTGGCTCGACCCACGCCGGTGGGCAGCGCTGGGCAGCCAGGGCGCGGGCCTGGACCGCGAGCAGATCGGGGTCGGCGTCGGGCAGCTGGAAGCTGGCGAGCAGCGGGTAGGGCAGCGGGGCGCCGGGCGTGCCGCCGAGGAGCAGCACCACGCCCGGCGGCAGTTCAGCCGGGAGCGGGACCGGCCCGGGGCCGAGCGGTTGGCCGGGCGGGTCGAGCGCATCGATGAGCAGCACGATCGGCGCGGGGCCGGGGGCGGTGGCTGCCGCCTCGCTGAGCAACTGCTCAAGCGCCGCCGGGTCGCTGGCAGCCGTCGGGTCGAGCAAGGGGATGCTCGGGCGGTGCAGCGCCACCAGCTGGGCATAACAGGCCGCGAGGCCGTCGGGTGCGCTGTCGGGCAGCCAGAGCGGCCAGGGGTGGCGGGCGGCCAGGGCGGCGAGCAGGCTGGTCACTCCGCTGCCGGGCGGCCCCACAACGCTGATCAGGCCGCCCCGCGGCCCACGGGCAGCGGCGGTGATCGCAGCCACGAGCCGTGGGCGTTCGGCGTAGGCCGCGAGGCAGGCGGCCGCGTGGGCGCGCTGGCGCCGGAGGCTCGCGGCGACCGCGTCGCGCAGGGCGGGGAACTGCTCCAGGGCGGCAAAGGCCCGCGGCAGCGCAGCGAGCAGCGGTTCCATGCGCGTCAGTGTTTCACGGCAGTTCGGGGCCCGGCAAGGCCAGGACTTCCCGCCGTGGCAAAGCATACGGCACGGCCAGCAGGTTGCGTTCCCCCCTCTCTCCCGTGCGCGGGAAAGAGGGGGGATGTGACGAGCGGCTCACACTGGCTCGTCCGTTCTATCCACGCACATCCTACTTGATCACAGCAGTGGCGCCGGCCTCGGCCAGCTTGGCCCTGGCGGCCTCGGCTTCCTCTTTGGCGATGCCCTCCTTGACCGGCTTCGGCGCCGCCTCGACCAGGTCCTTGGCCTCCTTGAGACCCAGGTTGGTCAGCTCGCGCACCACCTTGATCACCTGGATCTTGTTGGCGCCGATCTCCTGGAGGATCACGTCGAACTCCGTCTTCTCCTCGGCAGCGGCCGGAGCGGCCGCCGCGCCATCGCCGCCAGCGGCAGCCGGGGCGCCGGCGAAGCCGCCCATCATCACCGGAGCGGCGGCGGTGACGCCCCACTGCTCCTCCATCGCCTTCTTCAATTCAACCAGCTCGAGCACATTCAGCGCCTCGATCGAGCTGATGATTGCCTGAACCTTCTCGCTAGCCATGGGAACTGCTCCTTACGCCTGTGGGTACGAATACCTGGAATTGCGGCGCGGCGTCGCGCACCGTAACGGTTGCTGCCCGGCGTGGGCAGCGGATCACCGGGTTATGCTGCACGCTCGCCGGCGGGCTGCAGCTGGTCGATGCGGGCCTGGATAACCAGGGCGACATTTGTGATCGCCGCATTGATCACACCGACCACGCCGGCCACCGGCGCCGCGATACCACCGACCACCTGGGCCAGGGCCTGCTCGCGCGAGGGCAGCCTGGTCACCTCCTCAAGGCCGTCGGCCTGCAACTGGCTGGTGCCGAGCATCCCGCCCTTGACCTTGAGCGCCTTAGGCGTGGCCCTGCTGGCCTCGAGCAGCACTTTGGCGACCTTTGCGACATCGTCGTAGCCAAAAGCCACGGCGGTCGGCCCTTCAAGGAAGCTCTCGAGCGACTCGCGGCCAGTATTGCGGGCCGCCAGGCGCAGCAGCGTATTCTTCGCGACGATGATCTCGGCGCCGCTCTCGCGCAGCCGGGCGCGCAGTGCGCTCAGTTCGGCCACACTGAAGCCGCGATAGTCGGCCACCACTGCCAGTTGGGAGCGTTCCATCTTCTCGGTCAGCTCGCTGACAATGTCGATCTTGCGCTGGGTTGGCACGTACTCACCCCCTTTCCCTGCACTGGTCACGCTCGGCGTCGGGGGCACGAGCCCGACGCGGTAGAAACGAAACGGTCGCCGTGTCCCCAGACACAGCGACCGCAAGGGTGAGGGCGCACGGAGGTGCGCACACCATTCGACAGGCAGGTCTTCACCTGCACGTATCGGCTCGGGTCTACCTCGGCTGGCGGCCTGCGGGCCATTATGGGCATTGCCCACCGAGCTGTCTGGGGTAGGAGCTATGCAATTGTACGGTATTATACCACGGCTCGAACGGTGGGCCGTCGTGCACGCGCAGAGCTACGTGGTAGCGCTCTGGGCCAGGGCCGGATTGACCGGAATGCCGGGGCCCATCGTGCTGGTCATGGTGACGCTGCGGACGTAGGTACCTTTGGCGCCACTGGGCCTGGCCGCCTTCACGGCGTCCATCAGGGCGACGAAGTTTGCGTGGAGCTGATCGGGCGTAAAGCTGAGCTTGCCGATCGCCACGTGGAGGATGCCGGTCTTATCGTTCCGGAACTCGACGCGACCGCCCTTGACCTCACGGATGGTACGCGGCAGATCCTCAGCCGGCACGATCGTGCCGCTCTTCGGATTGGGCATAAGGCCGCGCGGCCCGAGCTTACGCCCGATCCGGCCAACCTTGCCCATCATATCGGGTGTCGCGATCGCCACATCGAAATCGAAGAAATTCTCCTTATCGATGCGCGCGATCAGCTCATCGCTCCCGGCGAAATCGGCGCCGGCATCGAGGGCGGCCTGGACCGCCTCGCCCTGGGCGAAGACCAGCACACGCACGCGCCTCCCGGTGCCGTGGGGCAGGGCAACGGTCGTACGGATATTCTGATCGGCATGGCGCGGATCGATGCCGAGCCGCAGGTGGACCTCAACAGTCGGGTCGAAGGCGACATACGAGGTCTCTTTGACCAGCGCAATCGCCTCATCAGGCGAGTAGAGCCGATCCTGGTCTACCTTTGCGGCCGCCTCGCGGTACTTCTTGCCATGTCTGGCCATAGGTGGTGGCTCCTGGTGGTCGTGACGGGCCAGCTGGCCCTCCCACCGCTCGGGGCGCCCGCAGCGGGCGCCGTACTAATCGACGATCTTAATGCCCATACTACGCGCGGTGCCGGCGATAATCTTCTCGGCGCCCTCGACATCAAGCGCGTTCATATCGGGCAATTTCTGCTGAGCGATCTGGCGCAACTGCGCCCGGGTGATCTGGCCGGCCGTGGTGCGATTGGGCGTCCCGGAGCCCTTCTGGGCGCCGGCAGCCTTACGCAGCAAGTCGGCAGCGGGCGGGGTCAGCAGCTTAACGCTGAAGGAGCGGTCGCTGAAGATCGAGATCTCGACCGGAACGATACTACCGGCCTGGGCGGCCGATTTCTCGTTATACTCCTTGACGAAGCCCATGATATTGATGCCATACTGGCCGAGGGCCGGACCGACGGGCGGCGCCGGGGTAGCCTTGCCAGCCGGCAACTGGAGTTTGACAACGCCGACGAGTTTCTTCGCCACAACACTTCTCCGCTAAGAGGAACTAATCGACCAGGCGTGTCACCTGGAGGAAATCGAGCTCGACGGGCGCCTCGCGCCCGAAGAACGACACCAGCACCCGCACGCGGCCGCGCTCGTGGTCGATGGCGTCGACGACGCCCTCGAAATCGGTGAAGGGGCCATCAATAATCTTGACGGCCTGGCCCTTCTGGTACGAAACGCGCACCTTAGGCGCCTCGCCCTCCATCTGCTTGAGGATGGTCTTCACTTCCTCATCCTCGAGCGGGGTGGGCTTGTTGCCGTGACCGACGAAACTGGTAACGCCCGGCGTATTGCGAACCACATACCAGGAATCGTCATTCAGGCGCATCTGCACCAGCACATAGCCAGGATAGATCTTCTTATTGACCGTGCGCCGCTGGCCATTCTTAATCTCGATCTCTTCTTCCGTCGGCACAATCACGCGGAAGATCTGGTCGTGCATCTCCATCGAATCGATGCGATGCTCCAGATTCTGCTTGACCTTATTCTCATAGCCGGAGTATGTGTGGATCACATACCAGCGACGATCATCGGTCTTCTCAGCCGGTGCTTTCGTTTTCTCTTCCTCGGTCACGTTTCGCTCCGCGACGTTCATTGATCCTACGAGACGAGATCAACCAGGGTAGTGTAGAGGAACAGGAAGAGCGAGTCGCCGAGAAACAGGATCAGCCCGATAATCACCGAGATGGTGATCACGACGATCGTCAGGCGGATCGTTTCCTCGCGTGTCGGCCAGACAACCTTGCGCAGTTCGCTCCGCGTCTCACGGAACCTGCGCACGATGACGTTTTCCTGCTGTTCCTTGGTATCTTTGGCCACGGCCATCGCTCGGTTCCTATTTGAGATCGCGGTGGTGGATGCTGACGTGCCAGCTGAGGATGCCGGGCGAGCCCGCATCCACCCGCCACAATCCAAAACGGGGCTATTCGGTAATCTTGGTGACGACGCCAGCGCCGACAGTGCGCCCGCCCTCGCGGATAGCGAAGCGCAGGCCCTCCTCGATGGCCACCGGCACGATCAACTCCACCCCCATCACCACATTGTCGCCCGGCATCACCATCTCCATCCCCTCCGGCAGCGTGATCGCCCCCGTCACGTC
>JACAEO010000139.1 GCA_013388805.1 Chloroflexota bacterium
AACACAACAAAGCTTTCATCCTTCCGTGTGGGTGAGCGGCACGGCCGCAGCCCTTAACGTGATGCGTATGTGGGGCTTGCCCCACACCCCGGTCGCAGGCAAAGCCCGGCGTGGGCACAACGCCCCGCTGAAAACGGCGGCGGCCTATCGGCTAGTACAACAGGTGTGGTTGGCCTGACTAGTAGGCTGCGCCGCCGTGGTACAATGCGCGCCATGCGCGCCCGACTGCCCCTGCTGCTGCTTTTGATCCTCGTGGCCTGTGGCGACCCACGGCGGACGACCGTCACCCCGCCGCCTGCACCAACCGTGCCGGCGATCGGCGAACTGCTTGCCGCGCCCAGCCCCGGCCCTGTCCGCACCTTCGGCTACCTGTGGATCAGCCCCGATGGCGCCGCGCTGCTCGACGGGCTGAGCCTCACCACGACGGGCGAGCCAACGCCACTAGAAGCTGGCGGCCTGTGGCTCGACGAGCTGCCGTCCCTCCCTGCCGAGCCGCCGCTCAGCACCGCCGGCCCGGTGCGCTACGGCATCGTCGCCGCCACGGGCACACTCGACGGCCCGGGCCAGTTTGGGCCGGCGGGCACCTTTCGCTACCGCTTGCTCAGCCCGGCGCTGGAGCCGCTCGGCCTGCGCGAACTGACCATCCCCCTGCTCCTCGACAACAGCGGGCTCTACGAGGGGCAGGCCGTGCGCCTGCGCGGCGACCTGCTGATGAGCCGCGATTCGGCCGTGCTGGTAGAGCGCCTCGGCCCGGGGGGCGTACCGGCCGCTGCGGCGCGCCAGGTGAAGCTGGCCGCCCCGCCACGCGACGAGGCGCTGCTCGCCCGGCTGCAGCGGGGCGCCGGCCCCAGCGTGCGCTTCGGCCCGGTGCAGATCACCGGCCTCTGGCGCGCTGGCCGGCTCTATCCCCTGGTGGTGGAGGCCGCCGGATAATACCGGTTCTGCTTGCTGGCCTCGCATTGGCTCAACTCCACACTTCCACAGCGCTCCAGCTCGACAAAGCTCTGTGTGGAGCTGTAGCGCTGTGGAGCTGAGCGGGACCATGCGGGCTTGCCAATTCCACGTGGTATAACGGGCCGTCACCCTGCACCACCGTGTTCAGTACCACCTGGTACCCCTGCCCACCCTCATCCGGGACCAACACCCCCCTCCCCTGCTGCTCACCCAGGGCGTAGGATGGCGCCACAACTGCATACCACTGCGGGAGCCCGTGCCCGCGGATGGCTGTTCCAGCCCTCACCACCCCACATCGCACCAGAGGAACACCCATGCGCGCGATCCTGCTCGCGTCCAGCCTGGCCCTGTTTGTCCTGCTGACCCTCGCTCCGCTCGCCAGCCACGCCCAGTCACCCGATAGCCACCCCCTCGCCAACGATGCCCTGATGCCCCCGCCACCGGGTGCGGGCATCCTCGCTGCTGCCAGCGAGAGCCGTGGCCTCAGCCAGTACATGGCCGGCAGCGTGGCCGTGCGCCTCGTGCTCCCCGAGAGCAGCGGGGCGATCGATCATTCCAGCGCGGACTGGACCGCGGCCCAGATCACCGCGATCCGCAACCAGGTCCAGGCCGGCCTGGACTGGTGGGTCGCCCGCCTGCCGCTCGCCCGGCTCTCCTTTCAGCTGCAGGTTGAGGTCGTCCCCACAGACTACGAGCCGATCGCCTATGGTCTGAGCGAGGAGGGGCGCTGGATCGGCGACACGCTCACGCGGCTCGGCTTCACCGGCGCCACCTATTTCGACCAGGCCTACGCCGCCGCCAATGCACTGCGCGCCGAGCGTGGCACTGACTGGGCAACGACGATCTTTGTGGTCAACAGCGCCAGCCAGGCCAGCGGCGCCTTCGCCGACGGCCGCTTCGCCTACGCCTACATCGGCGGGCCGTTTATGGTCCTCACCGCCGATGCGGGGGCCTATGGCAGCAGCCGGATCGCGACCGTCGTCGCCCACGAGCTCGGGCACATCTTTGGCGCGCTCGACCAGTATGCCGCAGCCGGCATCCGCTGCGACCAGCGCAGTGGCTACCTGGACACGCCAACCAGCAACAGCCAGTTTGAGGGCTGCGGCACCAGCTTCCCCAGCATTATGCTCGAGCCGCTGGGGGCATTCGCTGCCGGCCAGGTCGATGCTTCTGCATTGCACCAGCTTGGCTACCGCGACTCCGACGCCGACGGCGTGATCGACCCGCTCGACACTATGCCAACGCTGGAGCTGCAGGATCAGAGCCTCGCCTCCAGCACCGGGCGCCCCCTGATCCGTGGCATCGCCCGCGACGTCGCCTTTCCCTCGGCAAGCCTGCCCGCGGTGAGCTTGAACCCGATCCGCGCGGTGGAGTACCGGGTCGACGGCGGCCCGTGGATGACGGCCAGCCCGACGGACGGCGCCTTCGATGGAGTGCGCGAGCCGTTCAGCGCCGAGTTGCCACTCTACGACGGCAGCTATCTGCTGGAGGTGCGGGCCGTCAATAGCATCGGGGTAAGCTCGCCGCCAGTGGCGAGCCGCATCGAGGTCGCCTGGGTCGGCCCGTCACCGGCCTACGCGGTCACGGCGCCGGCGGTGACGGCGAGCCGCAGCCTGGAGCTGGAACTCGACGGGCCAGCAGCAACCGCAGCGCTCCAGGTCAGCGCTTCGCCGGATTTTGCCGACGCAAGCTGGCAGCCGTTCGCGCCGCGGCTCAGCTACCAGCTGGCAGGCGCCGATGGGCCGCGGACGCTCTATGTGCGCTTCCGCGACCAGTTTGCGCTCGTCTCGCTCCCCGTCAGGGTCACGACGGTCCTGGACACCACGCCGCCCCACGGGCGGGCCATTCAGCTGCCCGCCGATCCATCATTGCTGCGGCTGGAAGCCTACGACGCCGCCACGGAGGTGGTCGCGGTCGAACTGGCGCCCGCCAATCGCCCTGCCGCATGGCATCCATTTGCGCCAGAGATTCGTATAATGGAGGCGTCCGCAACGCCCATCACGGTGCGCTTCCGCGATGCAGCAGGGAATGTCTCACCAGCGTACCAGGCAACGCCCGGCTATCGCACCTGGCTGCCCATCGTCCGCCGCTGAGCCGTGTGCCCGGGCCTCAATCCTGGGCAAAACCTTGACAAAACATGGACAAGTGTTACTGTTAAACAGAAGAGACGCTACGCGCCTGGAAGGATCGACAGCGATGGTCTATGCAACACGACGCTTTGAGTTTTCAGCGGCGCACCGCTACTGGCGCGATGACTGGAGCCCGGAGGAGAATGAACGGGTCTTCGGCAAATGCACCAGCCCCTATGGCCACGGCCACAACTATACGCTGGATGTCACCATCACCGGCACGCTCGACGCACGAACCGGCATGGTGATGAATATGACCGAGCTGAAGGCGATCGTCAACGAGGTGCTGGAGGAGTTCGACCACCGGCATCTTAATGAGGATACGCCCTATTTTCGCGATCAGCTGCCGACCACGGAGAACCTTGTGCGTGTACTGTGGCAGCTGATCGCGGCACGCCTGCCAGGCGCGGCGCGCCTGGCACGGCTGCGCCTGTATGAGACGCCCGAGCTCTGGGCCGACTACGATGGCGCTGAGGAGACAACCTTCGCCCGGAGCTACAGCTTCGCCGCCGCGCATCGCCTGCACGCGCCGGCCCTCTCCGCTGAGGAGAACCGTGCCGTCTACGGCAAGTGCAACAACTCGAACGGTCACGGCCACAACTACACCCTGGAGGTGAGTGTCGCCGGCCCGGTCGATCCGGCGACCGGTATGGTCATCGACCTGGTGGCGATGGACCACACCGTGCGTGGCCTGCTCGATACGCTGGACTTTCGCCATCTCGACCAGGAGATCGCGGCCTTCGCCGATAAGCCGTCCACTGCCGAACATATCGTTATCTACCTCTGGGACGAGCTCGCCCCCCGCTTTGAAGGCCGCCTGCGCCGGCTCAAGCTCTGGGAGACGCGGAAGAATGTCTTCGAGTATGCCGGCCCCAACCCGATGACCAATGGAATGTGAGTGATACTGATGCAGCATAAGCAGAATGGTAATGGCCACGAGGCCACCGAATTCGACCCCCACGAGTTTGCGCCCCTGATCGTGCCGGGACGGGGCAAGCTGGAAGGTGTCGCCTATAGCTCCGACCCCCGGATCGAGGCGGCAGTGCGCGAGATCCTCAGCGGGATCGGCGAGCAGCCCGAGCGTGAGGGCCTGCTGAAGACCCCCTCCCGCGTGGCCAAGATGTACGCTGAGCTGACCGCCGGATACCACGTGGACCCGGAGGCGCTGATCAACGACGCCATCTTCAGCGTCAGCTACGATGAGATGGTGCTGGTGAAGAATATCGATTTCTACAGCCTGTGCGAGCACCACATGCTGCCGTTTATGGGCCAGGTCCACGTGGCCTACATCCCCAACGGCAAGGTGGTCGGTCTGAGCAAGATCCCGCGCATCGTCGAGATGTTCGCGCGACGCCTGCAGGTGCAGGAGCGTATGACCGTGCAGATCGCTGAGTTCATCGACCAGCACCTGGAGCCGCTCGGGGTCGCCGTGGTCGCCGACGGGGTCCATCTGTGTTCGGTGATGCGCGGCGTGAAGAAGGCCAACGCCAGCATGGTGACCTCGGCGATGCGCGGCGTCTTCCGCGACGACCCGAAGACGCGGGCCGAGTTTATGGCCCACGTGGGTCGGACCCGTTCGATCGAGGCCTGAGCGAGCCCCGCGGGCGGGAGGGTATACGGCAGTGCGCAGCCAGAAGACCATCCTGATCACCGGCGCGTCGCGGGGCATCGGGCAGGCCACGGCGCTAGCGCTGGCCGCGCCCGGCACGCAGCTCACGCTGGCCGCGCGCTCGGCGGAGGCCCTGGAGGCAACGGCCGCCGCGGCCCGCGCCGCGGGGGCCAGCGCCGTGGCCTGGCCCTGCGATGTCACCGACGAGGACGCGGTGCAGCGCCTGGTAGCGGCAGCCAGCGCGCCCGGCGGCCAGCTCGACGTGGTCGTGCACAGTGTTGGCTCGGCGCTGGTCTTGCCCTTCGAGCAGATCGCGCTGACGGCATGGGAGGAGGTCTTGCGTGTGCAGCTGACCAGCCTCTTCCTGATCTGCAAGCACGTCGTCGCCCGGATGGGCGCCGGCGGGCTGCTGGTCAATGTCGCCTCGGTGGCGGCCCGCCAGGCCTTCCCGGGCTGGGCCGCCTACAGCGCAGCCAAGCATGGCGCGCTCGGCTTTATGGCCGCGGTGCGCGAAGAGGTGCGCCCGCGGGGCATTCGCGTCACCTCGGTGCTCCCCGCGGCGACCGACACCGAGCTGTGGGATCGCGTGCCGGGCAGCTGGAACCGCGCCAATATGCTCCGCCCGGCGGAGGTGGCCGCGGCGATTGCCGCCCTGGCCAGCTACCCACCCCACGTCGCCGTCGAGGAATTGAGCATCGGACATGTGGCGGGGCGGCTGTGAGGACACATGCGGAGCTGTGAAGGTGTGGAGCTGTGGAGGTGTAGAGCTGGGGAGCTTTGGAGGTGTAGAGCTGGGGAGGTGTAGAGCTGGGGAGCTGTAGAAGTAGTCATATGC
>JACAEO010000186.1 GCA_013388805.1 Chloroflexota bacterium
CGCCAGAGCTGCACGTCGGCCTCGTGGACGGGCGGTGCGCCGGGCTGGGCGGCCAGCGCCGCAACCAGCGCGAGCAGCCGCCCGGCGATGCGGCTGCGCTGCTCGGCGGGGATGGGCCACCAGGTGGTGAAGAAGCGCTCCTGGCCGTACTGGCGCGGAAAGGTCAGCAAGGTGAGCGCCTCCTGCGCCGTCCATGCCAGCGGGTCGGTCGCCAGGCTATGCTGCACCTGCTCACTCTGCGCGAGCGTCGTCGTGACACTGGCGGCGAGCAGGAATGGTGAGAGTTGCCCATCGCCACCGACGGTCGTGTATAGATACAGGTGCTGCCTGGCGCGGGTGATCGCCACGTAGAGCAGCCGCCGCTCCTCCTCGACATCGCTGGCATTGCTCACCGGGAAGATGCCGGCGTTGCAGTTGGGCACCAGCACCACTGGCCATTCGAGCCCCTTGGCCTTATGGATGGTGCGGATGTCGATGGCGTGGGGATCATCCGTGGCCAGGATCTTGCGCTCTGCCTCCAGTGCGTTGAGGTGGGCCTGCAACGCATCCAGGCTCCCCTTGCCACGGGCATACTGGATGAAGGCCGCCACATTGGCGGCGTAGCCTGTCCCGGTCTCGGCAAAGCCACTATTGCGGATCAGGAACTCCTGGTAGCCCAGGCGCCGGTCGAGCTCGCCGAGCAAAGCGTCGGCGGGCAGGCGAGCGCGGGCCTCGGCGAGCCAGAGTAGCAGGGCGGCGAGGTCGTGCAGCGCGTCGGCGACCCGCCCCGTGGCCGTATCGCTCAGCCTGCGCAGGGTCGCGCTCAGGGGCTGGCCCTCGCGCAGCACGGCGTGCACCGTCTCCTGGTAGAACTGGCGGCTCAGGTAGCGGCGGGGCCGGTTATAGAGGCTGCGCCAGCAGGCTGCGAACTGCTCGCCCTGCGCGCCATTGAACCGCTGGCCAGCGCGCAGCGCCGCATCGTAGGCGGCCAATTCCACGTACTTGAGCAGATCGACGATCTCCCGCCGGCGGAAGAAGGGCTCCTCGCCGGCGACGCGGTAGGGGATGCCGGCCTCGATCAGCGCCTGCTCGATCGGCGGGGTCTGGGCGGTGAGCCGTACCAGGACAGCGATCTGCGCACCTGGGAAGCCGGTGGCCTGCGCCGTGACGATGTCCTCAACCAGCTGGCGGCCCAGCGCCGTTGCATCGTCGACCCGCCGCAGGCTGGTGCTGCCGCCAAAGCCCTGCGTGGCAACCAGCGCCTTGGGGTGGCGCGCCTGGTTCTGCGCGATCACCCGGTTGGCCAGCACCACCTGGGAGGCCTGGCAGCGGAAGTTGTCGGTCATCTCATAGATGGTCGCCTGGTAGCGCCGCCCGAAGTCGCGGAAGAAGCCCATACTGGCGCCACGGAAGCCGTAGATGGTCTGGTCATCGTCGCCGATCGCCATGTAGTTGGCGTGCGGCCGCACGAGCAGGTCAAGGATCTCCGCCTGGGCCAGGTTGACGTCCTGGAACTCGTCGACGATGACGGCATCGTAGCTGCGCTGCCAGGCGCCGAGCACATCCGGGTGGCGAACGAGCGCCTCCCAGGCCAGCAGCAGCATATCATCGAAGGTGAGCCAGCCGCGATCACGGCGCACCTCCTCGTGGAGCACGTAGAGGTCGAGGTACCAGGGCAGGCTGGGCGGCGCTGCGGCCTGCCGGGCTACCTCCCGGGCTGCAGGCGGCAGGTCGGCAGCTGCGAGATCGGGGTAGCAGAGGTTGCCCTTGCAGGCGCCGATGAAGTTGCTCAGATCCTGCTCATCGAGCGCGTCGAGATCCCCCGGGGCGACGCGCCCGCGCTGGCGGGCGAGCTCGCGGGCGGCCCAGAGCAACTGGCGCTCCTCGCCGTTGACCTTGAGGGCGTCGGTGGCGAGCCGCGGCAGATAGCCGCGGTCGGCGGCATAGCGCACGATCTTGTAGCCCAGGGCATGCAGGGTGTGGCGGGCAACCTGGCGGCAGTGGGGCCAGGTAGCCAGCGCGCGCCCGAGGTCATCAACCGCCGCCTTGTTGAAGGAACTGAGCAGGATGCGCTGGGGCGCAAAAACGCGCTCGCGCACCAGTCGCTCGACACGGTGGACCATGGCGGTCGTCTTGCCGGCGCCGGCCACCGCATAGACCAGCGCCGGCCCGTGGTTATGGGCAACGATGCGCTGCTGCTGGTCGGTGAGCGCCAGTTGCTGGCGCCGTTCAGGATGCACGTGCTGTGCCATACGGGGATGCTACAGTCGGTGTTAGGAAGTGGGAAGCGGGCTGCTCAGATGCCACGGGCCGCGCCGTGCGCCGCAGCGCGCGCAGCAACCGCCATGATACCACGGCGCCCGGTTGCAAGCGGGTACGCGCGGGTAATACCAGGTGGAATTGGCAATCCCGCATTGTTCCGCTCATCTCCACAGCGCTCCAGCTCCACACAGGGCTTTGGAGAGCTGGAGCGCTGTGGAGGTGTGGAGTTGAGCTAATGCGCTGCCATCAAGCAGAACTCGGTATAACAGGGCAGCCGGGTCTTGTCCCGCCGCAGCGCCTCAATGATCGCGAATCGGGCGCGCGGTGGGAATGGCTTCGAGCGAGCTGAAGATCGGCACAGCCTGACCGAGGCTGAGGCCATCCAGGGTGAGTGGGCAGAGGTAGGCGTACACCTCGACCCCGGCGGTGATCGCGGTGCGCAGGGCGCGGCCAAACTCGGGATCGACCTCATCGGGCACGAAGGCGCGCGCGCTGTGGCGCTGGATAATGAAGACCACCGCGGCGCGCTGGCCGCTGCGGGCCATCTGGGTGAGGGCCACCAGGTGGCGGCGACCACGCTCGGTGGGCGCATCGGGGAAACGAGCCAGCCCGTCCTCGACCTTGCTGACCGACTTCACCTCGACGACGCAGGTACTGACCCCCTCGCTCAGGCGGAAGTCGAAACGATGCTCGCCGATCAGCACCTCGCGCTGCACACGGGTGTAGCGGGCAAACTGCGGCAGCGCCCCGGCCGATAGTGCGGCGACGACCAGCCGGTTCGGCAGATGTGTATCAAGCGAGACCAGTTCGCCGTGGTGGTAGACGCCCACCACCTGAAAGCCCGTCTTACGCCCGAGCTCCTCGCGGGGGGCGAGCAGTAGCCGCGCGCCGGGGCTCAGCAGATCGAGCAGGCGCCCGCGGTCAGCCAGGTGCGCGCGCACCATTCGCCGGCCCAGCCGCGCCTCAACCACCAGCTGATTGGGGCGTGCCACAAAGTCTGCCTCGACCAGCGGGCCGCTGGTGGTGAGGGGAACTCGCACGAGCATACGCGATCCTGGCGCTGACGAGTAGGGTTGGGCGATTCTTTTGTGTAGTATACCACGAGGAATAACCAGCCACGATCTGGCGGGGTGACGCCCCCAGTTCCTGTGCAACCTCCGCCTCCTGTGGTGCGGGGTGGGCTCATGTGGGTAGACGCCCGTACCGTCGGCGTAAACGCCTCGGCTATGGGATGCGAAGGCCGCCTGCTCGGCCTATACCCGTTTTCATGCTTGAAACTCATAGATCCGGTGGTTTGACGCCGGCCGTGGGCGGCGCGTAGAATAGCAGGCGTTCGTGCACCCGCCAACCAGTACGGAGTTGCCGCTATGAGCGAGCGCATCGGATTTATCGGCCTGGGCATCATGGGCTGCGGTATGGCCGCCAATCTGCTCAAGGCCGGCTTCGATCTCACGATCTGGAACCGCACCCCCGGGCGCGCCGACGCTCTCATCGCCGCCGGGGCGAAGCTCGCCACCAGTCCGGTGGAGTTGGCCGCCTCCTGCTCGCTGATCTGTTCCTGCGTGAGCGATACGCCCGACGTTGTCGAGGTGCTGCTGGGTGCGCAGGGCGTGATCCACGGCGCCGCTCCCGGCACCCTGGTGATCGATCTGAGCACGATCAGCCCACAGGGTGCGCGGACCATCGCCGCCGCGCTCGCCGAGCGCGGGCTGCACTTCCTCGACGCGCCGGTCAGCGGTGGCAGCGAGGGCGCGGCGCGCGGCACCCTCAGCATCATGGTCGGCGGCCCGGCCGAGCAGGTGGCCCGCGCCATGCCCTGCCTCCAGGCCATAGGCACCACGATCACCCACGTCGGTGGCCACGGCGACGGCCAGACGGTCAAGCTGGTCAACCAGATCCTGGTCGTCGGCACGATGCTCGCCGTGAGTGAGGCGCTCGTCTTTGCCCAGGCCAGTGGTGTCGACCTGGAGAAGACGCTGCAGGCGGTGAGCGGTGGCGCCGCCGGTAGCTGGACGCTGACCAATCGCGCGCCGCAGTGCATTCGCCGCGACTGGCGTCCGGGTTTCACCATCGATCTGCAGCAGAAGGACCTGCGCCTGGTGCTCCAGGCCGCCGATGCGGTCGGTGCGCCGCTGCTGGGCACCGCCCAGGTCTTCCAGCTCTACCGCGCGCTGCAGGCCGCCGGTCTCGGCCACGAGGGCAACCACGCCCTGATCAAGGCCATCGAGCGCCTGGCAGGCATCGAGGTCGGTGGGGCCTGAGTGCGGGGCCACCACGTCCCTACTCGCGTCCGCGCAGCACCGCCACCAGCAGGGCCAGCCCGGTCACGACCGTCCCGGCGCCGAGCAGGGCCAGCAGCAGGAACGGCACGAGCCCGGACCAGCCGCCCACGCCCGCAGCGATGGTCAGCACGGCCAGGGCCAGCAGCATTGCTGCCAGCACCAGCGCAATGGCGACACGGTTGGCGGCGCCGATCAGCGCGCCGGCCACGCGGCGCAACTCTTGCTCCTCGGTGCGCACGCGCAATGCGCCGTCGTTGAGCCGATCGAGTAGATCGCCGAGCTGGTGGGGTAACTCCAGCGCCACTTCGCCCAGCGAGCGGCCCTCGCGCAGCGCCTGCGTGCCGATCGTGGCCGGGTTCAGCTGGTCGGCCATGGCCTGCTGCACGTAGGGCCGCGCGATGCCGAACACATCGAGCGACGGGTCGAGCTGCAGGCCCACCCCCTCCATGATCACCAGGGTCTTGAGCAGCATTGCTAGCGGGCCGGGCAGCCGGATGTCGTGGCGATGGAAGATCGCCAGCAGTTCGTTGATCGTATCGCGGGCCGAGATGTCGCACAGTGGCCGGTCGACGAAGCCCTCGGTGAAGCGCTCGAGGTCACGCCGCAACCGGGGTGTGATGTCACGCCGTGCCACGAGGCCCAGGCGCTCCATGGCGCGCAGCGTCTCGGGCGTATCGTGGTTGACGAGTGCTGCCAGCAGCAGCAGCAGGCTCTGGGTGGTCTGCCGGTCCAGGCTGCCCACCTGGCCGAAGTCGACCACGCCCAGCACGCCATCGGAGCGGACGAAGAAGTTGCCGGGATGCGGATCGCTGTGGAAGAAGCCGAAGCTGAAGATCTCGTGCAGGACGATCTCCAGGCAGTTGCGCGCCAGCCGGGACCGATCGATGCCCTCCCGCTCCAGGCCGGCCTCGTCGGTGATCTTCACGCCAAACAGGCGCTCGGTCGTCAGCACCCGCGCCTCGGTGAATTCCCAGTAGACGATCGGGATCTGGACGGTTGGCGTCTCGGCGAAGAGGTGGCGGAAACGGTCAGCGTTGTAGCCCTCGCGCTTGTAGTCGAGCTCGGCCCGCAGTGTTGCTGCGAACTCCCAGGCGAGCTCGACCAGGTTGTACTGCCGGCCAATCTCGAGCCGCTCCTCGGCCAGAGCGGCCAGGTCGGCCAGGATCGCCAGGTCGGTGTTGATGCGCGCGGCGATATCGGGGCGCTGCACCTTGACGACGACCTCCGTGCCATCGTGCAATCGCGCCGCGTGTACCTGGCCAAGCGAGGCGGCGGCCAGTGGGGTCAGCTCAAAGTGGGCGAACAGGGCCGCGATCGGGCGGCCGAAGCTCTGCTCGATCAGCGTGACCGCCTGCTCACCGGGGAACGACGGCACCGTATCCTGGAGCTTGCCCAGTTCAACGATGAACTCGTGGGGGAGCAGGTCGGGGCGGGTGCTGAGCGCCTGGCCAAGCTTGACGAAGGTTGGGCCGAGCGCGACGAGCGCATCGCGGAGCCGCGCAGCGGTGCCGAGCGGCGGCGGCGGCGGCACACGCAGCACGATCCGCCGCGGCAGGGAGAGCAGCGACACCAGGCCCAGTTGTTCGACGAGGTAGCCGAAGCCGTGGCCCACGAGCACCTGGGCGATCTCGCGGTAGCGACCAAGGTAGCGGGCCTGGCGGACGAGCGGCCACATGGGTGTGCAAGGGGCAGCGTGCAGGATGCAATCAGCGCGTCTGGGTGCACCGTGCACCCTGCGCTAGAGCAGGCGAGTGAGCATCGGAAGGAGATGCGGCAGAAAGATCAGGCAGCCGACGACCACGGCGCCAAGCGCGCAGAGCAACACCGTGCCAGCCGCGACGTCTTTAGCGATCTTGGCCAGCGGATGTCGCGCCGTCGTCGCCAGGTCCACCGTCGCCTCAATGGCGGTATTCACCCCCTCGGCGGCCAGCACCAGGGTGATGGTCAGCACCAGGACGAGCCATTCCCAGCGGGCGATCTGCAAGACAGCCCCGAGCGCTACCGCACAGGCGCCCACCAGGCAGTGGATCTGGGCGTTGCGCTGGGTGCGCAGCAAATAGGCCAGCCCCTGGAAGGCAAAGCCAAAGGCGGCGATCAGCGGACCCAGACGCCGATCCACCGTCCGGCGCGGTGGCGCGGCATCGCTGTCGAGGTTGCGCTCCATGGTCACGATTATACACGACCACGGGGCCTGCAGGCGTACCGGGCAGACAACCAGGGACGTCGCCGCAATCCAATGGAGGGCCGAAGCATTCGCCCCACGGGGGCGGCGGTTCCTGCCGCGGGCCGCGGGCGGATGCTCTAGTGCAGTTCCAGGCGACCTGTTCGGGCATCAGCGCGACCTCGACCGTGTCCAGCTGCGCCGCGCCCCGTGGCGGCTGGCAGGGCGTGCCACCGACCCGCGGGGCGTGGTGCTGCTCCGTGGCGGCTGGCGGGGCGCGCCGCCCCCGCGCCCCC
>JACAEO010000164.1 GCA_013388805.1 Chloroflexota bacterium
CCCCCCCCCCCCCCCCCCCCGCACTACGACGATCCGGTCGCGCCCGGCTTCCTTGGCCGCATACAGGGCGGTGTCGGCGGCGTGGAGCAAGTCGGCGGCACTCGCATCGCCCGTGTGGGCGGCGATCCCGACGGAGATGCTCACCGGGCCGAGCTTGCGCCCGTGAAAGTCGATCTGCAGCACGCGCACCAGCGCGCAGATCTGCTCCAGCCGCTGCGTGGTGTCGGCGAGGGTTGAGCCGGGCAGCACCAGCAGAAACTCCTCGCCGCCGTAGCGGCAGGCGATGTCGCTCTTGCGCAGCCGTGTACGAAAGAGCCAGGCCACCTCGCGCAGCAGCGCGTCGCCGGCTTCGTGCCCGTAGCGATCATTGAAGTGCTTGAAGTGGTCGATGTCGAGCATCGCCACACAGAGCTGGCCGTCCTCCCGCCGGATGCGGTGCAACTCGCGCGGCAGGGTTACCTCCAGGTAGCGCCGGTTGAAGAGCCCGGTCAGTGGATCGTGGGTGGCCTGTTCACGCAGCGCCTCGCGCAGGTCGATGTTGGCCAGCGTCAGTTTGATCGCGTCGCCGACCGAGATCACCAGCTCGCTGCGCGGCTCAGATGCTCCGGCAACGTGCAGCACCCCGTAGGTCTCGCCCTGAACGGAGAGCGGCAGGCAGCAGGCATAGGCGACGTTCGAGGCGGCCAGATAGCGGCAGCGCGGTCCCCCCTGCGCTCCGCCCACCACATGCAGCTGGCCGCGCCGCAGCGCCCAGCATTCCTCGACCGCAAAGACCTTGCTCACGGGCAACTGCTCGCCCCACTGGCTGAGCCGATCAAGGATCGGCGAGCCGGGCTGGCGCACCGCGAGGTAACCGCTATGCTCCGGAAAGATCGTCGCCAGACGCAGCCCGATCACCTCAGCGGCCTCGGCGCGGTTCTGGCAGACCTGAAGCAGGTCGTGCATCTCGTTGATCCGGGTCAGCTCGGCGGCGCGGCGCTGCGCCTCGACGATCGCCTGTTCGAGCCGGCTATTGACCGCCTGCAGCAGCCATTCGGTATGCCGGCGCTCGCTGATATCCCGGTTGATCGCCACCGTGCCGACGATCGCACCGGCCTCGTTGCGCAGCAGGGACACTGACGACTGGATCGGCGCGAAGCTACCGTCACGCCGCCGCTGCTCGATCTCGCCGCTCCAGCTTCCGCTGGCAAACAGCAGGCGGAGCACTTCCTTGGGACTGATCCCGGCGTAGTGTGTCTCGATCAGCTCACCGATCGGCTGGCCGATCGCTTCGACGGCAGACCAGCCGTAGATCCGCTCGGCGGCGGGGTTCCAGCTTCTGATGCGGAGATCGAGATCGGTGGCGATGATCGCGTCGGCAACCTGGGCGAGCAGGTTCGCCTGCGTGATCAACCGGGTCTCCTGGCAGTGCCATGCGGACTCCCGCTTCTCCGGTGCGGCGTGCCGGGCGGGCGCACTGGCGCTGCCATCCTCACCCGCCTCCCAGCGCTCCAGATCGGCGACCAGCTGGTCGAGCTGTTCGTGGAGCGCCGCGATCCGGGCGTGGAATCTGGCGATCGATTCGGCATCCATTGCCATTAGCGCACTGTGTAGAATGATGGAACTGCTAGAGACTCTGAAGCGAGTGGCCGGCGACACTCGCGCCACTATACGGTATGGTTCAGGATCGGGCGTGCTCGCGTGACCGTTGCTCCACAGCTCCACAGCTCCACAGCTCCACAGCTCCACACAGCCGGTCTGGAGCGCTGGAACGCTGTGGCGCTGAAGGCTGGATTGTCACGTGAGTTTGAACAATGTTTAACGCAGGCTCAAGACATTCGGATCATGCTACTGATCAGATTATACCAGAATACACACCGACGGCGGAACGCTCCTCTGAGATAGGAGATCAGAGATAGGCAGCCAGCCAGTCGTTAAGCACCACGTGGTTGCCGGGGAGCAAGGGCAGGGTGGCAACCCCGCTGGCGAAGCACTCGGCTGCACCGTGCCCCGGGTAGAGCAAGGCCACCGCCAGGGCGGCCCGTCGCCCGTCCGGCGTGCCGATGGCGCCCAGGTAGCTGTAGGCGTCGGCCAGCGCGTCGGCCGGGGCGCCGCCGGAGGCGTCGAGCCGGTACTTGGCGTCGAGCACGATGAGCTGCAGCGGTGCGCCGGGACGTTCGATCTCAAGTGCCAGATCGGGCACGCGCGTGTGCCGATCCAGCGCAACGAAGGCAGACTGCGAACCGGCTGGTAGCGTCGTCAGCGATGGGTAGCGCGGCTGGTAGCGCAGCCGCGCCAGGGCCCCACCCGGCCGCTCCAGTACCAGCAGGGGGACGTCCTCGGGTAGCCTGAGGCAGCGATCCTCCCCGTCATCCGCCAGCAGGGCCTGGGCAAGCAGGCTGCAGCCGGGGAGCTCCAGCAGAGCCAGGGCCACACGCGCCGCGCACCAGCGCTCGTAGAGCCGTGGCAGCTCGGCGACGGGGATAGCCATGGTCGCTGCGTCCCAGCTGATCTGTGGTCGCCGGCGCAACCGCCGCCAGACGCGGTAGACGACGCGGTACTCAGGGTCGCGCTGCAGGCGCGGGGTGGGGCCACGGTAGGCGCTCAGCGGCGGCACCCCGGCCAGGAACGGTAAGGCGCGCAAGCCGCGTAGCCGCTCGCGGGCGGTGGCCGCCTGCCCCTCCATGGCGGGCGGCAAGCCCCCACTGGCGGTGAGCTGCTCCAGCCGGTGGCCGAGCGTGTCGAGCAGACGCCGCAGCAGGCGGGCCTCGTAGCTATCGTAGCTTGCCTGCGGTGTGGCCACTGCAGCTGCCTCGCGCTCGGGGCGCAGCGCCAGCAGACGCGCGGCATCGCGCAGCCGGCCGAGACCGACCTCGGCCACGCCGGGGTGCAGCCGATCGGGGGGCCGGCGCGCCAGACGCTCGACGGCAGCCGCGAGCCGCTCCAGCTCAACGCCAAACAGGCTGTGCAACTCCTCAGCCGGCGTGGGCAGTGTTTGCTCCACACCGGGCGCCACGGCGGCGCCGCTGGCCCCGCCACGCAGCGCGAAGACCAGGGCTCGCCCGACCCGCTGCAGATCGTCGAGCAACGCGGCGTAGCGTTCCTGGTCGAGCTTGCGCGGCACGACGCGCAGCGTCCGGCGCAACTCCTCGTACCGCCCGTCGGGCCAGCTGGCGCGCAGGCGTAGCTCATAGGCCCCGGCGGCCTGCGGCGCCACCCAGCGCCAGCGCCAGGCCGCATCGCCGGGGCGCAGAAACGGCGTGAGCGGCGCAGCGCCGATCAGCAGGGCGAGCACCGCGCCGGGGGGCGGCAGTGCGCTCAGCTCGACGGCATAACCCTCGGGCAGCGCGGCCTCCGCATCCAGTGGATGGCCGTCGAGCAGCAACTCCATCAGATGTCCTCGGGCTCCAGCCCGGCGCGGTAGTCGGCGCTGAGCCGGTCGAGCAACGCGTCGCGCTGATCATAGAGCCGCTTGAGCGGGCGCGGCGCGGCCGTCGCGAGGGCATAGGCGGTCAGAATCGGCAGCGCCACCGTACTGTCGAGGTAGCAGACCACTGTCCCGGGGAGCTGCTCGGGATCGACTTTGCCCCAGGTCATCGCCTCAGAGGGGGTGGCGCCGGAGAGACCGCCGGTGTCGGGGCGCGCATCAGTGAACTGGATGAAGTAGTCGTGGCCCTTCTCGTCGAGGCCGAGGATCTCCTGGATCTGCGGCTCAGTCTGGAGGATGAAATTCTTGGGCGAGCCACCGCCGGCGATCACCACCGCGCTCTGGCCACCGCTGCGCTTGGCCGCGTAGACGATCGCCGTGGTCTCGTTGACGTCACGCTCCACGTCGAAGCGGCAGCGGTTGCCCGCCAGGGCCAGCGCCGCGACGTTCATACCCAGCGTGCTATCGCCCGGACTGGAGGTGTAGATCGGCACGCCGGCCTCATAGGCCGCGGTGAGGATACTCACATAGCCGCTGCCGAGCGCTTGCTCGCGAGCCTGCGTGTAGCGCCCGAGCTTGTAGTGCAATTCGGCCGTGCCCATGCTGGCCTGGAACTCCTCGGCGCGCAGGCACTCGCGCACGAAAGCGTCGCTCTCCAGCAGCACGTCCTGGTGGAAGAGAATATCGTAGATGCGGATGATGTTGTGCTCGCGCAGCTCGATATCGTTGCTGAAGGGCGTAGAGCCGAACAGCTCGAAACCCAGCGAACGGTGCAGGTCGTGATAGAGATTGGCCCCGGTACTGACGATCCAGTCGACCATACCGGCGCGGATCAGCGGCACGATCGCCGCCGTGCCAAGACCGGTGGGTGTTAGCGCGCCGGAGAGTGTCAGGCCAACCGTCACGTTCGGCTGCACGATGCGGCGGGCGAAGAGCTGGCATGCCTCGCGCAGCCGGGCCGCATTGTAGGCGTACAGGTGCCGGTCCACCAACTCACGGATGCTCAGGTCGCCGCTGATCGGCGTCGGATCGAGTTTGATCCCGTAGCTCATCGTATTCTCCTCTCTCCTACCCGCGCCTGGCTTACCACCACTTGCGGCTCTTAAAGAACAGGCCCAGCCCGATGCCAATGCTGAGCATCAGGCCCAGGGCGAAGGGATAGCCCCAGAGCCAGGCCAGTTCGGGCATATGCGCAAAGTTCATGCCATAGATACCGGCGATCAGCGAGGCGCTCATCAGGATGATCGAGGCGAGGGTCAAGATCTTAACCAGCTGGTTGAGCTGATTGGACTGCAGCGAGAGGTAGCTGTCGAGCGCACTGGAGAGCAGTTCGCGGTAGGTGTCGATGTTATCGGTAACCCGCACCAGGTGGTCGTAGACATCCTGCATGTAGACGAGCTCGCCCGGCTTGAAGATCGGCGTCTCCTGGCGGAGCAGCACGTTGAGCACGTCCCGTTCCGGGGCCACGACCCGGCGCAGCAGCAGCAGGTCCTTCTTCAAGCCGAAGATCTCCTCGACCGAACCCTCGCGCTCGCCGCTGAAGATCAGATCCTCCAGGTCCTCGATCCAGTCGATCACCTGGTCCATCAGGGTAAAGTAATCGTCAACGATGGCATCAAGCAGGCTGTGCAGGATGCCGCTGACACTGTGGCCAAGCGGCATCGAGGGCAACTGCCAGCGGGCCATGGTTTCGGCCACCTGGTGGACTGGACGGCGGTGGATGGTGACGATGAAACTGCGGCCAACGAAGATGCTGAGCTGGCGCAGGTCAATCTGCGGCTCGCCGTGGTCGGGGTCGTCACGAACCTGGTTGTCAAGGCGCTGCTGCAGGCTGCGGCTATCACCAGCATAGGCGGCGGAGTAGAAGATCAGCAGGTAGTAGCCGCTGTGGCGCTCGATCTTGGGACGCTCGTGCTCGCGCACGGCATCCTCGATCGCCAGGGGATGGAAGCTGAACTCCTGCTGGAGGATGGCCACCTCGTGGTCATCGGGGGCCTCCAGGTCAAGCCAGATCAGCGCCTCCCCGCCATCGAGGTAGGTGCTGATCGCGTCCAGGTCGCTCACCTGGTGAAAGGCGCTGGCCTGGTAGATGTGGAGTGTGTGCATAGGGTTACGCGGCTCATGCCTCCCAGACGAGCAGCGTCGCGTCTTCCACGAGCTCGCCGCCCCCGAGGTAGCCACGCAGGATGCCGCGCACGGCAAAGCCATTGCGCAGCTGGGTCGTCAGCGTCGGGTCGAAGAGCCGCCCGGCTACAACCTCAGCGACATAGGCCTCCACACTCAGCTGTGAGGCGTAGTGGTGGTAGCCGGGCAGCGCGCCGCCGGCAACAATGCCGCGCAGGCCCAGGCGGCGGACGAGGGCTTTGCGCGTATCGTAGAGCATGCTGGAAATGCGCCGCCCGCGGTAGTCAGGGTGGACGCTCATATCCGCGCCATAGAGCCACTCGCCAGCGGGATCGTGGGTGGTGAAGCGATTGGCCCCGGTAATCTCGCGGTAGGTGTGGGGCGCAAAAGCACGGGCGGCGCTGAGGCGCAAGGTGCTGCTCTGCGCAACAACGCGCGCGCCGTCGAGGGCCACGTGCTGGCCCTCGGGAAAAACCTGCAAGTGGGCGGCAAAATCGGCTTCATTCATCCAGTCCTCGGGTGGAACGCTGGGGAAGCAGAGGCGCTGGTGCACGGCAAGCTGTGCGAAGTGCTCGGGGCGGGTAGTGGACAGCTGGATCATACTCGTTCGCAGTGAGGAGGCTGGTACCCCACGCCCGCAGGGTCGCCTGCGCGTGGCGCTGGCGGTGATCGGCGGTCGCCATAGGCGCGGGAGAATCTCTAGCGATGATACGCGCATCCGCCCACGTCGTCAACGCAGCGCGGTGGCATACCAGGGCGACGTCAACGTCCGGTTGATCGTCCACGCCGTGGGCGTCAACGCCCCGGCTCCTGGTGCGCAGGCCACCTACGTGGCCGGTCGCGCCCGCGCAGGCGGGCGTCGCAGCGGCTAGCCCACGGCTTCCGTCGCCGGGCGGACGACGTTGACGTGGCCCTGGGTGGCATACGTCTCCAACTGCACGGCGCTGATCAGACCGTCGGTGGTGGCCCGCAGCGTACAGGTATGGCGCGCGGCAATCTGTCCACGCCAGACGCTCTCTTCCAGGGAACGGCCCTCGAGCACGTAGCTGGTCAGAAAGCCCACTGCCAGCCCATCGCCGGCCCCGTTGGTGTCCAGCACCGGCAGGTCGAGCGGGGGCGGCGGGATGACGCGGAAGCCGTCGCGGGTGGCCAGACCCGCCCCCAGGGCGCCGAGGCCCAGCACCACGACCAGCGCGGGGCGACGGGCGAGCAGGGCAGCGGCGAGCGCGGCGGGGGCGTGGTTCACGGCGGAGCAGAAGAGGATGTCGGCGGCGGCAACAAAATCGGCCCGGTAAGGGTCGTCGAGCTGGACGATGTCCTGGAGATCGCAGGCGATGGTGAGGCCGAGCTCACGGGCGAGCGGCAACAGCCGACGGGCCCAGTTGGGGAGGTTGACGTGGGCCAGGCGGGCGCCTGCCAGCACCGCGCGACACTGCGCGAGATCCGGTTGGAGCTGCATATGGCCCTTGCCGTCGTAGAAGTTCTTGCGGCTGCCATCGCGGCCCATAAAATTCACACTCCGCGCCGTGCCGGCCGGGTCAACCCAGAGCGCGCGGGTATCCACGCCATCGGCAGCGAGGATCGAGCGGATGTGCCGACCGCCCAGATCGTCACCCACGTGGCCGATGAAGGCGACGCGGCGCCCGAGCGCGGCATAGCCGCGGGCCGCATAGCCGCCGGCCTGGCCGACATAGTCGAGGTTCTCGGTGAAATTGGCCTCCACCGACCAGTCAATCGCCGCGCCGAGCGGATAGATGTTGGTATCGATACCGATGTTGCCGACCACGACAACCTCAGCTGGAGCGGACGCAGTCATCGGGAGCTCCTTTGAGCACAGCTCACGGCTATCAAGCGGGATGGGCAGCAAGGTCGCCGAGAATCCGCCGCGCGATCGTATAGGCCGCCTCGGGGAAGCCGACGCGGGCGGCCTGCTCGCGCATAGCGGCCAGGCGCCCGGGCTGCTGCAGCAGGGCCAGCGCGGTGCGGGCGGCCATCTCGGGCATACGGAGCTGCACGCCCGCGCCTACACCGGTAATGAAGTCGGCGTTCCACTCCTCCTGGCCGAGCAGCGGGTCGATGATCACCAGCGGCGTGCGCCGCGCCAGCACCTCGCTGATGATCAGGCCGCCAGCCTTGGTGACCACCACGTCGCTGGCGGCCACCAGGTCATCGACGAAGTCGATCCGCCCCAGGCGCCGCAGGGCCATCTGCGGCCCGTCGCTCAGGCCGCTGAGCGCCGCGGCAAGCTCCAGATTGCGCCCCGCCACGCTGACGAGGGTGCCGGGCAGCTCGCTCGCCAGCAACTCCTCGGCGATCAAGCGCACGCGCCGCGCCTCGATCCCGCCCCCAAACAGGGTAATCACGGGCCCCGCAGCAGGCAGGCCGTGGCGGGCACGCATCGCGGCAGCCGGCTTCGGGTCGGCAATCTCCAGGTTGATCGGGATGCCGGTCACCTCCAACAGCCGGGCGGGGAGGCCCCGGCGCTCCAGCGCCCAGCGAGTAAAGTCGCTTGGCAAGAAGTAGCGCCGCACCCCGGGCACCAGCCAGCTGCTGTGGGCCAGAAAGTCGGTGACGACAACATAGAACGGCACCTCCAGGCGGCCCTGCTGCTTCCGCAACGTGAGAATGTAGCCGGCAATCGGGTGGGCCGCGACCACGGCGTCCGGCCTGCTCTCCTCGATCAGCCCATCGAGCTGGGTCAGGAACGGCTGGCTCAGCAGACCCATGAGCCGGTTCTGGCGGAAGGCGGTGGTAATCTCGACGTCATCGCTGCGCTCGTAGAGCATGCGGTAGAGCTGTGGTCCATACTCGTTGATCTGGGCCGAGAGGCGCGGGAGACCGACCCGCAGCACGCGACTGGCGTAGGCCAGCACATCTTCGACCCGCGCCTCGGCGCCCAGCCGCCGCAACGCCTCGGCGAGGGCATTCGCTGCGCTGAGGTGACCACTGCCCAGCGACGCCTGGAGGATCAACACACGGTGCATCGGCGTTCCTCTGGCAGTATTCCCGGCACAGCGCGCGCCAGCCGGCCCGCGCGTCGCGCAGCAGGCCGGGCCGGATCTGGCCCACCCTCACGGGTGGTACAATAGCACGTATGCAGCCCCCGCTGATCGCCATCGACGCCAGCCGCATCAGCGTCGCCGAGCGCACTGGCACCGAGCGTTACAGCTACGAGGTGATCGCCGCCCTGGCCCGCATCGATCGCTGGCATCGCTACACCCTCTACACCAACGGGCTTCCCCCCGCCCTGCCGCCGCTCGGCCCCAACGTCACCCTGCGCAGCCTGCCCCTGCCGCGCCTCTGGACCCATGCGCGCCTCGGGCCCGCCCTCGTCCACGACCGGCCTGCCCTGCTCTTCGTGCCGGCCCATGTCATCCCGCTGCTCCACCCAGCGGCCAGCGTGGTCACCATTCACGACCTGGGTTACCTGGCCTTTCCCGAAGCTCACACCGCCCGTCGCCGCCTTGAGCTCGAGCTGAGCACGCGCTGGAACCTGCGCGCCGCGCGCCGGGTGATCGCCATCTCCCAGGCCACCAGGGACGACCTGGTGCGCCAGTATGGCGCCGACCCGGCTCGCGTGGCGGTCGTCCACCATGGAGTGAGCGCCGGTTTTCAGCCGGTGGCCGACCCCGCGCTCCGCGCCGCCGCCCGCGCCCGCCATGGCCTCGACGCGCCCTACTTCCTCTACGTCGGCACCATCCAGCCACGCAAGAACCTGGTGCGCCTGATCGAGGCCTTTGCTCGCGCCGCGGTTCCCGGCATGCTCCTGGCGCTCGCCGGGCGGCGCGGCTGGCTCAGCGCGCCCATCGAGCGCCGAGCTGCCGAGCTGGGCCTTGGCGAGCGGGTCCGCTTCCTCGGCTACCTGCCCGACACCGACCTGCCGGCGCTGCTCGGCGACGCTACCGCCTTCGTCTTCCCCTCGCTCTACGAGGGCTTCGGCATGCCCGTGCTGGAAGCGATGGCCTGCGGCGCACCAGTGCTGACCTCGAGCACCTCGGCGCTGCCCGAAGTGGCCGGCAACGCGGCGCTGCTCGTCGACCCCCACGACACCGCGGCCATGGCCGACGCCCTCGGCCGGCTCGCCGCCGACGAAGCCCTGCGCGCCGAGCTGCGCGCGCGTGGCTACGCGCGTGCCGCCCTGTTCACCTGGGAGCGCTGCGCCCGGGCCACACTCGCCGTGCTGGAGCAGGCGCTGGGCCAGTAGGTCGGCACGGCGCGGGCGGGCGACGACGGCCTGCGCCGCTGCGCATCACCACTCATACCGATTCTGCTTGATGGCAGCGCATTGGGCTCAGTTTCACAGCTCCACAGCGCTCCAGTTCGACAAAGCCCTGTGTGGAGCTGGAGCGCTGTGGAGCTGAGCGGGACAATGCGGGATTGCCAATGCCACGTGGTATCACTCCGCGTGAGGTGTGGAGCCGCTACGGCTCCTGCGACTCCGCCACCTCCGCGTGCACCGTCCGCAGCACGACGGTCACGGGACGGTTGAGCGTGTCGGCCAGGCGCGCCGCGAGATCCTGAACCGGCTTCAGCTCGCCGCTGCCCTCGACCGCGACAACGACCTGCTGGCCGTTGACGTTGACCACGAGCACATCATAGGCAGTGTCCTCAAGCCAGTTCTCCACAGTGACCGTCGCGCGCCTGGTGTCGTTCGCGCTCTGAATGGCGCGATAGCTGGTCACGGAGAGCGGCAGCGCCACGATCAAGATGCCTGTCGTGAAGATGGCGAAGCCGTGCCGGCGGAGCTTTGCTTGCTGCGGGGTGCGCGCCACCGTGCCAAGGCCCAGGGCGACAAAGACCAGACCGCCCGCAAGCAGGATGGTGAGGAAGTTGGTCAGGAACAGCAGCAGTGCCCCCATAGCCGGGCCGTACTGCCCCTGCTGCAGGGCAATGCCCACGACGCAGAGCGGAGGCACCAGCGAGATGGCAATGGCGACGCCGCCGATCGAGTCGGCGATCTCGGTGCGCGAGGTGATGAAGGCCCCGGCTGCACCCGCACCCAGGGCGGTGAGCAGCGCGAAGAGATTGGGATTGATGCGCGAGGCGATTTCGCCGTTGCCCGTGAATGAGATCGCTACCTCAGGGACGATGGCAGCCAGCAGGTACGAACAGGCGGTTACGGTCACGACCCCAACAATGACGAGGGCCAGGGCGCGCAGCGCGCGCGGCAGCGAGCCCATCACCACCGCCGCGGTCGTCGCCATGATCGGCCCCATCAGGGGCGCGACGATCATCGCGCCGATCACGGTCGCCGTCGAGTCGGAGAGCACGCCATAGGTTGCGATCACCGTGGCGAGCACGAGCAACACGAAAAAGTTGACCAGCCGCCGTCGGACCAGTGGGCCCTCGATGAAGAGTTTGTCCTCGAAAACCGGCAGATAGTCAGGGTCGAAGCCCGACCTGGTCGACCGGGCCGGCTGCACGGTCTGCGCCATGGTTCCTCCTCGGCAACAGAAGGGTCGCTGGCCCGAAGAAGGTCTGGGACGACGCTCCAGCCGGTGGTTGGGGCAGCCGCCCCAAACACCGGCCCCCCCCGACCACCTGGCCTATGCCGGGCGCCGGGCGCTGATCGCGCAACTGGTGACCCGCCCCTCAAGCTGCTGCACGACCTCATCGGGCAGTCCGACCAGCATCTCGGAGCCCTGCGCCCGCAGGTCGGCGCTGGTGTAGCGCTGCGTTACCTCCAGGCTGATCTGCTCGAAGCCCGCCGCCTCCAGCAGGGTGTGGTACTCCGTCGTGCTCAGCGCGCCAGCAAAGCAGGCCGCCCAGCTCAGCGCCGCGCGCACCGCGGCCTCACTCACCGGCAGGTTGCTCAGCTCGCCGTCGAACACGATATCGGAGACCGCCAGGCGCCCACCCGGCTTGAGCACCCGGAAGGCATCAACCAGCACCTGGCCCTTGTCCGGCACAAGGTTGATCACACAATTCGAGATGATCACATCAACCGACTGGTCGGGCAGCGGGATGGCCTCGATGTCGCCCTTAAGGAAGGCCACATTGGTGGCGCCGGCCTTCTCGGCGTTGCGTCGCGCAACCTCAAGCATGGCATCCGTCATGTCAAGCCCGTACACGAAGCCGCCCGGCCCCACGCGCTGAGCCGCCAGCAGCACCTCCAGCCCCCCGCCGGAACCCAGGTCGAGCACCACTTCACCAGGGCGCAGGCTGGCCAGGGCCAGCGGATTGCCGCAGCCGAACGAGGCGGTCACCACACCCTCGGGCAGCGTCGCCAGCGCCTCGGCGCCGTGCAAGGCCAACTCGGTGCTTGTCGCACAGCAACTGCTCGCCGCCGGCCCACAGCAGGGCTCCGCTGCCGCCGCCTTGATCGCGTTCCCATAGTGTTCCTGCACAGCGGCCTTGATCGTGGTCGGGTCAGACATCGGCTGACTCATCGTGTTACTCCTCGCTTACACTTCACGCACCATGGCGATCTCGTCGCAACGGTCCTGTTTGAAGCAGGTGGCGCAATCTTGCCAGATCTTGTGCGGGAGCCGCAGCTTGGGCACCTCGCGGAAGCCGAGCCGGCTGAAGAAACCCACCTGCAAGGTGAGCGTGAAGAGCGTGTGGATCCCCAGCCCGCGCGCCTCGTCGAAGAGCGGCTCGACCAGCCGGCGCCCCAGGCCGTGACCCTGGAAGTCCGGGTGGACGGCCAGGCTCACGACCTCGGCCAGGTCGGCCCAGGTGATATGCAGCGCAGCGCAGCCGACCACCTCGCCCTCGGCGTCGGCCACATTGAAGGTGCGCACCCGGTTGTAGAGCTGGTCCATGGTCTTGGGCAGCATATCGCCCCGGGCGGCGTAGTAGTTGATCAGTTCGTAGAGCCGCGGCACGTCATCTACCCGGGCGCGACGCACCGCAACCACGGCGCCGGGGCGCGCCTGGAGTTGCGGCAGCGTGACGGGCGGCTGGTAGAGCAGGCTAGGCATCGATGAGCTCCCGCCAGCGGGCACACTGCTCGCTCACCCGGATCGGCGCCGTGCCGCCCAGACTATCCTTGCGCGCCACACTGCGCGCGAAGTCGAACACCGAGTAGATCGCGGCGTCCAGGTCGGGCTGGATCGCCTGATACTCGGCCAGCGGCAGGTCACGCAGGGCGACCCGCAGCTCCAGGGCACGCCGCACCAGGCGACCGACCTTGCCATGGGCCTCGCGGAAGGGCACACCGCGCCGCACCAACTCATCGGCCAGGTCGGTGGCGAGCATGGCGTCGTCGAGCGCGGCGGCCATGCGCTCGGGTCGCACCGCCAGGGTTGCGACCGCCCCGGCAGCGACCTGAAGGCCCAGTTCGAGCGTATCAACGCTGTCGAAGAAGGGCTGCTTGTCCTCCTGCATGTCCTTGTTGTAGGTCAGCGGTAAGCCTTTCAGCATGGTCAGCAGGGCCACCAGGTTGCCTACCAGTCGTCCGCTCTTGCCGCGCAGCAACTCCATGCTATCAGGGTTTTTTTTCTGCGGCATCAGACTTGAGCCGGTACTGTAGGCGTCGTCAAGCTCGACGAAGCCGAACTCGGCGCTGCTGTAGAGGATCAGGTCCTCGGCGAGCCGGCTCAGGTGCACCCCGCTGAGCGCGAAGGCGAAGAGCAACTCGGCTACGAAATCGCGGTCGGCCACCGCGTCCAGCGAGTTACCGGCCACGGCGTCGAACTCGTCCAGCGCCTCGGTCAGCCGCTCCCGTTCGATGCCGAGGCTATTGCCGGCCAGGGCGCCAGCGCCCAGGGGCAGGGTGCGCGTGCGCGTGGTAGCGTCATCAATGCGCTGCCGATCTCGCTCGAACATCTCGAGGTAGGCCAGGCACCAGTGGCCGAAGGTGATCGGCTGTGCCCGTTGCAGGTGGGTGTAGCCCGGCATCAGCGTGGCCACATGTTGCTCGGCCTGCGCCAGCAGGGCCAGTTGCAGCCCCCGCAGGCCGTGGCGCACCTGCTGCGCCGCCTGGATGGCGAAGAGCCGGAAGGCGGTGGCCACCTGGTCGTTGCGGGAACGCCCGGTGTGCAACTTCAGCGCCGGCTCGCCCACCAGCTCAGACAGCCGTCGCTCCACTGCGGTGTGGATGTCCTCATCGCCCTCGGCGGGCACGAAGCGCCCGTCGGCGAACTCGCGCCGCACCAGTTCAAGGCCCTGCGCCAGGCGCTCGTGCTCCGCCACGCTGATCAGCCCGGCCTCCTTCAACGCCTCGGCCCAGGCCAGGCTACCGCTGATGTCTGCCTCAGCCAGGCGCACGTCGAAGGCAAACGAGTCGTTGAAGCGGCGCATCGTCTCCGCCGTCGGCGCCGCGAACCGGCCACCCCACAGTCTGTGTTCCATGGCTTTGCTCTATGTCCGATACTCCGCATTGATCGCCACGTATGCGGGGCTGAGGTCGCAGGTCCACACGGTCGCCTCACCCGTTCCCAGGCCCAGGTCGGCCTCGATCGTCACCTCGGGGACATTGAGCAGGTCACTGGCGGCCCGTTCGTCGAAGGGCAGCGGCAGGCCGCCCTCCAGCACGCGCATGCCGCCGAAGTGCAGCACCACCCGCGCCGGGTCCACCTCGGCCCCGCTGTAGCCGATCGCACAGAGCACGCGGCCCCAGTTCGGGTCGGCGCCGTAGAGAGCCGTCTTGACCAGCGGTGAGCGGGCCACGGCCATTGCGGCCAGCTTCGCCTCGGCATCACTCATTGCCCCGCGCACAGTGATCGTCACAAAGCGGGTCGCGCCTTCACCATCGCGCACCACCGCGTGGGCCAGCTGCCGGCAGACGGCCGTCAGCCCGGCGACGAAGGCGGCATAGGCCGGGTCAGCCGGATCGCTGATCGGCGGGGCGGAGGCGGCGCCATTGGCCAGCACCAGCAGGGTGTCGTTGGTACTCGTATCGCCATCAATGCTGATACTGTTGAAGCTGCCCGCGACCGCCTCGCGCAGCGCCGCATCGAGCAGGGCGGGTGGAAGCGCCGCATCGCTGGTCACCACACTGAGCAGCGTGGCCATGTTCGGGTGGATCATCCCGGCGCCCTTGGCCATCCCGCCGATGACGATCGTCGCGCCGCCGGGCAGGCTGACCTGGGCAGCCACGTGCTTCGGGCGGGTATCGGTGGTCATGATCGCCCGGGCCGCCGCCGGGCCATTGGCGGCAGCGAGGCGCCCCGCCGCCACGCGAATGCCGGCAAGGATCTTCGCCACCGGCATCGGCACACCGATCGTGCCAGTCGACATGACAAAGGCGCTGTCGGCGGGCAGGCCGAGCGCCGCCTCAGTGGCGCGGGCCATGGCCAGCGCCGCCGCGTCGCCATCGCTGCCGGTGCAGGCGTTGGCGTTGCCGGCGTTGATCACCACCGCCTGCACGCCCCCGGCGTTGCGACCAAGCAGCGCCATGTCGTACAACACGGGCGCCGCCTTGACCCGATTGGTCGTGAAGACCGCCGCTGCCGCCGCCGGACGATCGCTCACCAGCAGCGCCAGGTCGTCACGGTCGGCATATTTGATGCCGCAGGCGGCCGTCGCCGCGCGCCAGCCCGCTGCGCTGGCGGCATGGCCAGCTTCGAGGAACGTCACGTGCATCTACTCCTCCGTAGGCACCGGGGTGGCGGGGTGACCGTCGCCCGTGAGCTCAGTATCCTCCCAGCGCAGCGACTCGATCGCGCCGATGTCGTGGAGGTGGGCGATGTCATTGTAGCTGTTGAGGCGCCAGAGGTCGCGGGCGCGCCGGTTCACATACTCCCAGTGGGTGATGCTCGTGTTGCGGGTATGGAAGTCGGTGGGCGGGAGCACCAGGCTCGGCATCTGGAAGAAGTGGATGAACGAGCAGTCGACCACGCCGCCGTGGCAAACGATGACGATCGTCTTGCCTGCGTGCTCGCTGGTGATGCGCGTGAACGCCCGGCCCACCCGGAGGGTGAATTCGCCCCAACTCTCGCCGCCGGGGGCGATCGGGCGCAGCGGCTCGGCGTCAAAGTTGGGCACGCCAAAGCGCGACCAGGCCTCCTGGTTGGTCATGCCGTCGGCCTCACCGATGCGCAACTCCTGCACATCGTCATCGAAGATGATCGGCAGGCCCAGGGCCGGCTGGATGATCTCGGCAGTCTGGCGGGCCCGGGGCAACGTACTGGCGATCAGCACGTCGGCCTGCAACTCGCCGCGTGCCAGCCGGTCACGCAGCCGCTCGGCCTGGGCCACGCCACGGGGCGTCAGGCCCTGATCGCCGCGCATGCCGGCGACGATCGGCTTGACGTTCGCCCATGCCTCGCCGTGCCGAATGAGGTAGAGATGTGTCATGGTGGGTGTCCCGTCGGAACGCAGCCGCGCCGTTACTTCATCAGCGCCTGCACCTTGATGCTCAGCCCATAGAGCTTGATAAAGGCCTCGGCGTCCTGCTGGTTGTAAACCATGTCGGGGCCGAAGGTGGCCAGATCCTCATTGTAGAGTGAGAAGGGCGAGCGCCGGCCAACGACGATGATGTTGCCCTTGTAGAGCTTCATGCGCACCTCGCCCGTCATGGTGCGCTGGGTCGTACGCACGAAGGCGTCATAGGCCTCGCGCACAGGGGTGAACCAGCGCCCGTTGTAGACCAGGTCGGCGTAATCGAGCGCGATGCGGTCCTTGGCGCGCATGGTCTCTTTGTCGAGCACGATACTTTCGAGCTCGCGATGGGCGGTGTAGAGCAGGCTCCCACCGGGCGTCTCATAGACGCCGTGACTCTTCATGCCCACCAGGCGGTTCTCCACCAGGTCGACGCGGCCCACCCCGTGGCGCCCGCCGATGGCATTGAGCCGCTCCACCAGCTCGACCAGGCCGAGCCGCTCGCCATTGACCGCGACCGGGACACCCTGCTCGAAGGCCAGCGTGAGGTACTCGGGGGTATCGGGCGCTGCCTCGGGGCTGGCGCTGATCTGGAACATATCCTCCTCAGGCTCATTCCAGGGGTCTTCGAGCACGCCACCCTCGTGGCTGAGGTGCCAGAGGTTACGGTCGCGGCTATAAATCTTCTCGGCGGTAGCGGTGACGGGCACATGGTACTCGGCGGCGTAGTCCAGCGCATCCTGGCGGCTGCGGATGCTCCACTCGCGCCAGGGGGCGATGATCTTGAGCCGCGGGTTGAGCGCGAAGTAGGTGAGCTCGAAGCGCACCTGGTCATTCCCTTTGCCAGTGGCGCCGTGGGCGACGGCATCGGCCCCCTCGGCCTCGGCCACCGCCACCTGGTGTTTGGCGATGATCGGGCGGGCGAAGGAGGTGCCGAGCAGGTACTTGCGCTCATAGATCGCGCCGGCCTGCATGGTCGGCACGATGTAGTCGCGGATGAACTCCTCGCGCAGGTCGCGCACGATCAGCTTGCTGGCACCGCTCTTGAGCGCCTTCTCCTCCAGCCCCGCCAATTCCTCCGCCTGGCCCAGGTCGGCGCAGAAGCAGATCACCTCACAGCCGTAGTTCTCACGCAGCCACGGCACGATCACCGACGTATCCAGGCCGCCCGAATAGGCCAGCACCACTTTGTTGACATCACCCTTCGCCATCACGCACCTCGCTGCTCACGCTGCATCGTCCACCGGGTCCACCGGCGCCCACAAAAAGGGCCAGCCTGCCCTCTGGCAAAGCTGGCCTGCGGCCGAACGGCGAACAAGCACGGCTAGCCAGGGCACAGGGCTGGCTGGCGACGGGGACGACGGCGGGCAAGGGCCGCTCCGCCCCGCACCTGCGCTGTTCGCCACATCTGCCTGCTGTACGCTGTGCTGGCCATCCGCATCATACTCCGCCCCGGGAAATACCACGCTGCGGAGTATAGCATAGCCCCCCGCCAGCGTCAACGCACCCGAACAGGGGGACGCCTGGCTGTCAGCGACGGCAGCGTCGCACTTCGAGTATACTACTCACACCTGTGGCCAGGCCTGCTAGCCGCTCGTGGGACTCTGGCGGACGGCCCGCAGCGGCGAGCTCTGTGGCGGAGCGCCTGCCACGTATGCTGATCACTACCGCATGACCGCCCCCGCCCATCCTGCGCATCGCCCTCACCGGCGCTACACGCTCGCCCTGGCCCTGATCACTGCCCTGGCTGTGGCCTTCCGGCTCTGGTTCTGGGCCTGGCAGGCGCCGGCCGGCGCCGTGCAACCCGGCGACCCCGAGGAGTACTATCGCGCCGCACTGCATATCCTGCAGGGCGGCTACCACGATACGGGCAAGTGGCTGCGGCCACCGCTCTACCCGGCCTTCCTCGCGCTGATGTTTGCGCTGGCCGGCGTCGATGTGCGCTGGGCGCTGCTGGGCCAGGCCGTACTTACCGGGGTGGGCGTGCTGGCCTTCGCCTGGTTCGCGCGCCGCCTCTTCGCAAGCCGCGCCGCCGGGCTGATCAGCGCGGCGATCGCCGCCAGCTTTGTGCCGCTCGCCAGCTTCGGCAGCGTGCTCTTCGCCGAGGCGCTCTTTGTGGTGCTGATCATGCTGGCCCTGACCCTGCTCGACGGGGCCATCACCACGGGCGGCTGGCGCCGGGCCCTGCTCGCCGGTGGCGCGCTGGCCCTCGCGGCGCTTACCCGCGCCGTGGCGCTGCTGTTCGTGCCCATCGCCGCGCTGCTCGTCCTCTTCCTCGCGACCCGCCCGCCACGCGCCGGCCCGGCGGCCCGCCTCGGCCCGCCGCTGGCGCTCATCCTTGGCGCGACGCTCGTCATCGGCCCCTGGACGCTGCGCAACTACCTGGTTCACGACCGGCTCATTCTCGTCGATACCAACGGCGGTATCAGCATGTGGTACGGCACCGTGCGCAGTGAGGAGGACCGCCGCGCCGGCGAGGCGGCGATCTTCAGCCTGCCCAACCTGGCCGACCGCCAGGCCCTCGCCGTGCGCATGACCGTCGAGCGCATGCGCGAGGACCCGGCCCTGTTCCTCAACCGCGTGCGTTTCAAGCTGGCGTCGCTCTTCCTGCTGCAGTCACGCAGCTTTGCCGTGGGCGACGTGGTGACGATCAGCCCGCGCGATGAGCAGATCGCGCTGAGCGCCGGCGAGAACCCCCGCCCGCTCAGCCTGCTGGCCGACCTGCAGTATGTGCTGATCATGCTCGGCGGCATCGCCGGGCTCTGCTTTGCACCAGCGTGGCACCGCGCCACGCCCACCGTCGCCTGGTTCGCCTTCGGCGTGGCGCTCTCAGCGATCACCGTGGCCCATCACCGCCTGCGTCTGCCCCTGGTCGGCGTGCTCGTGCCGTTCTGCGCCTACACCCTCTGGCGCCTGCCGGCGGCCCTGCGCGCGCTGCGCCGCGGCCCCGGGCGCACGGCCCTGCTGCGCGCCGGCGTGATGCTACTCGGCTGGCTGCTCTTCTTCAGTTTGATCGTCAGTATGCGTTATGTCACCTGGGCGCATGCCGAGCGCAGCGCCGTCGCGGGGCGCCAGGCTCTGGCCCGTGGCGATCTTGCCGCCGCCGAGGCTGCCTTCCGCGCTGCCCGCGACGCCGACCCGGCCAACTCGCTGCGCCCGATCGCCCTTGGCGACCTGGCCTTCGCCCGCGGCGATCTGCCTGCCGCGGCTGGCTGGTTCGCCGAGGCCAGCGCCCTTGAGCCACGTAGTCTCTACGCCCTGGCGATGGAGGGCTGGCTCGCCACGCTGCGCGGCGACGCCGCCGGCGCTGCGGCGGCCCAGGCCCGTATCGCCAGCTTTGGCCGCGACACCAACGACTTCTACTGGTGGGCATGGAACGCCACCCCTACCGCCGCCCCCACACGCCTCGTGCCCGGCGACGCGACGGCCATCGGCCACTTCCTCGGCTTCGCCCCCGCCAGCTTCGACCTGCCCGCAGGGCGCTGGACGCTCGGGACGGCATGGCTGCGCCTCGGAGGCTGCGGCGAGGCGCGTCTGCTGCTGCGTGGCCCCGCCGGACGGCCCGTCTCGCTGCGCGCTGCCGGCCAGGAGCGCACGCTCACCCTCAGCGGCGCCGACCAGTGGGTCGCGCTGCCGTCTGATGCCCAGGCGTGCGACCCCGCCAGGCCGCTTGTCGTCAGCATCCAGAGCCCGACCGGGTTGCTCGATCTGGAGCGGGCGCCCTGGTACACCGGCGTGGCCGTACTGGCCGCCGAGCGGGGGCCATAGGCGCACCCCCACGATAACCTCTGGTACCAGGTCCAGCGCTGTTGGCCCTCACGCCCCCAACTCCCCTTTCAGGATCCTGACGGCGAACACCGTGTCGCCCACGCCGGGTACGCGGACGTCCCGCCCGCATACGGGCCGGAGTACCACGCACCCGGGTTTGCCAGCAGTATCTTTTACTGTGCTATACTTAGACGCCCCGGCGGACCCGCCGCCGGGCCAGCCCACGCGCCGGCTCAGTCTGGCTGTCCTGGGCATCAGCATCGAGGAGTTTTGCAGCAGCGGCGGTGCCGCTGCCGTGCATACCGGGGCAGCCCGCATCCCTATGACGGCAACGATCGAGATGGCGGCCCAGCGCCGCCCCGGACGCCCCATCCGCCTCGGGGCCTGGCGCACCGTCGCCTACGAGGTGGCTCTGAACGGCTGGCGCATCCTGCGCGAGACGGTCAACGATTTTAGCCTCTGGCGCCTCATCGAGTACCCCTGGGCCACCCGCGCCCTCGACCTCCGCCGTGGCGACCTGGTGCTCGACCTCGGCTCGGGCACCTCGTCCTTTCCACATATGCTCGCCAAAGAGGGCGTCGATGTGGTGGTGCTGGAGCTTGACGCCGAGCGGGTACGCTGGCAGCGCGATAAGCGCCGGGCGACGGCACGCCCCGGTGATGGCCGCTTCTTCCCGCTTGTCGCCAGCGCCACGCACATGCCCATCCGCGACGGCAGCGTCCTGCGGGTAGCCGCCATCTCATCACTGGAACACATCCCCGACGATGTGGCGGTTGGCCAGGAACTGGGGCGTGTCCTCGCCCACGGCGGCGTGGCCGCACTTACCCTGCCCTTTACCAGCAGCGAGCGGACCAGTTTCTTCGCGGGCATCAGGAAGTTCGTGCCGGTGGCGCGCAATACCTTCGTGCAGGAGGGCAAGCCCGGCTCGTTTTTCCGCTTCTACACTGCGGAGGACCTGGAGCGCGTCTATGCCCGTCCCGGCGGCCTGCTGATGAGCCCACTAGCGGGCTTTGGGCGCTCCATCCTCAACGGACGCTACCACGAGACCTGGCTCACTCGCTACTGGCGCCGCTTTGTGCTCAAGGATCTGCTGCTGACCCTCCTCGTGCATCCCCTCGAAGCGCGTTTTGATCGGAGTGACCCGCTCTACGTGATGTTTACGCTGCGCAAAAGGTGAGACGCGCACGCGACATCCGCACGACTTACCTGCAAAGCTCCGCAGCATGGCGAAATCTCATGGCACGACTGTCCACGAGCAAAGGGCAGGGCCTTGCGACGAAACCGTTGTGGCACGCCGGGCTGGCCCTCTATGAACCAATTGCCCTGACGACCCTGCTACTGATCTGCAGTGCGCTGTTGCTTTTCTTCGCGACACGCCCAAACCCCCAGATCGTGTCAATCGCCGACGGCCAGGTTGCCACTGACCAGGTCTTTTCCGCGGGCTTCAACGGCACCGAACGGCATCCGGATGGCTATGGCTATCTCTGGACGACCGACTCGGCTCTCGTGCAACTCCGGGGCGCATACTACGCTGCGCGGCACTACCTGGTTGATGTGCGCCTGCGCGGCGCCAATCCTGGCGGAGCGTCGCCACTCACGTTCCTTGCTGGTGGCAAACCCATTGCGGTAGTCGTTCCCGATGATCCCTTCCGGACCTACAAACTCCTGCTCGATGCAGACACTGCCTATGCCGATGCTGAGTTGTGGTTTGGTCTGCACACACAGCCGTTCACGCCTCCTGACGATACCCGCACCCTGGGGGTGATCCTTACCGATCTCACCATCACGCCTCTAGCTGATGCGCAGCCGCTCACGCTCATTGCGCTGGCGGTCAGTCTCGGCGGCTTGTGGACGTTGCTGCGGCTATTACAACAACCCGGGAGCCACGCGCTGGCACTGACCGGACTCGCGGGCCTGGGGCTTGTCACCTTGAGCGCCCGCTACCGGCCCGCGGCCCTGCCTTTCAGCTGGCTGGCTGCCCTGGCCATCGCCGGCGTGCTGCTCGCCGCCCTGGCCGCCCGCCCGCTGGCCGCCCGGCTCGGCCTGGCCGCTCTGGCACTGCTGATCACTGCGGCGGCCTTGATCTGGCCCGCCTGGCTCTCCGACGATGCCTTCATCTCCTTTCGCTACGCCCAGAACCTCATCCAGGGCCACGGCCTGGTCTACAACCCTGGCGAGCGGGTCGAGGGCTACACCAACTTCCTCTGGACAATCATGGCCGCCGCGGTGCTGCGGCTGGGCGGCGACCTGGTGCTCTGGAGCCACGCCGCCGGCGTGCTGATCGGCCTGCTGATCGCGATGGGCACCTATGTGGTCGCCAGGCGGCTGATCGATACCGCCTGGGCGCTGGTCGCGGCGCTGATCGTGGCCACCAGCCAGAGCCTGCTGCTCTACACCGCCCGTGGCTCGGGCCTGGAGACGGGCCTGTTCACCCTGCTCGTGCTCGCCGGCGGCGGCTGCTACCTCGCGGCGCTGCGCGCGGCTCCAGCGCCGGGCGCGTTCGGCCTTGCCGGGCTGCTCTTCGCCCTGGCAGCGCTGACGCGGCCCGAGGGCGTGCTCGTGCTTGGGCTGACGGGGTTCCACCTGCTCGGCTGGCTGCTCTGCCAGGGGTCGGAAGGCAGCGGAACTGCCGTTGGAGTTCCCGTGCCAGCGCCCCTGTCATTCCGAGCGCAGCGAGGAATCTTCCGTCCTCGTGGCTGGAAGACCCCGCGCGGCGCGTACCCTGCCCCTCGACAAGCTCGGGAGCCGCGGAGCCGAAGGGTGGACCCTGCCCCTCGACAAGCTCGGGAGCCGCGGAGCCGAAGGGCGCGCGGTGACAATCAGCTCCAGCCTGCCCAGCATGCGAACAACAACGGTAGGACGATCGGCTCTCGGCTCTTGTCGCTCTACGTCTTCACCGGCGCCTTCCTCATCGTCTATCTGCCCTACTTCGCCTGGCGCCTCAGCTTCTACGGCGACCTGCTGCCGAACACCTTCTATGCCAAAACCGGCGGCGGCCTGCACCAGGTGCAGCGCGGCCTGGCCTACGCCGGCGGCTTCGCACTGACCCTCGGCGGCCCGTTGCTGCTGGTGATCCTGGCGCCCTGGCTGCGCGGCTGGCGCGCGGCCCTGGGCTCATGGCGCGGCTATGCGCTGCCGCTAACGCTCGTCTATAGCGCCTACATCATCGCCATCGGCGGCGACCACTTCCGCGGCGAGCGCTTCTTCGTGCCGCTGATCCCCTGGATCGCCATCCTGCTGGCCGACGGCCTGGCCACCCTCCTCACGGCGCCACGTACCGCGCAATGGCTCGTCCGGCCACTGCTGGCCCTCGGGCTGGCGGCCGGAGCGCTGGCCGCCCTGGTGCGCACCGCCCCACTCGACACGACGATCCGCGGGCTGGACGAGAGCGTCTGGATCTGGCGCGAGATCGGCTGGTGGATGGCCGACCACACCCCGCCGGAGGCGAGCATCGCCGTGGCCGGCGCGGGCGCGATCGCCTTCTATGGCCAGCGCACCACCATCGACATGTACGGCCTCACCGATCGGCACATCAGCCGGTTGGCGATGGCAGGAATGGGACAGGGGGTCGCCGGTCACGAGAAGCGCGACCCGGCTTACATTCTCGACCAGCGCCGCCCCGACTACATCCCGCGCATCTGGGATGACTACTTCGGTGGAGCAGCGACGCTCGAACCACGCTACCGGCTGATCAGCGTTCGCACCCGCTCGGGGCGCAGCCTGGAGCTCTGGGAGCGGCAGCCGTGAACTGTTATCCGCCCCACACCGTTATCTCAGGTAACCCTCAGGTTGGAGCCGCAACCTTTCTGGATTGTCATCCGTTATAGCTATAACCCATCACTGGACCAGGCATGCCAGCAGCACGCTCGCTTGCGCGCTGACCGTGATGGGCCGAGGAACCATGCGCGTTCTCTACTGCATTCCGCGCTACGACAGCGCCGCGATGGGCAATCGCATTCACAGCGAGGTGATCGCGGCCTGGCGTCGTGCTGGCGTCGAGGCCGAGGTGCTCAGCCTTGACGCTGGGATCGCCACGCGCACGACGACGGTCGAGGAGGGCGTGGTCGTCCACCGGCTTCCGGTGAGCGCAGGCGCCCCGCTGAAGGTCGCCAACCGCGTTGTGGCAGCCCTCCTCCCCTATCCCTACCTGGCCGGGGCCGCCCTCCACTTCCAGCGCCTGCTCCGCCAGTGGCGCTATGACCTGGCGCACATCGAAACGGCCTTTCCGCTCGGGCTGGTGGCAGCACTGGGTGCGCGCCAGTACGCGCCGCCGCTGGCCATCACCCTGCCCGGGGCCGACATCATGGCCGAGCCCGAGTACGACTACGGCTACGGCCGCTTCCGTGCGGTGCGTGCCCTGCTGCCCTGGATCTTCCGCCGGGCTGCCGTGCTGCGCGCCGACTCACCCCAGATCAAAGAACTGGCCGTGCGTCTCGGCGCAGACCCGCGTAAGGTAACGGCCATCCCCTACAACATCACTGCCGACAGCTTTCCACCAGCGGGCGCGTTGAGCACGTTCCGACGCGACTGCCGCGCACGCATCAGCGAGCGCCATCACCTCGACCCCACACGGCCGATCGTGGTCAGCCTGAACCGGCTGCATCCGTTCAAGGGCATCGCCTACCTGGTGGATGCCGTCCCCCACCTGCGCCGACGCGGCAGCGCGCCCCAGGTGCTGATCGTCGGCCCCAGCCGCGCGACCCCGCGCTTCGGCGACTATGGCGCCTACCTGCGTGCCCGGGCCGACGCTGCCGGGGTGGGCGCCGACGTCCAGCTCACCGGCGGCATTCCCCACCCCGAGGCGATCAGCTACCTCGCCGCCGCCGATGTGGTGGTTGTCCCCTCGGTGGCCGAGTCGTTCAGCCGCGTGGTGGTCGAGGCCGCGGCGGTGGGCACCCCGACCGTGGTCACGCGGACCACCGGGGTGAGCGACTACGTCGCGGCCCACGGCGCTGGGCGGGTGGTGGACCCGCGCTCGGGCGCGGCGATCGCCGAGGCACTCTACGAGTTACTCATCGACCGGGCCGCATGGGCGGCATGCAGCGCGCGCGCGCTGGCCATGGCGCCGGCCTTCAGCTCCACGCAGATCGCGGCCGATCTGCTGCGGCTCTACCAGCCTTTGCTCGGCGCCGCCGCCCCGGAGGTGACGGCGGCTGGGGTGGCGTTGACAGAATAGGTGATCTGGTCTAAGATTTGCGGCCCCCGCACGGGCCGCACCCGCCGCGGCCTACCCCGCTACGGCCCCCCGTAGCCCGTTCTCCCCCTCATTACGCCCGCGGGACACATAGCGAGAGAGGAGGCTCCGTCTATGAAACGATATCGTACCCCTGTCATCGTGAGCAGCGTGATCGGCGTCCTGGTGCTGGCCATCATCGCCGTGGCCCTCTGGCAGGCGCCGCGGGGCGTTGCTCAGGATCAGCAGCCCATCCTACAGTATCCCGAGTTCCCGCCAACTCCGACGATCGGCCCCAACCCCACCACGCCGGCCGTGCTGCAGAGTGGCGCACCGCTGGTGGCCGCCACCTTCGACGATGCGAGCGCCCTGAGCGCCTGGCAGATCGTCGACCTGGAGTTCGTGCTCCCCGATAGCGCCTCAGTGTGGGCGGTCGAAGACGGCCGGCTTACCCAGAACGCAACGGCTGCTGCGGGCAATCCCTCGATCCAGGAGACGGCTGCCCTCATCGGCGAGGCTGGCTGGACCGACTACAGCGTCAGCGTGAACTTCTACGACCTGCACAACGGCACCGCCGGCCTGATCGCCCGCTACAGCGGCGACGACCCGACCACGGCCAGCTATTACCGCTTCCGCATCCTCAAGAACAGCTTCGAGGCCAGCCCCAAGCAGGTGCTGGAGAAGGTCACGGGCGGCGTCGCAACAACGCTGGTTGAGATCAAAGAGCCGGGCTTCAGCGAGCGCGCATGGCACACGCTGGCAATGAGCGTTAATGGCGGTGCAATCACGGTGAGCCTGGATGGGACGGTGGTGGCCGAGGCGGTTGACCCGGCGCCGCTGGCTGCTGGCCGCGCCGGGATCTACACCCGCGCGATCGGTGGCATGCTGTTCGACGATTTCGCCGTCGTCCAGCCGTAACGACCACGTCCTCTCAGACAATGTGGCGTGGTCGCCTGACAGCAAGCGCTGCACAGACCACGTCTGGAGGTGGAGATAGCCATGCTGCGTACGTCCATCGTCGCGTTGTGTACCCTCGCGATGCTTGCCGCCATGCTCGCGGCGCCGGCGACCCCCGGGGCCGAGGCCCAGACGGGCGGCCTGCGGCTGATCGCTGAGACAATTCTGCCGAACTCAAACCAGGTCAAGTATCCCCATGTTGTCGCCGGCAACAATCTGGTGCACGCCACTGGCAATGCCAACCGCTCAACGGCCTTCTACTGGAGTAAGGGCGCCAGTGAGGCGAGCTTCGGCAACCCCTTTGATCTTGGCCCCGCTGAGGGCAAGGAGGATTACTCGCCGACCTCGGTGGCGCTTGGCCCCGATGGCTCAATCTGGGCGGCGTGGATCAATCAGCCGACCCGCACGATCTTTCTGCGCCAGCGCACACCGCAGGGCCAGTGGGGACCTACCCGGATCGTCGATCGAGGCACACCCTTCCCGGTGTCGGTTGAAGTCACCGTCTCGACCACCAACCAGATCTTCGTTGCCTGGCGTGATCCTGGACTGCCGGTGCGCTACCGCACATCTTCGAACGGCGGCGTGAGCTGGACGAGCCGCACGAATGCGAGTGATCTTGTTGCCTATGGCTCACCACTGGGTCTTGTCGCTGGCCCAGAGGGCCGGGTAGCGCTGACCTTTACCGCCGGCTTTGGCGAAAAGCTCCAGATCTTCGCCGGTCTGTGGGATGGCTCGGGTTTCAATATTTCCCGGATTACAACCCTGGCCGGCGACTGGGCCGACTCTAGCATCAGCTTTGACCAGCAGGGCCGGGTCTTCGCTGCCTGGCGCGGAGTGGCGACGAGCGGAGGCAACTCGGGTGTCTTCTATGCAGAGCGCCAGCCCGATGGGAGTTGGCCCCGTTCGCGGATCGTCGGTGGCAGCGTCGTTGGCACGGTGAACATCAACTTTGACCAGCAGAACAACCTGCACCTGTCCTGGATCGGCCAGCCCTCGGGAAGTAACCAGATCTTCTACGCATTCAAGCCTGCGACCAGTGACTTCCGTGGCCCGATTGCCTCAGCCGCTGGCGGGACGCTCTTCAATGCACGCGCCTCTGCGAATGTTGCAGCCAGTGGCCCGCTGAACCACATCGTCACCGAAGAGTTCTCCGGCTCCGGCCTGCGAACGCGGTACTCGCTCTTCAGCGCCGATAGCTTCGGTGGCCAGCCGGTGATCGAGAACGATAGCACGCTCGTCGGCCGTAGCGCCGACTCGACGGTGCTGGTCAGCTTCCCGAGCCTCCAGGGTTCCCCCGACCAGATCCGCTGGCGCTGGAACGCCGCGCCGACCGATGCGGTCAACGACTCAGGAGGCTGGCAGGCCTTCAGCAACCCGCTCCGGGTGGTCGTCCCTGAAGCGCTCTATGGCGATACATCCTGTCTGCCGGCAACCCTCTTTACCCAACTCCGCGATACGCGCACCGGCGCGATCGAGGCCCAGGCCCGCTCCGACAGCATCCAGATCGACGGCGTGGTGGAGGTGAACGTCTACCTCGAGAACCCGCTCGCCAGAGCGGTTCGCGATGGAACACCCCCGGCCCCCGATGGCGGGGCACCTGGCGGCGCAGCGAACTATACCCGCTACCCGTTCACCTACCTGAACGTGATCCCCGATACCGACTGCAACGGCCTGACCACCGCCAGCGTTGGCCAGACGGCCACCACGATCGAGACGACGTACCAGCTCAGCGAGAGCGGCTTCGCGGGGCGCATCACGTTGCCCGGCTTCAGCGGCGACGCAGCGGGGGCGCGACCGTTCGTGACCGTGGTGCGCGACCGCGCCGGCAATTCGCGGACCTTCGACCTCAATGTGATCTACGACCCTCAGAAACCGGTGCTTAACCAGCAGACGGCCGGCCTCGCCACCCCGGGCCAGGTCACCGTCACCCCCCATCCGCGCTACGACCTGCTGCAGGATCTGCAGTTCGAGAACATTCCACTCGACGATGACATCTACCCGGATGAGATCTGGGGGGTCTGGATGGCGAATGCCCCCGAGCGAGTCGCCGATCCACTGAACGACCCCAACCTCAGGTGGACCATCGTCGAGGCGTTCAACGTCCGCAGCGGTAGCTTCAGGGTCAGCAACTGGAGCCTGGCCACCGGGCTGGACAGCCAGGATCTGGTACCCGGTGAGGACTACTACATCTACATCCGCTTCCTCGACGGAGCGGGTAACGCCAGCGATGGCTACGTCGTCGCCGAAGTGCCGGTCAGCAATCTTACCCGGCCGCTGCTCTACGCCCCGCTGATCGGTCGGTAAGATATGGTTCAAACTCACGTAACAATCCAGCCGTCAGCTCCACAGCTCCACAGCTCGACAGAGCGGTTCTGTGGAGGTGTCGAGCTGTGGAGCTGTGGAGCAACGGTCACGCGAGAACGCCCGCTCCTGAACCATGCCTGAGGCCGGCATCTGGCCCACAGCACCCGTCATCTGCCTGGGCAGCAGATGACGGGTGCTTTTACACTCCGCGACCTTCTACCTATTCACAAAACCACAAATTCGGTAGTACAATAAGGCTGGTTGACAATCGTTTCCCCAACCCTGCGGCGCAGCCGCGTCCAGCAGTGAGGTGCGGCCATGAGACATTACCGTACGCCGACCGTTATCAGCGCAGTGGTGGCACTTCTGCTCGTGACAGCAGCGGGACTCGCCTTCTGGCAGGCATCACGAAGTAACGCCCAGGACCAGCAACCAGTGCTGGCGTATCCCCAGTTCCCGCCCACACCGACGATCGGCCCCAACCCCACAACCGCGCCCGCCCCCCAGAGCGCAGCGCCGCTCATGGCCGCCAGCTTCGACGACCCGGCAAGGATCAGCGAGTGGACGTTCGTGCCCATGGAGCCGATCGCCCTGGCCGAACAGCAGCCGGTCTGGGCGATCGAGGACGGACGTCTCGCCCAGCGCTTCACCGCCGCCGCGGGTAACCCTTCCATCCTGGAGACAGCCGCCCTCAGCGGCGCCGCCGACTGGAGCGATTACCGCGTGCAAGTGAGTTTCTACGACCTGTACAATGGCACTGCGGGCCTTGTCGCCCGCTACAGCGGCGACGACCCGCTGACGGCGAGTTACTACCGCTATCGAATGCTGAAGCAGGCCTACCCGGCCACGCCCAGGCAGGTGCTCGAGAAGGTTGAGCAGGGCGTGGTGACCACCCTGGTCGAAATCAAAGAACCTGGCTTCCGCGAGCGCCAGTGGCACGTGTTGGCGATGAGCATCGTCGGCGGGACGATCACCGTGACCCTGGACGGGGTGATCGTCGCCGAAGCGGTAGACGCGGCCCCGCTCAGCGCAGGACGGGCCGGCATCTACACCCGCGCCATGGGTGGCATTCTGTTCGACGACTTCAGCGTCACCGCCTGGTAGCCGGTTAGCGAGAGGAGTCACGCTATGCGCCGTTTCACGCTCTGCCTCAGCGCACTCGTCGCACTGGCGCTGATCATCCCCCTGGCGCCGGCTCTGGCCCAGAACGGTGCCGCTCCACGCCTGGTCTTTCAGACAACCATCTCCGGCGTGCGCGAGATCAAATTCCCCGACGTGGCCGCAGCCCGCGACCAGGTCTTGCTCTCCGCCAATGCGAACCGGGCCGACGCCTTCATCTGGCAGAAGCAAGACCGGGCCACCAGTTTTCCTGCCCCGACCCGGCTGGGCGATGCGCCTGGCCAGGCTGATTTCTCGACCACCAGCGTTGCTATCGGTCCTGATGGTGCAACGCACTACATCTGGATCAACCAGGAGCGCCGGACGGTCTACTATCGGCGCAAGCCGCTCAACGGCGACTGGGGGCCTCAGCGCGTGATCTATGCCGGGGGCAGCGGCGCCTTCCCAGTCAACGCGGTCGTCGAGGTCTCAAGTGACAACTATGCCTACGTGGCCTGGCGTGAGCCTGACCGTCCTGCGGTCGTGACCCGCTCAAACAACGACGGTCAGACCTGGTCGGCGCGCGTGAACATCGGTACGAGCGCAGCCTACAACTTCCCCGCCCTGGCTGCCGGCCCGAACGGCGTGATGGCCGCTGCAGTGACCATTGGCGAGAATGACCACCTGACGATCCAGAGTGGGTTCTGGGACGGCAGCCGCTTCAGCCTGACGCGGCTCACATCGCCCACTACGGATTTTGCTGATCCAACGTTAACCTTTGACCCCGACGGCAGACTGTATGTGGCCTTTCGGAGCGTCGAGCGGCGGGGGCCGAATTCGGGCATCTGGGTGGCGACCTACAGTGGTGGCACGACCTGGACGCTTGGGCGCATCATTGGTGAGGCCGAGACTTTCGGCGCGGCCAATATCTTCTCCGATAGCGCCGGTAACCTGCACCTGCAGTGGAACGCGGTGGTCGACCTCGGCCAGCGAGTCTACTATTCCGTGCGCCCACGGGGCGCAAGTAGCTTTACGGCCCCGATCTCTGCGCCGAATGACGCGGGCGTCATCTTCAACTCACGGCTCTCAGCGAATGTCAGTGATGCGGCCTATGCTCACGTCGCTGGCGAACTCTTTGGCGGCGGCGCCCCGGAACTGCGCTACCTGCTCTTTGCCGCCGCCTCCGGAGCCGATGTCGGCGCCGCGCCACGCATCCGGGACGATGCCGAGTTCGCCCGGCGCGATACAACGGTCACTGTGAGTTTCCTCAATGTACGTGGCCAGCCGACGCAGATCCGCTGGCGCTGGAATGCCGCGCCGAGCGACGCCGCGAACGACTCCAATGGCTGGCAGCCCTTCACCAACCCGATGACGATCCCGCTGCCCGAGAGTCTGTTCACCGCACCCTGTGTGCCGGTACGCCTCTTCACCCAGGTGCGTGAGGCCGATGGCGATACCAGCGGCGTGGATGGCGACGATATCATTATCGACACGGGCATCCAGGCGGCAACGGTGATCAGCAACCCCTACGTCGCGCGCCGCGCACCCATCTTCACCCCCGCCGCCACGCTGCTCGATAGCGGCAGCGGCGGCGCCAGCGATGGCGATCCCGGCTACACCCGCGCGCCGATCTACTACCTCGAGGTGCGTGGGAACAATGACTGTAGCGGCGTGAAGGACGTGGCCGCCGGCCGTACGATGACCAGCTTCGGCAAGGCGATCCCCATCCAGGAGCAGGTGTTCGCCAATGTGCTCGGCTACCCCGGCCCGATGGCCCCCGGCGAGAATACACTGGTTGTCAGGGTGAGCGATGGCGCCGGCAATCTGGCCGATTTTCCACAGACCCTCGTCTACGACCCGATCAAGCCCGTGCTGGCCAGTTCAGCCCAGGACTCGCTCCAGATTAGCTCGAATCCCAGGGCAACCATCCTGACCACGCTCAGCTTTAACAACCTGAGGGTGACCGATAATGCCTATCCGGGCCGCGGCTTCTGGGGGGTCTGGATCGCGAATAGCCGCCAGGCGATCAGCAATCCGGCCAGTGACCCCGGCCTGGTCTGGGTGCCGCTCCCGGCGCCTGGTGAGAGCGCGAATTTCACGATCACCAACTGGAGCCTGGCCTCAGGTCTGCGCCGCGATCAACTGACACCCGGCGCCTACTATGTCTATGTGCGCTTCCTCGACGGCGCCGGCAACCCGACTGATGGTTTCCTGGCTGCTACCGTGAATCTAACCAGCGTGACGTTCCCAACCGTGCACGCGCCGACCATCCGGCGCTGAGCATCACGATGACCACTGAGCACACGGCCCCGTATCCGGAGGCGGCGCGCCATCCGGCGATCGCCCGCCTCCGGACGTGGATGGCCACCCACGACACTGGCCCCTGGCTGATCACGCTGGTCTTTCTGCTGCTGCTTCCGCTCAGTGTGCCCCGCGTGGCGCTCAGCGATGAGGTGCAGTACTACGCCTACCTGCGCTCCGTCTATTTCGATCGCGACCTCGACTTCCGTAACGAGTACACCTTCTTCGCGACACAGGCCGAACGCTTCGGCGATATGGCGGTGACCAACGCGCTGCTGCGCGAAGATGCCATGAACCCGAACCCGCAGACGGGCCTGCTGCGCAATGTCGCCCCGGTCGGCTCGGCCATTCTCTGGGCGCCCGGCTTCATCCTGGCCGACGCTGGCGTGCTGCTGGCCAATGCCTTCGGCGCGAACCTGCCCCGCGATGGCTTTGCGCGGCCCTATGTCGTGGCGACCTGCATGATGACGGCGCTCTACAGCCTGCTCGGCCTGCTACTCAGCTACCGGCTGGCCCGCCGCTTCGCCGACGACTTCGCGGCCACCGTGGCCACGCTGACGGTCTTTCTCGCCTCGTCGCTGGTCTTCTACAGCATCATCCTGATGCCCTGGTCACACGGCCCCGGCTTCTTCCTCTTCGCCCTGTTCCTGACGGTCTGGATGCGCCACTGGCGCCGGCCACTGGAACGCGGCTCCGGGAGCTGGCTGCTGCTGGGCATGATCGGTGGTCTGCTGGTGATGACGCGCGAGCAACTCGGGCTGCTGCTGATCATCCCTGCCCTCGAGGCGCTTTGGACCTACGGGGCGCTGCTGCGCAGCCGGCGCTGGCCCGAGGCGCTGCAATTGCTCGGGCGCCACGGCCTGTTTCTGCTCACCCTGCTCCTGGCGCTGACGCCGCAACTGCTGGCGTACCAGATCCTCAATGGGCGGCCCGGCCCGTCCGCGACCGTGGCGGGCAAACTGGACTGGCGCAGCCCGAACTTTCTCAATACGCTCTTTGACCCGGGGCGCGGCGCCTTTCTCTGGGCGCCCGTGCTGGCCCTCGGGCTGTTGGGCCTGGTCTGGCTGGCACGCAAAGACGCGCTGCTGGCCGGGTTGCTGCTGGCCGGCTTCCTGGCGCAGACCTACATCAACGGCGCCTTTGGCACCACCTGGCACCTGCGCGGCGCCTTCGGCTTCCGTCGGCTGATCGAATGCACCCCGATCTTCGTGATGGGATTGGCGGCGCTGATCGGCTGGCTGCGCCCGCGCGTGGGACCCTGGCCGATCCTCGGCGGAGCGGGGCTGCTCGTCGCGTGGAACGTCGGCCTGATCGCCCAGTTCACCTTCGTCCGGCCGGCGGTGATCCGCCGCGAACTGGTCTGGGAGGATATGCTCTACTACCAGTTTGTAGAGGTGCCAGGCCAGGTGCTCAGCAAGCTCTGGACGCTGATCTTCGACCGCTGCAAGCTGCTGACCAACCAGACCTGCTGAGCGGACCGCTAGCCACAGGCTACCCCATCCCTCGTTCTGCAGCGGTCCGGCAATGCCAGACCGCTGCAGCATCATCGTCTACAGCGCCTTCTGGCCCTCGCGGGTACTGGCCAGCGTGCCAAGATGGCAGGCCTCGCTCAGGCTGACGAGATAGGGCAGGTCGGTGCCGTACTCGATCACCGAGATGCTGGCATTGGTCACCCAGATGCGGTTGATGCGGTCCATATTCATCCCCAGCGCATCAGCAACCAGAATCTTGACGACCACATCGTGCGTGCTGACCAGCACCGTCTGATCGGCATGGCGCGTGCAGAGCTCCTCGCGGAAGTCGAGGGTGCGCTTGAGCACGTTTGAGAAGCTCTCGCCCCCCGGCATCTGGGAGCGCGTGGGGTGCTCGCGCCATTCGCGAAGCCCGGCGCCGTAGTGCGCCTCGACCTCGTGGGCATACTTGCCCTGCCACTCGCCGTGGTCGATCTCGAGCAGAGCATCGCTGTAGGCAAAGGGCACATTCGGATGGTGCGCCGCGATCGCCTGCGCGGTATGTGCCGCGCGCTGCAGGCGACTGGTGTAGATGTAGTCGATCGGCTCGGCCTTGAGGCGGGTGGCCAGGGCCTCGGCCTGGCGCAGCCCTAACTCGGAGAGCGGGGCGTCAAGCTGGCCCTGGTAGCGGTGAATGCGGTTCCACTCGCTCTCGCCGTGACGGACAATGATCAGTCGCATCGGGTTGCCTCGCAATTGCTGGTGGCATCGGGACCGGGAAACCGGCCTTGCAGCCGCCCATTATAGCCGATCGCTGCACAGGCGAATAAACATGACCTGGCCGAATGGGTAGGCCACTCGCGTATGGTTGGTAGTAGTCTTATCGTGATCCCGATCGATCGTCGTATGCCCCTGCCGTCGCCGTCCGGTCACGGTTGATGGCGTATGTTTGGACAGTGGTTGTTACCCGTTGGAGGAGACCTGATGAACCTGATTTTTCTCTGGTGGCTGACGCTGGGTGCGCTGATCGGCTTTGTGGCTGCGTGGATCTGGGACTGGCTCTGGTTTCGCCGCCGGCGCCAGATCGTCTCGCTGGAGGTGGAGACGCAGCTGGCCAAGATCCAGGGCGAGCGAGATCGACTCGCGGGCGAGTTGCGCGCCTGCGGTGACCGGCGCGCGGCGCTGGAGGGCGAGCTCAAGACTGCGCAGGGCAGCCTGAAGGTGGCCCAGGACGAACTGGGCGGGCTGCGCGCGCAGCTGGCCGCGTTGAACGCTGAGAATGAACGATTGCGTGTCGAACTGGAGCAGGCCCGCAGTGCCGGCGTCAGCCTGGACGCCACCGCCGGGCAGCATCTGGCTGCCCAGCAGGTGGGCGGCGCGGATGAGAATGCCGTGGTTGCCTCACTGCGCGAATACAACCTGGCGCTCCACGACGAGCTTGAAGCCACACGCCTCGCCGTTGGCCGCTTCGCCGGAACGAACGGCGACCCGCTGATCGACATCGACGGCATCGGTCCGGTCTATCAGGAACGGCTGTACAAGGCCGGCGTAGTGACCTTCGCGCAGGTGGCGGCGATGCACCCCGACCGGCTGCGCGCGATTGTGGCCCCCAACGCGGTATTTGAGCTGGACACCGAGTCGTGGCGCGAGCAGGCTCGCCAGCTCGCGAAGCTGCCAGCTCGCGACCCGCTGATCGACATTCTCGGTGTCGGCCCGGTGTACGAGCAGCGGCTGCTCAACGCCGGCGTGACGAGCTTTGCACAGCTGGCCAGTATGAGCGAGGCGGAGATCCGCGCGATCATCAGGCCCGAGCCCTGGCAGAACGTCGATATTCCGGCGTGGATCGCCGAGGCGAAAGTCCTCGCCCAGCAGGTGCGCGACGGCACCTATCGCAAGGGAGAGTACTGATGCAGCAGACGACGACCACGACGACCACCGTCACCGAGCTGCCAGACGAGCGGCGCTGGCAGGGTCGCGACTGGGTCAAGCTGGCGATCTCTGGCGCCCTTGCCCTGGCCCTGCTACGCCCCGGCGTCTCGACGCAACCCGCGGCGCCAGCGCAGCCAGTGGTGGCCACGCCCATCCCTGCGGTGGTGAGCACATCCGTGCCAACTATGGTTGCGGTCGCCGCGCCGGTCATCACCAGCACGCGCGAGGCGATCGTCGCCGGGCCGTACACGGTGCGCGGCACCGGCGAGCCGGGCACAACCGTCGAGGTGCTGGTCAATGGCGCGCCGGTCGGCACCGCGGTGGTCGGCGCCGACGGCAACTGGAGCCTTGACACCGAACTGGCGGCGGGCACGGCCGAGCTCCAGGCCCGTGCCATCGACGCCAGCGGCCAGGTGCTGGCGGCTAGCGATCCGGTGTTGCTCAACGTCGGTGAACTGGCAGCACCCACCTTCGACGCACCCGCCGGTGACCTGGAGAGTGGCCCGGTCACTCTGACCGGCACGGGCGTGCCCGGCACACGCGTACGCGTGCGGTCCGGCGATACGAACCTCGGCACGGCGGTGGTCGGCCCCGACGGGCGCTGGGAACTGGAGACCATCCTCGCCCCGGGGCGGCAGTCGATCATTGTTGAGGCACTTGACGCCAATGGCAATCCCGGCGCCGCGAGCGCGCCGACCGAGGTGAATGTCACCGGTGGCCTCGGGGTGACGCTCGACGCACCCACCGAGGGCACCGTGCTGCAGCCTGGCGTCAATGTGATCAGCGGCAAGGGCCAGCCCGGCATCGTGCTGGAGATCCTGAACGGCGACCGGGTACTGGGCGAGGCGACCGTGGGCAATGACGGCACCTGGCGCGCCGAGCTGCCGCTCGATCAGGGCACCGCCGCGATCAGCGTGCGCGTGAAGGGCACGGACCAGATCCTTAATCGCCCGGTACGCGTCACGATTGGCGAGGCAGCCCAGATCCCGTCCACCTGCACCGGGGTCGCCATCGGCTGCCCGGCCTGGGTAACGCGGGCGGGCGGGCTCAACCTGCGGATGCGCTCAACGCCGGCGATCACTCCAGACAACATCATCGCGCGGCTGCCGATCGGCACCGAGATGATGGTCGAGGAGGGCCCCCAGTCGGCCGATGGCTTCACCTGGTGGCGGGTCACCACCGTGGGCGGCCAGCAGGGCTGGGTGGCCGGGGAGAACCTGGTGCCGCAGCCGGACTAGCGGTACCCCACGCCCCCGTGGGCGGCGGGCGGCCCCCAGGGGGCGGCGGGCGCCCCCCGGCCGCCCCCGGGGCGCTGTCCCGGCCCCGGCAC
>JACAEO010000013.1 GCA_013388805.1 Chloroflexota bacterium
GCCCCCAGCTTGGGGGCGGCGCGCCCCGCACGCAGCGCAGGGGGCGGGACAGCGTCACGGGAGTGCCGGGGGCCGGGCAGGCCCCTAGTGCGATTGCAGATTGCAGATTTGCGATGGTAGATTGGGCGCGGCGCAGCTGGACACGGTCGAGGTCGCGCTGATGCCCGAACAGGTCGCCTGGAACTGCACTAGCTCGGGGGCGGCGCGCCCCGCACGCAGCGCAGGGGGCGGAATAGCGTCCCGGGAGTGCCGGGGGCGGCGCGCCCCGCGAGCTGCCGCTGGCCAGCCCGTGGCCACGGGGCCGCCGCCCCCCGCGCGTGGCTGGGGTTCGGGGCTCGCCCCATGGACGTCGCATCAGCCTGGCCCGACGCCTGGGCGCAGCCACCGCTTGTCGCCTCATACCGATTCTGCTTGCTGGCATCGCATTGGCTCAGCGCCACACCTCCACAGCGCTCTAGCGCTACCAAGCCCTGTGTGGAGCTGGAGCGCTGTGGAGCTGAGCGGGACCATGCGGGATTGCCAATGCCACCTGGTATCAGACGTGGTGGACGGCTCTTCACGCCGGGTGGCTGTCCCTTACCCGTTGCTGCGCTACCGCCATGCTATGCTACCGCCAAAGTCGTGAAACGATGCACAAGGAAGTGGCAGCTGCCAGAAGGAGGAGGGCCATGCCCCAGAATACAGGCACCCGCGACCGCGATATCAGGCTGGTGCTGGCCGCCGTCTTTGGCCTGATCGCCCTGTTCGCGCCGTTTGGCGGCCCATGGCAGGTGATCCCGGCCATCCTGGCGCTGGTTATGCTCACCACCGCCGCGCTCGGCTTCTGCCCGCTCTACGCGGTGTTCGGTATTCGGACAGTGTCAAAGAAATAGCCTGACGCACTGCCCTCGCCGCGCCACTGCGCGGCGGGCGGTTTGTGCGTCTCCTCAGCGGAACCGCCACCAGGGTCCAGCAGTGCGAGGCCATGCTCCAGCCGCCGCTCGTTACCGTCAGTGTCTATCGCCGTGACTACGGTTATCGTTATACCGATCTGCCGGTCGATCATCTCGACTCCACCGGGCTGTTGATCGACTGTAGCACCAGCTACGCGCGTCCGACGCACTACGATCTGCGCCAGGGCGATATTGTTCGCTGGCGCGCTGGCGAGCGCTACATCGAGGCGCTGATCAGCGCTGTCAGCCGCGACGCGACGACCCTCCGTGCCGAGTTCAGCGGCGCCCACCTGCTCCCACCAGAGTTTGTGCCCTATTGAGTAACTGTTCACACCCGGGGTCATACACGCGCCCGGGAGCGAGGGCGTCCCGCCCTCGTCGCGTCTCCGCGGGCAAGCTGCCCGCGCTCCCGGGAGCAATGTGAACACGTACCCTATTGAGCGCGATTGACACGACGCTCCAGGGCGGCTATCATAGCCGCTCAGTGTCCGCGCTCCCCACGACGCTACGCGCCGCTCCAGCGCGGCGCAAGCGTGCTGATGGTTTCGGGCGCTGATCCGACACGCGAGGACGCGATTGTATCGCCGCCGTGCCCCCGCGCGCGACAACCCACAACGGACGTCTGAACAGCCGCACTGGCCTCACCATGCACCGAGATTTTCACCGCTGGTACAGCCCGGCCCTGGGCCGCGACATGGAGTTGCTGATCTTCGGCCACGCCGGCCCGCCCTGCCTGGTCTTTCCGACCTCCCACGGCCGCTTCTTCGAGTATGAGGAGCGCGGCATGGTCGCTGCGCTCGCCCCGCGCATCGAGCGGGGCTGGCTGCAACTGATCTGCGTCGAGAGTGTGTTCGCCGAGAGCTGGTACAACTACGGCCTGGCGACCGATGCCCGTATGTGGCGCGAGGAGCAGTACGAGCACTACCTGCTCACCGAGGTCATCCCCCTCATCCAGGCCACCAATCCCAACCCGTACCTCATGGCCACCGGCTGTTCCTTCGGCGCCACCGAGGCCGTGATCTTCACCCTGCGCCATCCCGGCGTCGTCCGCCGCGTGATCGGCCTCAGCGGCCTCTACGACCTGCGCCGCTTCTTCGCCCACTACACCCAGGGGCTCTACTTCCATAACCCGGTCGACTTCGTCCCCAACCTCAATGACGCCTGGACCCTCGACCGCCTCCGCGAGACCGATATCATCCTCGCTACCGGCCGAGAGGATCCCAATGTCTGGTCGAATGAGTTGCTCTCACGCCAGCTCTGGGAACGGGGCATCGGCAATGCCCTGCGCCTCTGGGATGGCTGGTGCCACGACTGGCCCTACTGGATGCAGATGATCGATCGTTATATCGACGGTCACGATTAAACAGCCGCGGCCCCCTCCAATCACGTGACGTAGGGGGCCGCGGCGGTCCTCAACTACGCCAGTTCTAGCTCGTCGATCACCTGCAGCAGCGCGGCCGGGCTCGGTGGCGAGAAGACCACCGACAACGGCGCTGCCCACCACCAGCGAATGATACCTGCCGCGTCGATCACGAACGACCCCGGCAGTGGTACGCCCATCGCTGAACCCATGCCGTAGCGGTAAAACACCGACCACTCAGGGTCGCTCAGCACCGGGTAGGGGGCGCGCAGCGTCTCCGCGACGAAGCTCGTCATCTCCAGATCGGTGCTGCTGACAACCAGCAGGTGCACATTCCGCCGCTCGAACTCACCACACGCTTCCCGCAAAGCATCCAGCTGCGGCGCGCAGTGTGGTCAGAAGAAGCGGTCGCTCACGATGCGCGTCAGGTTCAGCACCACCGGGCGGCCGCGCAGCGCGCTCAGGGTGATGGTACGCCCGTACTCAATCTGCTCCTCACCCGCCGCGTTCACCGTCAGGCGCGCGTAGGGCAGGGTGAAGTCTGGCGCGAATTCACCCTCCTGGGGTACGTTGGCCGGGCCCCGTGGCTGCACAAACTCGCGCCGCCACTTGTCAGTCATTGGCAGAAATGGTCGTGCCATCCTACGCTTGCTCCCCCACTGCGTCTTCCTCACATACCCGCTGCAGCCGGCGCATCTGCACCCTGGCGTCCCAGCCCATCAGCGGGCCCACGGTGGCTGGCCAGAGCAGATCAATAATCGGAATGCGCAGATTGTATTCGATCCTGTTTTGAATCAGCGTTTGTGTCGGACTTTCCTGGTAGGGACGCCAGTGCCAGGCATCGAAGCCCTCCCAGAAGCCGTCAAAGGCCCAGAGGATCAGGCCCGGCTGTCGATCGTAAACGAGATAGTTCGCCTCGAGAACCCGCCCCAGGCCAGTCAAGGTCAGGCGCCAGCGCGCCCCGCGTGCGAAACTCCAGCCATCCAGCGGTTCGAAGCGAACCGCTGGCGACATCCAGCGCAGCATCAGCGCCTGCTCGGTCATCACCCGCTCGACACGGGCCAGCGGCGCTGCGACAACGACGAACTCCTCTTGCAGATGCGCGTAGTGCTCCATACGTTCCAGTATACCGTACTAGGTACGGTTTTGTCCATATTTTGCACAAGCCCTGCGTGCCGGGCGCGCCAGCCAGACTGTCAGCAATCTGTCATCTGCGCGGCGACACGGTACCTTTTGACTATTGAGGCGCGGAGCGGCCCGCGCCTATAATCGCTTGACAGGTCGGAAGGTTGGAGGAGTGTATGGGTCGTCGTCATTCTGCTCAATCAATCGTCGAGATGGCCTTCGTGATGCCATTCCTCCTGCTTGTGCTGTTCGGGATTATGGAGTTTGGTTATGTGATCTACGCCTACTCCACCGTCTCGCAGGCTGCTCGCAATGGCGCCGAGGCCGCAGCCCAGGTCCCTCCGTACGAGTCGTGGCTGAACTACCGGCAGAATCCTCCTGGCGATGGTGACTATCCCGGCTTCCGCGGCGATAACTGTGTGAATACGATTATGGCGGCGGTGGAGACGGATACCACCCTCTTCAACGGCGGGATCAACCAGGGACGCAATGTTGTCGATTTCGTGACCATCAGCTACCCCAATGGGGGGGATACACGCAATCTGCGTGATCGTGGCCCGATCGAGGTTACAATCGACTATCCGGTCACCGGCATCACGCCGTTGTTCCAGCTCTTGCGCTTCGGCGGCAGCACTGGCACGATCAATCTGCGGGTGACCCAGCGCCGCTCGCTTGAGAACCTTGGCGTTGATCCGACGCGCCCGGCAGGGATGGCCTGTGCACGCGATATGGCTGAATGGCGCGAGTTGAACCAGTAGCAGGAGCAAGCCGACGTATGCGACGACACTCTCACCAACCACGCCGGCAACCACGCGCCCGGGGCCAGGCCCTGGTTGAACTGGCCCTCGCCGGCACCCTGCTCTTTCTTCTGCTCGCCGCCGCCGTTGACCTGGGCCTGATCTTCTTTACCCTGCAGGGTATGCGCGTCGCCGCCCAGGAGGGTGCAACCTTCGGCAGTTACCCGGTGCAGATTTTGCAGAATGGCCAGTTGCAGCGGGTGGACCTCAATTATGCCGAGATTGTGCGCCGCGTTCGCAACGCGGGCGGCAATCAGACTACGGGCTTTGCCAATCTGCGCGATCTTGACAATAATGGCGTCTTCGATGAGCTTGAGACTGGCCGCCCCGTCCATACCAACTGGGCCCGATCGGACGCCTATATCCAGGTCGAGTTGCTCAAGGGCCTGAACCCGAACAGCCTCACCCCCACCTGCGCCACCGATCGGCGTGGTGAAGATATGCAGGCGGGCGGCACCGGTTGCTGGGTGCGGGTCACCGTGCGCAGCGACTACCAGTTTCTCTTCCCGCTGGCGCCCTCGTTTGCCAATACGGTGCGCCTGGAGACCCGGTCGATTATGCCGATCCGTAGCTCGTACTACAACTAGCGGTGCGCTCCGGCGCGGGGGCTGGCGCCGCCCCCTGTTACGGTCGCCGCACCGGTCGACGCGCAGCATCAGTGCTGTTCAGTGCAAACGCCGCCCAGCCCGTGCGGTCGCAGCAGTGCCAGCCACGGCTGCGGCCCACCACCAGCCAGCAACCTAGCACCCACACGGATGGAGGAGACACCAATGGTGAATAACCAGCATATACGCCGACGCCTGCGGGCTGCGCGTACTCCCGGTCAAAGCCTGCCGCTGCTCGGCCTGATGCTCGTCATCATCGTCGCGATGGTTGGCCTGTCGGCTGACGTCGGCAACACCTTCTCGGAGGAGCGCCGGGCCGTCACTGCGGCCAATACCGCGGCGCTTGCCGGGATGAACACCTACATCAATCGCAGTTCGACCACCACCAACCGCGTGGTCTACACCTCGATCGTCAACTCGCTCGCGGCCAACGGCGTCCAGGTTGCGGAGCCCGGCGCCGAGCCTGCGCCCGGCCAGCTTGAGCTGCGCGCGATGTACCTCGATGCCCAGGGCCGGCCGATCACCACCGGCTCGCCCTTCATCACCAACGATACCAACCGTGTGCCCGGTAATGTGGCCTTTGTGCAGGTGAGCCTCCGTGGCCGTGTTGATACCAACTTCGCACGGGTCGTTGGGCGCAATGACCTGCCGATCAGCGCGCTCTCCCACGCCGGCACATGCACCAATCAGTCCGGCGTCTACCCGCTGACGGTCAGCAATCAGGTGATTGACGGCGATCGTTTCATTGAGCAAACCGACCCGGATCTCAACTGGCGCGTCATCCAGCCCGGCGACCTGCCTGGCACCGATGACCGCTATGTTGGTTTCACCGCCATGCGCCTGGTCGTCAGTGGCAATACCACCCCTGGCAATTTCAGCTGGCTGCGCTGGCGCGACAGCATCCCCGGCGCGCGCAGTGAAGTGCAACTGGCCCGTAGCCTCACCGGTGAGGGCAACCTCGGCGAGGGCTTCGAAGAGGCGCCCTGGCCAACGCCGCAGAATCTGCCCGAGGTCTACCCTGAGCAGCCGGGTGTGCTTAATGAGGGCGACTGGGTCTGGGGCGACACCGGCTTGAAGAACTCCAACGACGTGCGCGCCGCGATGGATGAGCATATGCGCGTCGGCACCAGGATGATCCTGCCCATTCATAGCACCGCTGTCGGCACGGGCACCAACTCGCGCTTCCACGTCGTGCGTCTGGGCCTCTTCCTGCTGCTCGAGAAGGGCCAGACGCGAAGCGATCATTGGTATGACATGGTTTTTCTCGGCGACCCCAGGCCCCAGAACAAGCCCTGTCTCTACACCGGCGTGATCGAGCCAAATACCGAGGGGGTCGTCGAGTTGCTCGGCTCAGTCTCACTCTGGCCCGAGTACCAGTTCCGGCCCCAGGATCGCCGCCCGATCCAGTATGTCGTCGTGCTCGACGTCTCCGGCTCGATGAGCGCCAACTTCGCCGGCCAGTGTGACCGCGGCTCCGGTTCGCGCCCTGCCCGCGGCTGGTGGCAGTGCGCCAATGGCCCGGCTGGCGCGCCGCAGGTTGAGGTGACCGGCACCGGGAGCACGTACTACTGGAACAATGTCGACGAGCGGCGCATTACCGTCGCCAAGCGCGCGCTCGAGTCGCTTGTGCGCTCGACCAATATGCCGGGCAATAGCGAGTACACCACCAGCCGCCCCTCCGACCAGATGGCCCTGGTCTGGTTTACCGAAGGTGTTCCGTCGAGCAACACCCGTGGCTTCTCGAACAATCCGACCACGATCATCAACAACATCAACGCTGCCGGCTGGCAGCAGTACCGCACCCAGGGCGGCACCAACGGCGCCGCTGGCTTGCTCCGCGCCTCTATGTTGCTGGGCAGCGCGCCGCGCACCGTGACCGAGAACGGCCGCACCTGGGACTATAAGCGCGTCGTGGTGTTCATCACCGACGGCGTCTCCAACCAGTTGCTCAACCCGAACAGCAGCAATCTGCGGGCTGGCTCGAGCGACCAGAACACCTATCCAACCGGCCACATCTGCCGCAATTCGCTGGTGCTTGAGATGGCAAACTGCCAGACGACTGACATCGGCGGGCGCACGATCCGGAGCGGGAGCGTTCCCGCCGGGCTCGACCGCCCGATCACCCAGGCGGTCAATGTCAGCCGGCAGCAGTTGCAGGCCAATGGTGTCGAGGTCTTCTCCGTCGCCCTCTCCAATATCCCCGATACCGGTCTGCGCGATGGCATCGCCTCCTTCCCCAGTTACTACTTCTCGGCGGCCGATCTGCAGCGCGATAGCAATGGGCGCACCAATGTGGACGCGATCATGCAGGCGATCAACACCCAGGTCGAGAACGGGCTCTGCGAGCCGCGTGCCGATGCCGCCTGGACCAATGTTATCCCCGAGGAGAACTTCCAGTCGGTTGGCGGCCTGATCTACCCCAATGTGGGCGAGGTCATTCTCACCGAACAGAGCACCGGCACCGAGTATCGGGCGCCGATCCGGGCTGACCGCGAGCGCGGCGGTGCGCTTACCTACCGCTTCGACCGCCTGCCCGCCGGGACGTACCGGCTCCAGCCCTACCTGTTCTACCGCCACCCGCTCGATCCGCCAAACGTCGGGCCGCGCCGCTATAGCCTGATCTATCAGGGCGATACCACCGCATCCGATATCGTGATCACCGTTGCCCCCAATACGTCGGTGGGTAGCTTTACCCAGACCCAGCGCCAGGATCTGCAGCTCAGGCTGTTCGGCGATGTCTGTGCCAGTTAGACGCGAGTGCGTCCGGCACTAACAACCAGTGAGAGCCGGACCGCGGCGGCAGCACTGCCCCGTGGTCCGGCTCTCACGCCGCTGGCCAGATGACCGAGCGTTCATGCTGGTAGCAGACGGCGTGTATGATAGCGATGGCGAGCTTGATGGCGCTCGCTGCCTGGCCCTACGCCAGGGGGCTGGATTGCGGAGCGCACGGCGTTCCTCCAGCCCTGGACGATGAGCCCGCTATGCTGCCTCTCGACCGTCGCCTCTGTGGGCGCCGCCCACCCCTAGTGCGATTGCAGATTGCAGATTGCAGATTTGCGATTGTAGATTGGGCGCGGCGCAGCTGGACACGGTCGAGGTTGCGCTGATGCCCGAACAGGTCGCCTGGAACTGCACTAGTAGAGGAGGTCGCCAGTGTTGGCACGCAACAATGTGCGACGGCACATTCCTTTCCTCAGTCTGCTGACCATAGTTGTGGCCCTGGTTACCCTCTTGCCCGGCCGTGATGTGAGCGCCCAGCAGGGCATTCAGCAGACGCTTGACAATGCGCAGCGCGAGTTCGCCCGCGGCAGCTTCTTCCGCACCTCGCTCGGCCCCGATGTTGACACCAACGACGCGAATGACCTGAACGGCGCCGTGCAACTGGCCCCGGTGGGCTTCCTCCAACCCTGGCAAACCATTCAGGGTGGTGGCCTGCCAGAGCCGCTCGCCGGGGCCGGCACAGCCGTAATTGGCCGGCGGCTCTTCGTCGTCGGTGGTAGCCGTGGGACGAGTAGTGGTGCCAACAGCGGCTTCACCTACTGGGCCAACATCAACCAGATCACCGGCGGCTACCAGCCCCACGGGATCACCGACGGACGCTTCTTCGGCAATGAGAACTGGCTGCGCAGCCAGCTGCCCGCCGTGCAGATGATCCCCGAGTGCCCGGCCTTCCAGATCGCTGAGCGCACCCGCGCCTCGGTGGTCGCCCTGCAGACCGGCGCTGACACCGGCTTTCTCTATGTGATCGGCGGCAGCCTGATCGACGATCAGCAGAATTGCAACACCGATAACCTGACCACCGGCGTCGTCCAGGTCGGCGTGGTCAATGGCGATACGATCACCTGGCGCGCACAGGAGTCGCTCCGCAGCCCGAACCGTGTCGCCAGCGGCACGTTTGACACCGCTGGCACCGGCATCGACAGCCGGGTGCTGGGTATCGAGAGCGCCGCGGCGGTGCTGGTGCCGGTGGCCAGCGACCGGGCCTTCCTCTATGTGATCGGCGGTATCGCGGCCTACAACCCGACCGCGAGCCCCAGCGCTGGCGTGCGCAATATGATCAACCGGGCGGTGTTCTACACCCAGGTCAACGCCGACGGCACCTTCAGCGCCCCCCCCAGCGTGCCGGGGAGTAACCAGATCGCCCCGGGCTCGCCCTGGGCGCGCAGTCTGCAAGACGTGCCGTTGCAGGGCGGCGCCACCGGGCTCTACGAGCATACCGCCGCGCTGGCCACGACGGTGGTTGGTGGTACGACTGAGTATGCGATCGTCGTGGCCGGCGGCAAGCAGAACCTGGCGGGGGATCAGGTCAACGAGTTTGTCTTCCGTGGCCGGGTCAATCGTACCAATGGCGTGGTGACCTGGAGCGACCGGCCCAACCCGGCCAACGAGCAGGTGACACTGGAGGGTGACCGGCGCTATGGCCTGACCAGTGTGGCCTATAACAACAAGCTCTATATGATCGGCGGCCGTGGCACCGGCAGTAACACGGTCTCCGGTAAGGTGCAGACTGCGGTCCACGACGACCAGTTGGAGCTCCTGCGCGTCCCCGGTGCGACGCAGTATTTCATTGGCAATGCCGGGCCCGATGTGCTGCCTGAGCCGCGCTTCAATGCAGCGGCAACACTGATGGATGCCCTGCCGCCAACGGACAATCCCACCGGCAACGACATCCTCGGCTCGGCCTGGGCCTTCGTGGTCGGTGGCAATACGGCTGCAGGCGTCCCGAGCGACTCGCTCTTCCGCGGGCGGCTTGGCGGCCTCGATGAGGTGATCGAGGGCAATCGCACCACCGAGGGCTGGTTTTACTCCAACGTCTTCCCGGTGACGATCAGCGCCGATGGTGTCCAGAACGACTCGCGGGTGCTCTCGGTGAGCTGGTTCGCCGAGGTGAGCCGCCAGGTCAATCCCAACGCCGATATCCGCTTCCAGTTCCGGAAGGTCAACGGCGCGAACCCGAACTGCCCGGGCGAGTCGGTGTTCCGCGAGACCGACCGCTGGTACGACCTCGATGGTGACAGCGGCTCGGACTTCTTCAGCCGCGCCAGTGGCGAGAACAAGGTACGGTTGAGCGATGTCTTTGGCAGCGAGGACTTCATCGCGACCTGCTTCCAGTACCGCGTGCGCTTCTTGCAGAACGGCCTGAGCGGCGAGGTCGCGGCACAGCCCGTCAATCCCGCGATCACGCCACGGCTGTTCCGCGTGACGATCGAGAAGATCCTGCCAACTGGCACGCCGGACATCCGGCTGCGCGACTTCTCAGCCGAAACCGGGGTGGGCGGCGCGCTGTCGAGCTTCAATGTGGAGATCATCAATCTGAACACGCGCGGCATCAACAATACGCTTGCGGCCAATACGCAGGATAATGGCACCTTCTGGGTGACCCTCTGCACCAGGCGCACGGAGCTCGCCCAGGCCCCACCGGTGCTCGATGCCAGCAGCATCCCGGCGATGCCGGTGGCGGATGGCCAGATCCCCGACTGCGTGGTGGCCTTCTACGGCGTGCTTAAGTACCAGATGACGCCGGGCGCGGTGATGATGCTGAAGAGCGGCACGGACCCGGCGGGGGGGCCGCAGCGCTGGATCCGCGTGCGCGACGACCAGGGCCAGTTAATCCGCAATAGTGACGGGTCGATCGGCAAGCCGATCGCCGATGTGCGCGAGTTGTTCAGCCAGCCGGGCAACTACGCGGCGGCGGTGCTGCTCGACATGTGGAACTACGTGGCCGAAGGCGCCGCTGGCGAGGCCAACAACCGTGGCGAGGAGCCGAACGCCCGGCCCACCGCGGACCAGCCCTGGGTGGTCAACTTCAGCGTACGTAGCCAGAGCCAGGTCAACCTGCCACTGCTCCGGCGCTGACCGGCGCAGGCGCGGCGCAGGCAGCGTCGCCTGCGACGCGCCCCGCGCGCAGCAGGGTGTAAAGGCAGGTTGCCGCTGGCAATGCCGTAAATCGCGGTCTCTGGTTATCAGCGTGTGCTATAATGCGGCGAATTCGGGTCCACTCTCCCGCCGAACGCTCCCTGAAAGGAAGGATGCCCCCCTATGCGGCGTGGTGGCGTGCTCATTCTGCTGATCGGCCTGCTCCTGATTCTCGGAGCAATTGCCCTGTTCCTCTTCTTCCCAGGCGCCGGCGGCGGCCTGGTTGGCGGCCCCGTGCCAACCTCGGCCCTGCCCACCGAGGTGCCGGAGGTTGAAGTGGTGCGCGCGCGGGTCGACATCCCAGCCAATACGGTCATCTCCGATAGCGTGACGCTGCTCGATGTGATCACCATCCCGCAGACCGAATTTGACCCGAACCAGAACTTCTCGCGGACCAGCGACCTGATCGGCAAGTTGACCACGCGGCCCTTCCGCGCGAATGAGATCATCGTCGCCGCTGCGCTGACCAACCCGGGCCTCTCACAGCAGATCCCCAGCGCCGAGCCCGATCGGGCCCGCGATAAGGCCTATCCGTTCATCGTCAACAATCTCTCCGGCGTGGCTGACCAGATCATCCCCGGGGATTTTGTCGACGTCGTGGCCACCTTCAGCGTGCCCCGGCGCGAGTCCTATCCCACCGGCCAGCGGCTCGAAGAGCAGGGCGGCGTCCCGGTGCCGGTGCTGGAGCGCTCACTGACCGACCTGACGCTCAATAGCACCAAGACGATCGTGCAACGGGCCCAGGTGCTGCGCATCATCCGCCCCCAGGTGTCGGCCGAGGCGACGCCGGATCCGGCCACGGCCCCCGAGCAGAGCAGCAGCCTGCCCCAGGTCGATGCCTCGGGCCAGCCGATCGAGCCATCCAGCGGCCAGGCGCCCGGCGAGGTGACGGCAAATACCTGGACGGTGCTGCTGGCGGTCAACAACCAGGAGATCGAGTTGATGGAGTTCGCCCTGGCCTCGAATGCGCGCATGGTGCTGGTGCTGCGGGGCGCTGGCGATGCCGCCTTCGAGCCGACGATCGGCGTGACGCTCGACTTGCTCATCTCCGAGTTCGGGCTGCCGCTGCCGCGCTCGCAGCCGCCCCAGGTGGTCAGTGAGCAGGAGGCGTTTACCCCCGAGCCGACTCGCACGCCGGCGCCGACGCGGGTCCCATAGGCTCGTGGCATGCTGCCCAGGCTGTGCAACTCTCGCGCGGATGGGTATAATGAACTGCTAGCTCCAATACCTTTCAAATAGGCGCTTCGCCCCCTCCCCAGCCCTCCCCCGCTGGGGGAGGGAGCTGGACACCTCCCCCCCGCTGGGGGAGGGAGCTGGACACCTCCCCCCCAGCGGGGGGAGGTTGGGAGGGGGATGTACCGCGTACCGCGCCGTCTTTGAAGGGTACTGCTGCTAGCTCTCCCTCGAGGGGGCAGGGAGTGTCCGCTCTCCCTGACATGATGCGATCCAATCTGCACGGGCGCGAGGCGGCGCCGAACCTGGCTACCAGCGAGGAGCGTTCAACTATGAGTGATGGTGAGAAGATCCGCGTCATGATTGTCGACGATATCGTTGACACGCGCGATCAGCTTGAGAAGTTGCTCTTCTTCGAAAAAGATATCGAAGTGATCGCCAAGGCGAGCAACGGGCGCGAGGCCGTCGCGCTCGCCAAGCAACAGCGGCCCGATGTCATCCTGATGGACATCAATATGCCGGACATGGACGGCATCACGGCCACCGAGGCGATCATGACCCAGGACCCGACGGTCCAGGTCATTATTATGAGCGTGCAGGGCGAGACGGACTACCTGCGCCGGGCGATGCTGGCCGGGGCGCGCGAGTTCCTGACCAAGCCGATCAGCGCCGATGATCTCTACAAGTCCATCCGTCACGTCTACAAGCTGGCAACGACCCGGCCGCGCCCCGTTGTCGGTGGGGCTGGTCCTGGGGTCGCGGTGGCCGGCGAGGGCGGCGCCGAGGGCCAGATCATCGCCGTCTTCAGCCCGAAAGGGGGCGTGGGCACCTCCGTGGTGGCCGCCAACCTCGCGGTGGCCATCCGCCAGCTCACCAGTAAGAAGGTGGCGCTGGTGGACGCCAATGTGCTCTTTGGCGACCTGAGCGTGATCCTGAACCTGCGCTCCGATAAGACGATCATCGACCTGGCGCAGCGCGTCGATGAGCTCGACCGCGACCTGATCAACGATGTGCTGACCACCCATACCTCGCAGGTCAAGGTGCTGCTGGCGCCGCCCGATCCGCAGCGCGGCGAACTGGTGAGCTCGGACCATATCCGGGCGATTCTCGAGGCCCTGAAGCAGGAGTTCGACTTTGTTATTGTTGATACGCCGGCCTCGTTCCAGGATCGCTCGCTGGCCGTGCTCGATATGGCCACCCGGATCGTCACCTTGCTGACCCTGGAGATGCACTGCATTCGCAATATCAAACTGTTCCTGGAGGTCGCCGACCTGCTGGAGTATCCCCACGAGAAGGTCATGCTGGTCTTGAACAAGGCCAGCAACCGCACCGGCATCCGGGCCGAGGACGTGGAGAAGAACATCCAGCGCAAGATCCAGCTCCAGATCGGCGATGCCGGCCAGGAGATGACCTTCTCGATCAACCAGGGGGTGCCGCTGGTGATCGGCAAGCCGACGCACCAGGTGGTGCGTGACCTCGGCGTGCTGGCCCGCGAGTTGTCCACGGCGGCGAAGCCGGTGACCGCCGCCTCCGCTGCGGCGCCGACCACCGAGGCGGCCCAGAAGTCGAGCGGCCTGTTCTCACGATTGATCAAACGGTAAGAGGAGCCTATGTCTCTGCTCAAGCGTATCGGCGCCACGCCAGCCCCGGGCGAGAGCGCGGCGGCGTCCCCGGCGCGGCCCGGGACGCCATCCGCGGTCACCTCCCGGCCGATGGTCGCGCGTGAGGATGACACCTTCACCGAGATCAAGCTGCGTGTGCAGAACCGGCTGATCAGCGAGCTCGACCCGAAGCTCGACCTGTCGAACAAGGCGAAGGTGCGCAAGCAGGTTGAAGACGCCTTCCAGGCCATCCTCGATGGCGAAAGCATCGTGCTGACGCGCAGTGAGCGCCAGCGCATGTTCGAGAGCATCGAGGCGGATATCGTTGGCCTCGGGCCGATCGAGCAACTCCTGCTGGACACCGACGTGAGCGAGATCATGGTCAACGGCCCGAAGCAGATCTACGTCGAAAAGCAGGGCAAGCTGATCCGGACCGATATCACCTTCAGCAATGATGAGCACGTCCTGCGGATTATCGACCGGATCGTGGCGCCGCTGGGGCGCCGGGTCGACGAGTCATCGCCGATGGTCGATGCCCGGCTCCCCGATGGCTCGCGCGTCAATGCGATCATCCGGCCGCTGGCACTGAATGGCCCGACCGTCACTATCCGCAAGTTCCGCAAGGACAAGCTGACGATCAACGACCTGGTGCGCTTTGGCTCGATGAGCCAGGAGATGGCCGACTTCCTCGGCGCCTGCGTGAAGGCCCGCACCAATATCGTGGTCGCCGGTGGTACCGGCTCGGGCAAGACCACGCTGCTCAATGTGCTCTCCAACTTCATCCCCGAGGACGAACGGATCATCACGGTGGAGAATGCCGCCGAGTTGCAGCTGCAGCAGGACCACGTGGTGAGCCTGGAGTCGCGGCCGCCGAACGTCGAGGGCCGCGGCGAGATTACGATCCGCGACCTGGTGATCAACAGCCTGCGTATGCGCCCCGAGCGGATCATCGTGGGCGAGTGCCGTGGCGGCGAGACGCTGGACATGCTGCAGGCGATGAATACCGGCCACGACGGCTCGATGACCACCATCCACGCCAATACGCCCCGTGATGCGGTCGGCCGTATCGAGACCATGTGCCTGATGGCGGGGATGGACCTGCCCGCCCGCGCCATCCGTGAGCAGATCGCTTCGGCCGTGCAGCTGTTTGTCCAGCAGTCGCGGCTCAAGGACGGCTCGCGCAAGGTGACGCAGATCACCGAGGTGTCTGGCATGGAGGGCGACGTGGTGGTGATGCAGGACATCTTCGTCTTTGAGCAGACGGGCATCGACGAGCGGGGCAGGATCATCGGCCAGTTGCGCCCGACCGGGGTGCGGCCGAAGTTCATCGAGAAGTTCGAGACGCTCAACATCTTCCTGCCGCCGAATATCTTTGGGGCGGGCGATCGTTTCAGCTTCTAACTACGGGGACAGGGGACCATGGATCGCTTTCTCGCGCCTGATATGCTGCCGATCACTCTGGCTGGAGCAGGGCTGGTGCTGCTGCTGATCGCTATGGTGGTCTTGCTGGCCCGCGGCCGGAGCAACAGTGAGGTCGCCGTGCGGCTCTCAGAGTTTGCCGGGCGCGGCGTCCCGGCTCAGCCGGGCGCCGGCACACGGCAGACACTCGAGCAGATCGACCGGGTCGTCACGCAGAGCCGGCAGGGCGGCAATATCCAGCGTGACCTGGCGCGGGCCGATGTGAAGCTGACCGTGGCCGAGTTCGTCGGGATCAAGCTGCTCTGCGCGCTGCTGGGCATCGGGCTCGGGGTGTTCATCGGGCGGGCCAGCCTGGCCGCGATGTTTGCCTCTGGCCTGGCCGGCGGGGTGCTCTTCTCGTTTCTGCCCAACCTCTATCTCAACTTCCGGGCGCGGCAGCGGATCAAGGCGTTTAACGACCAGCTTGGTGATACGATCACCATGATGGCGAACGCCTTGCGCGGCGGGTATAGCTTCCTGCAGACGCTGGACATGGTGAGCCGTGAGGCGCCAGCGCCAATGTCGTCGGAGTTTCGCCGTGTGGTGCAGGAGGTGGGCCTGGGGCGCAGCACCGAGGAAGCCTTGCAGAACCTGCTGCGGCGCATGCCCTCCGATGACCTTGATCTGCTGATCACCGCGGTGAACATCCAGATGGAGGTGGGTGGCAACCTCGCCCAGATCCTGGATACGATCGGCCATACGATCAGGGAGCGGGTGCGTATCAAGGGCGAGATCCAGACGCTCACCGCCCAGGGCCGCATTTCGGCCTGGGTGATCACTGGCCTGCCGGTTGGGCTGGCGATCTTCATCTCGATGGTCAATCCTGACTATATGGCGCCGCTCTTCACCCTGGGGATGCCGCCGGAAGCCTGGTGCTGCCTGCCGGTCACGGGGGCGGTGATGATCGTGATTGGCTATTTCGTGATTATGCGGATCATTGATATCGATGTCTGACGCTCACGGCGAGGGAGAGCGATGACAACATTACTGTTGATCGGCGTGGTTCTGCTGCTTGGTGTGGGCCTGATCGGCCTGAGCCTGCTGCGTCTGCGCCAGCCAGATGCGATCGGCGAGCGGCTCAACCAGTTCACCGAGCGGGCCATGACGCTTGAGGAGCTGGAGCTGCAGCAGCCCTTCCACGAGCGCGTGATCATCCCCGCCACCAGGAGCATCCTCGCGACGCTCGGTAAGTACGGCCCCAAACAGAGCGCCGAGCGGCTCAAGGTCAACCTGCAGATGGCAGGCAATCCGGGGGGGATCACCCCGGCGATGTTCGTTGGTCTGCGCGTCGTGCTGGCCCTGATCCTGGGCGCGATCGTCATCCTGGTGACCTTCCGCACCATGCCTCCGCTCCAGGCACTGCTCTACAGCGTGGTCGGGCTGGTGCTGGGCTATATGCTGCCGGTGATCTGGCTCGGGCGCAAGATCACCCAGCGCAAGCGCGCGATTACCAAGGCGCTGCCCGATGCCCTCGACCTGCTCTGCATCAGCGTTGAGGCGGGCCTGGCCTTCGACCTGGCGCTGCAACGGGTGACGCAGAAGTGGGATGATGACCTGTCGCGCGAGTTCAAGAAGGTGCTCTCCGACATCCGGCTGGGGCGGACGCGGCGCGAGGCGCTGAAGGACCTCGCCGACCGGACGGGGGTGGAGGATGTGCAAACCTTCACCGCTGCGGTCATCCAGGCCGACCAGCTGGGTGTGTCGATGTCGAAGATCCTGCGCCTGCAGAGCGACCAGATGCGGGTGCGGCGCCGGCAGCGGGCGGAAGAGCTGGCGCAGCAGGCGCCGATCAAGATGCTGTTCCCGATGGTCTTTCTGATCTTTCCGGCGCTGTTTGTGGTGATCCTCGGGCCCGCCGTGCCACGGATCATGTCGAGCATTGGCGGCCTGTGATGTGATACCATTTCCGATTGCAGATTTTGGATTGCAGATTGCCGCACATGGCGTCACGATGAGCGATGACGGCAACGACAATGCGGAACTGCCAACTGGATTTGGTATGAGATGGGCGCTCGTGCGGCATCTGAGCCCGTGTGAGGCCGGGAGCCATGGCGCAGCCAGGGCGTCCCGGCCTCACGAGGTGGATGATGGTACTCCAGGTGCTGAACACAACACGGGGCAGCGTGCTCGCGGCACGGTGCGGCGAGGCGCGCAGCTTTCTGGCGCGGGGCCGCGGGCTGATGGGCCGCCCGGCGCTGGCTGCTGGCGAGGGCCTGCTGATCGAGCCGTGCTCGAGTGTGCATAGCTTCTTCATGCGCTTCCCGATCGACGTGGTCTTCGCCGATCGCCAGCATCGGGTGGTGGGCCTGACCGAGGCCATGGCGCCCAATCGACCCTACGCCGGCGCCTGGGGCGCGCGCTATGTGGTCGAGTTGCCCGCCGGAACGATCGCTGCCACCGGGACCCGGCTGGGCGACGTGCTGCGCATTGAAGCCATTGAGGCGTGAGCGCAATGTCTGGGGGGCCGAGCTGTGGTACACTGCGCTGGCTATGGGCCGACGTAGCTTGCTCCCCCTATCTGCGACGCTGCTGTCTGCTGCGCTCTATCTGCTGACCCTCACCGACGTTCACACGTTCGATGCGCTGTCGTACATCCTCGACGTTGACCGCAAGCCCTGGCCCGAGCTGTTCCATCCCCATCACCTGGCCTATGGTCCGTTCGGCGCGCTGATCCGTGGCCTGGCTGTGAGCCTGGGCTGGACGGGCAGCGCCGAGCGCTTGCTGCAGGTCGCGAACGCGCTGGCGGGCGGGCTCGGCGTGGGGTTGTTCGCGGCGCTGCTCGGCCGTGTGACGGGTCGGCTGCTGCCGGCTGCGCTGGGTGCGCTGCTCCTGGGGGCAAGCTACGCCTACTGGTACTACGCCGTCGAGGTCGAGGTCTACACCATCGCGGCGCTGTTCTTGATCGCCGGGCTTGCGCTGATGCTGGCGCTGGCCCGCCGGCCCACAGCGGGGCTGGCGGCGGCCCTGGGGGTCGTTCAGGGTGGCGCGGTGCTGTTCCACCAGACGAACGTGCTGCTGAGCGTGCCGGCACTGGTGGCGCTGGCCGTGGGCCTCAGCGGCACGGGCGAGGCGGCGCCCGCCCCAACCCGGGGCCGGCAGGCGCTGGTGCTGCTCGGCGCCTACGGGGTGCCGCTGGCGCTGACTGTGGCCGCGGCCTACCTGGGGGTGGGCCTGGGGCTCAGTGGCTTCCGTTCGTGGGACGAACTGGCGCGCTGGGCGGCGGGCTATGCCACCACCGGCTACTGGGGCGGCGCGGTGGATGGCGCGAAGCTGGCGCTGCTGGGCACGGGGCTGGCAAAGAGCATTGCGCAGCCGGGCGGGGCGGCCATCGGGCTGGGGCTGCTGGCCGTTCTGCTGTGGCAAACGCGCTGGCTGCGAGGCGCGCCGCGCGGAGCGGTGGCGCTGGCGCTCAGCTGGCTGGTGGTGTACGGGGCCTTCTTCCTCTGGTGGGAGCCCGACAACATCGAGTTCTGGATCGCCAGCCTGCCGCCCTTCTACCTGCTCGTGATCCTGGCGGCCTGCCCGCCCACGGCAGGCCAGGCAACCGCGTGGGCGCGGCTGTGGCCACTGCTGCTGCTGGGGTTGGGCGTGGCCATGCTGGGGCTCAACGTCGTCACGATCAGCCGGCGCGGCGACGCGGAGCGCGATCTGCAGCGCGTGACCGCCACGACCCTGGCCGAGCACAGCACGGCGGGAGACTTGCTGATCGTGCCCGATGGCGTGCTCGAGCTCTACCTGCCCTTCTATGCGGGGCGCCCGCATGTGACCTCCCTGAACCAGGCGATGCGCGCAACCGGCGACTGGGCAGCGGCGTGCCCGTGGCTGCATGCGCGCATCGACACGGCGCTGGCGAGCGGGTATGGCGTGCTGATCGCCGCCGATGCGATCCGGCCCGTCCCCGCGCCCCCGGGCGAGCCGCCCACCCCCGCCGAGCGGCTGGGGCTCGACGCGGCGACGGTCGCCGCCTGCTATGCGCCGCTGCAGCCGGCGCTGGAGCCGCTGACGCTGGCGCCGGGGCTGCCGGGCTACTACCGCATTCCGGCGGCGCAGGCACTGGCCGACGGCCCCGGCTGGGACTTCACGCGCGGGCAGTGGGGCTGGCGCGCGCTCAACGCCGAGCCGGCGCAGAGCGCCCTCCCGGGCTGGGCCCTGCGGCCCGGAGTCGACCCGGCGCTGATCAGCCCGCCACTCAGCCTTGCGACCGGGCGCTTCCGCGCGGTCGAGCTCCGCCTGGCCAGCGATACGGCCGCCCGTGACGCACAGCTCTTCTTCCTCGACGCCAGCGGCCAGGCCGACGAGCGCCGCTCGCTGCGCTGGACGCTGGCGCCCGGCCCGGGGGCGCACACCTATCGCTTCGAGCTGGAGGCCGCCACGGGCTGGACGGGCATTGTCACGGGGCTACGCCTGGACCCGGTGGGGGTGGGCGATGGGGGGACGGTGGTGGTGGAGTGGCTGCGGCTGCTGCCGTAACTGGTGCATGGCCAACGCCGAGCAGGTAGCCCCACAGCGCCACGCCTGAGATCGCCGACACGGCAACCTTGACCGTGAGCGGCAGGGCCGAGGGCGAGATGAAGCCCTCGATCAAGCCGGCGATGACCAGCAGCGGCACGCAGCCCAGGATCAGCAGCAGGGCGCGGCGGGCCGCCACGACGAGCGCCGCGCGGCGGCTGAGCAGGCCGGGGCGGAGGATGGCCCAGCCGAGCTGCAGACCGGCGCCGCCGGCGATGAAGATCACACTGAACTCGAGCGTGCCGTGGGCGGCCACGAAGCCCCAGAGGTTGTCGGCGAAGTTGAAGCGCTGGGCCGCGCCCGCCACCACGCCGAGAAAGACCCCGTTGCTGATGAGCACGAAGAGCGTGTAGAGCCCCAGCGTAACCCCGCCGGCGAAGGCGCGGAAGGCCACAGCGATATTGTTGGTCATAATCTCGGCCGAGGCGCTGCTGCGGCCCTGCTGGTTGATACGCTGCCACCACTCCTCGCCCGCCTGCACCTGTTGCACCACCTGTTCAGCGCCGGGGACAAGCGCGCCGGCGAGGGCGGGATCGTTGTAGGTAACGATGAAGGCGGCCAGGGCGGGCAGCAGGAACATCAGGCAGGCAGCGAGCGTGGCCGGCCAGGTGGCGCGAAAGGCGCGGGGGAAATCGGCGGCGAAGAAGGCGCGCACGCGCGCGGCGCCGCCAGCGCCGCTCTCGCGGTAGATCGCGCCGTGGCCACGGGCGACCAGACGGTTGAGGAACGCGACCACAGGATGGTCGGGCAGATCGCGCCGGGCGACCGCCAGGTCGCTGGCGGCCTGGCGGTAGAGCCGGCCCAGTTCGCGTAGCTCGCTGGCGGAGAGGCCGCTCAGGCTCGCGCCGGCCCGGCTGAGCAGGGCTTCCAGCCGCGCCCAGCGCTCACGGCGGCGGGCAATGAACTCGTCGGGGCGCATCGTTTGATGGCGGGCATCCAGCACGAGGGCCTGGCAGTGGCGGACGGAGGGTCCGTTCGCATGCATGGGCAGTATAGCAGAGCGGCGAACGGGCGGCGATGGGGTGATGGGGTGACCGGGTGAGGAGGTAATACCATTTCCGATTGCAGATTTTGGATTGCAGATTGCCGCACATGGCGTCACGATGAGCGATAACGGCAACGACAATGCGGAACTGCCAATTGGATTTGGTATAATACCAGGTGGAATTGGCAATCCCACATTGTCCTGCTCATCTCCACAGCGCTCCAGCCCCACACAGGGCTTTGTCGAGCTGTAGCGCTGTGGAGGTGTGGAGTTGAGCCAATGCGATGCCAGCAAGCAGAATCGGTATGAGGAGGCGGGGCACTCCACAGCTCGACCGCTCGACTTGGCACGGACCTCGATGGCCTGGTGGTTCACCGCGGCTGCTCGCTAGCCGAGGCGGATCGTCGTGCCGACATCGATCGGCTCATCACGCAGCACGGCGGCGAGGTTGCCGGGGGCAGGGCCGATCAGGCGCACTTCGAGCTCGGGGATGGCGGTGACGAGGCGCCACATCAGCTCGAGCTTGCTGCGCATGCCGCCGGTGACATCGACGGCGTGGGAGCCGCCGGCGCCGTGGAGCACGGCGTCGAGATTGGCGGCGCTGATCAGCGCCACCCGTTCGGCAGCGGGGTTCGTGCGCGGGTCGGCAGTGTAGACGGCGTCCTCGCCGACGAGGATGACGCGGGCGGGGCGCAGCTCGGTCTGCAGGGCGAGGTAGGCGAGCAGGGCCTCGGTGGAGATGATCGCGCTGCCCTGATCGGTATCGAAGGCGACATCGCCGTGGATGACGGGCACGAGGCCGCGGCTGAGGGCCTGGGCGATGGCGCCGGTCGCCCAGCTGGCGATGTGGCCACCGGCGGCCTGGAGCGCGGCGGAGGGCTGGAGGGCAAGGGCGGGTACGCCCGCGGCGAGCAGGGCATCGACCACGATGCGGTTGAGGCGCAGGGCGGCGGCGGCGGTCAGCGCGAAGCCGGTGTAGTCGCTGCCGGGAGGCAGGCCGCGATGCACGCCGTAGCGGGCGGCATAGTGGTGGCCGAAGGAGCCGCTGCCGTGGCCGAGGATCAGGCGCAGCGCGGGGCGGGCGCTACGGGCGGCGGCTAGCTCGGCAGCCAGGCGGGCGATCAGCGCCATGTCGGCCGCCTCGCGCCCGGCCTTGTCGGTGATCACCGAGCCGCCTAGCTTGACGAAGGTGTACATCAGTTGGGGAAGAGCAGCAGTACGCCCAGGACGGTCAGCCCCCAGAGCACCACACTGCCGGCGAGGGGCATATCCTTGAGGATGAGCTCATCGGGGGCGCCACCATCGCCGCGGAGGTAGATCAGGTAGAGGTAGCGGAAGATCGCATAGATCACAAACGGGATGGTGAGCATCAGCATCGGATAGGGCTCCTGCGGCGCCACCGGGGCCAGGAAGGCGGTGATGCTATAGGCCATAATGATGCTCGCGGTCACGATCGACATCATCTGGTCGAGCATGGGCACCGAGTATTCCTGGAGGATGCGCCGGTGCTCACCGGCGCCGTTCTCGAGCAGGGTCAGTTCGTGGCGGCGCTTGCCGATGCCGAGGAAGAGCGCCAGGAGCAGCATACAGAGCAGCAACCAGGGGGTGATCAGCACGCCGATCACGACCGCGCCGGCCACGGCACGCAGCACGAAGCCCGCTGCCAGGACGAGAATATCGAGGATGACGACGTGCTTGAGCCAGTAGGTATAGAGGAAGCCCTGGATGGCGACGTAGCTCACCAGGACAGCCAGGAAGGCCATACCGGGGTCGAGGACGTAGGCGAGCGGCATCACCGTGACGATCAGCACGGTGGCGGCAACAATGCCGACGGTTGGGCTGAGCCGGCCGGAGGCGAAGGGGCGGTTGCGTTTCCTGGGGTGGGCGCGGTCCTTCTCGATATCGACCAGGTCGTTGACGAGGTAGATCGCGCTGGCAGCCATGCAGAAGGCGACGAAGGCGCCGATGACGCGCAGCAGCGGCGCAGGGCCGATCTGCGCGTCCCAGAAGCGCCAGAGGCGCTCCTCAGAGAAGGCGAGCGCCGCGAAGACAAAGGCATTCTTCACCCACTGCCGGGGACGCATGGCTCGGAGCAACTCCCGGATCATGGTGGGCCAGGCGCTGCTCGTTACGGCGAAGGAGCCCTCGGTGGTCAATTTGCTCATGGTGGTTCCTGCGGCGCCGCGCTTCGGGTTGCTCAAACTGCTTGATTGTACTGCATAGCCCTGGAGAGCGTCAATTGTCCGGTGGCGGGTACGTGTTCACACGTGGGGTCATACACGCGCCTGGAAGCGAGGGCGTCCCGCCCTCGTCGCGTCTACGCGGGCAAAATGCCCGCGCTCCCGGGAGAAATGTGAACACGTCCGGTGGCGGTCTGGCGCGGGACGAAGGCTTCGGGGTTCTGGGCCGGCTCAGGGCTGAACAGCGTGCCGTGGGCAGCCAGCGCCTGGCTATCGAAGGGGCGCAGGCTTGCCGCCAGCATGAGCAGGTCGTTGCGGCTAAAGCCCCAGGCATCGATCAGCACGCCAGGTGTGCCGCCATCGCTCGCCGCCGCCCCGGGTGTGCGGCTGAGCGCCAGGGTGTAGCGCCGGGTGCGCCCGGCGTGGAGCGTGGCCTGCCACGGCCCGACCGTGAGCAACTCGCCGTCCAGTTCGTCCGTGACGTTGAAGAGCAGCATGAGCCGCCGCCCGTCACCGAGGTAGATCAGGGCCCGGGGCGGATTGCGGCCACGCCCGGTGCCGTCGCTCCAGAGCAGGAGCGCCCGCTCGGCGCCCGGCGGCGGCGCCGCCGGCATCCAGAAGGCCACGTCACGGACGCCGAGCAACTGGCCCGGGTCGACGACGGCGTATGCTGCGATGAGCGGCACCGCCTGGTCGGCACTGACATAGCGACCGACCTCGCTGAAGTCGCCGACGCCGGTCCAGGCGCGGCTGATACTGAAGGCCCGCTCGATCTGCTCGGCAGTGGCGAGGGTCTGTTCTTCGAGCAGGCGCCAGGTGACGCGGCTGGTCTGGGTTGTGCCGGCGGGCCCTGCCAGTTCGGTGGCGGTGCGGAGCAGCCCGTCTTCGAGGTCGAGGGCGAGGAGCACGGTCACCCGCTCTGCGGTGGCGCCGGGCGCATCGGGGGGCAGGCCAAGGGGGCTGAAGCCCGAGAAGCTGAGGATCTGCACGCTGCGGGCGCCGTCGCGCTGCCGCCCCAGGACGCGCAGGTCCGGGGCGTGCCGGGCTTGCTCCAGGTAGGCCAGGGGGATGGCCCAGGGGCCACTGCTGAGCCGTTCGTTCCGTGCCTGCTCCTGGCCGGCGCGATCGAGCTCCTGCACGAGCAGCGCTGGCGCTCCGGGCTGGACAGGTGTCCGCAGCCGGCCGTAGACCGTCGGGGCGTAGAGGGCGTCGAGCGCGTAGTAGAGCCGGGAACTGCCGTTGCCAAGCTGGAGTTCGTAGGGCGCGCCGCCGTCGGCGTGGGTCAGCTGGAGCCGATGGCGGGCGGGGTTGCGCGGGTCAAGCCAGAGCTCGGCCTGGAGCGGCGCGATGGTGCTGTCGTCAAAGTACCAGAGCGTTGCGTAGCGGCCATACCAGATCCCGCCACGGTCGGGCGGGCTGGTCTGGCGCGCAAGGGCGCGGGCCACGAGCGCGTCAGGGTCGAGCGGGGCAGCCAGGTCGCGCTCGACCACACTCACCGGCGGGCGCAGGAAGCCGGGCAGTACAAGCACGGCGATCAGGGCCAGCACGGCGAGGGGCAGCAGGGCAAGCCGCAGGCCAGGACCGAAGCGCCGCGGTGGGTAGGCCATGGCCAGGAGCTGTGCGCGCAGCTCGGCAGGCAGGGGGCGCGCACGCAGCTCGTTGCGAAGTGTCGCCTCGACCTGCTGGATGATCGCGTCCCAGACCTGGTCGAAGCTACGACAGAGCGCGCAGGCGGCGAGGTGCCCGCGGACCAGCGCGCTATGGCGGGCCCCGGCGACCGGGTCGGCCAGGGCGTCGCGCACCGCAAGACAGAGCTCGTCACTGGTGCGATCGGGCAGCGAACTGCCGGCGAACGGGCCAAGCGCGCGGACGGCGGCGATCAGTGCGCCCCGGGCCTCGCTCGCCGGCAACGCCAGCACCTGGCCAATCCGGGCGGCGTCGTAGCCTGGCAGCAGGTGCAGTGCCAGCGCGAGGCGCTGGTCGAGGGGCAGGTGCTGGAGCGCGAGCGGGAGAACACCGGGCCGGGCGCGCCGCTGGCGACGAGCGCGACGCCCGGCCGGCTGCGC
>JACAEO010000187.1 GCA_013388805.1 Chloroflexota bacterium
GGCCAGCGCGGTGCGCTGCCAGATTCCTCGCTCCGCTGCGCTCCGCTCGGAATGACATGGGGTGGCGCTGGCCCGTCGTGGCGGGGCTGGTCGTCGTGGCGGGGCGGGCCAGCGCGGTGCGCTGCCAGATTCCTCGCTGCGTTCCTCAGAACCAGATGCTTCATGTCATTCCGAACGGAGCCGCAGGCGCAGTGAGGAATCTGGCGGTGCCCATGCGCCGCAAGACCCCGCGCGGTGCGCTGCCCTGCCCCTCGACAAGCTCGGGAGCCGCGCAGCCGAAGGGCTCGGGGTGACATGGGTTGCTCCCGGCGCCACTGGCCCGCCGCCGGGCCATCAGATACTCGGAATGACAAGTCTCGTTGTGGTCTGAGCAGTAGTGACCGGCGACATCCCACCGCTGGCCGAGGCGCTCGCCCGAATCCTCCCGGTCGATGAGGAGGCTCCAACGTGATTGCCGATCTTGCCGCCCGCCTGCGCAAGCTCCGCGACGCCTATGCCGCCGACGTCATCGACACCGAGGCCTATGCGGCCTGGCTGGCAGGGCGGTACCCGGGACGCCGACCTGGAGCTACAGCTTGAACTGGCCGGCGAGGCGGCCCCAGTGCGCGCCGAGCACGCTGCGTTGCTGGCACAGATCGCAGCAGCAGGCTGAGCGGCGCCGTAGGCCAGGAGCCAACGTTGCTCAGTGGAGCAACCCGTTCCGGGCGATCACCTCCCGATACCAGTGCGCCGAGCGCTTCCAGATCCGCCGGCTGGTGGCAAAGTCGGTGTAGAGCAGCCCGAAGCGCATACGCTGGCCGTAGGACCACTCGAAGTTGTCGAGCAACGACCAGACATAGTAGCCGCGCAGGTCGATCCCCTTCTGGATGGCCTGGTGAGCCACCGCGATGTGGTCGCGCAGGTAGGCGATGCGTGCCGCGTCGTCCACGACGCCGTCAGAGCCGACCACATCGTGACATGCCAGGCCGTTCTCGGTGATGTAGAGCGGCAGGCTGGTGTATGCGCGCGCGATCCGCAGTGCCTCCAGGATGCACGGCGGGTAGATCTCGCGCCCGATCGCGTCGACCGGCCCCGGGCCCGGCACCTGACGGGTCCCCGAGATCAGGTTCAGCGGGTCGTACTGGTTGATCAGCCGCGAGTAGGTGTTGAGCCCCAGGAAGTCGATCGGCGCGCTGATCAGCTCGAGGTCGCCGGGGCGCACCGGGGCGCGGATGCCGCGCCAGGCGAAGTGGCGCAGCACGTCGGCCGGGTAGCGTCCGCGGAACAGCGGCTCGAGAAACAGCCGGTTCATCGCGCCGTCGGCAAAGCGGTTGGCCCGTACGTCCCGTGGGCGGGTCGAGGCGGGGTGGTGCGGCCAGATCGCCAGCACAATGCCGATCTGGGGCGCCGGCCCGTCTAGCGTGCTCGCGTGCGAAGCCTCGGCGCGGAACGCCTCGACCGCCAGGCCGTGGGAGAGCAGCAGGTGGTGGCCGATGCGGAGCAACTGCCAGGGGTTGCGCCGGCCCGGCGCGTGGTCGCCGATCGCATGGCCGTTGTAGACATGGACGAAGGGCTCGTTATGGGTTGCCCACAGCGGCACCTCGGCACCTAGCCGGCGGAAGATCAGCGCGGCATACTCGGCAAAGCGAAAGGCCGTGTCGCGGTTGGCCCAGCCACCACGATCCTGGAGTGCCTGGGGAAGATCCCAGTGATAGAGGGTGACATTCGGGATGATCCCGTGCCGATTGAGCGCCTCGATCAGGCGCCGGTAGAAGTCCAGGCCCCGCTGGTTGAGCGCGCCGCTCCCCGCCGGCAAGATGCGCGGCCAGGCGATGCTGAAGCGGTAGCTCTTCAGGCCCATGGCGACCATGTGCGCCACATCCTCCTCCCAGCGGTGGTAGTGGTCGCACGCGACGTCGCCGGTGGTCCCGTCGGCGATTGTGCCCGGCGTGTGGGCGAAGCGGTCCCAGATGCTCTCGCCCTTGCCATCTTCGTGCCAGGCGCCCTCGATCTGGTAGGCCGCCGTCGCCGCGCCCCACAGAAACCCGGGCGGGAAGCGCAACTCCTGGCTCATAGCTACAGTTGCCCTCCATCACCCCAGCTATCCACACGGGCCAGGTAGGCCGGGTCGCCATAGCGCGCTGGCGCGAAAGCGGCGGCGTAGGCGGGCAATGCCGCGCCACACACGTGGGCGGCCAGCAACTCGCCGGCCGCGCAGGCTGCCATCAGCCCGTAGCCGGAGAGCGCCCCGAGCACATAGGCCCCGGCGACCGGCAGCGGGCCAATCAGCGGCCGGTTCTCGGGTGTTCGCGTGTAGTAGCCGCCATCGAGGTAGGCGCGCGGCATGCGCCCCAGGTAGCGACGTAGCCCCGGCAGCATCGTGCTTAGCCCGCGCAGCACGATCTCGGGAAACTCCGGATCGAGCGGCGGCGGGAGGAGCGGCTCGACCCGCCCGCCGTGGTAGTCCCAGAGCATGAGCAGCTGGGTGCTGCCGCCCTCGCCCTCGGGGCGGCAGTGAGCGCCCGGCGGTAGCTCGCCCGCGAGCCAGCCCGACTCCGGGTCGGCAGCGAGCGCAGCGCGTTCTTCGCCGTCCCAGCCCAGCTCTGTCGGGTCGGCCCAGACCAGCAGCGGGGCGTCGCGCGGCACGATGCGCTCGCCGTCGGCGATGGCCGCCTTGAGATGCAGCTGGTGGTGGACTGGCAGCTTTATGTCGAGTAACTGCGCAACTGCGCCGACCAGCGGGCCGGCGGCATTAACCAGGAGCGGCGCCGCGATCGCCATCGTCTCACCCGTGGTCGCCACCTGTACCGCCTGCATCCGCCCGCCGGCCTGCGTCACCGCACAGAGCTGCCCACGCACCAGCCGCGTCCCCGCCGCTCGCGCTCGCTCCAGGAGCAGCATGCCCAGCTGCTGGGCGCTGAACCAGCCGCAGCGCCGCGCGTGCAGGACCGCCAGCGTCGCTTCACTCAGATAGGGGAAGAGCGACCGGATCAGCGCACGGTCGGTGATCAGGTCGGCGCCGTCGGGCTGCCCCACCCAGCCATGGGCGGGCGCCGGGCAGTAGGCCGGGCCCGGCACCGCACCCGGCCCGTGCTCACGCAGTGGCCCGGCGCCAAGCAAGGCCGCCTGCCGGCCTGCCTCGCGCAGACGCGCGACGCGGTCCGGGTCGGCGGTCGCATAGAGGTAGCCGCGCCGGTTCAGACGGATGCGGTTGTCGGTGGCGGTAGCCAGCTCCTCCAGCAGATCGATGCTGCGATTCATCAGCGCCACCATTGCCCCATCGGGGCCGGGCCACCAGTTACGGTAGCACTCAGTCGATTTGTCACTGGTCAGCGCCAGCGGGTCGCCCTGTTCCACCAGGACCACGTCCCGCAGCCCGCAGCGGCCCAGCTGGTACGCTGCCGCGATCCCCGCGATACCCGCCCCACAGACGACCGCCTCCGCTACCATTCGGCCCACACCGTCCCCCTTTCGAACCATACGTGCGCTCATTGTACCCGACGAATTGGCCCCGCCGTCACGTTTGTGAAAGAGGAGGCGCCAACGCCCAGCGATCCACGAACCTACCTGGCGGAGCACAACGATGAAAAAAGCCCTCGTCCTCTCTGGTGGCGGCGCCCGTGGCGCCTACCATGTCGGCGTCATCGAGGCCCTGGTCGAGACCGGCTGGATGCAGGATGGGCGTGGCCCTGACATCGTCGCCGGCACCTCGATCGGCGCGATCAACGCCGCCGCCCTGGCCTCCGGCCTCAGCGTGGCCCGCCTGCGCGAGCTCTGGCTGCAGATGCACACCGAGGATGTGCATCGCCTCTCGACCGACCTGCCCGCCGTGGTGCGCCCGCTGCTGCGCTTCCTGCTCCGTGGTGTGCTCACCTCACAGGCACGCGGCGGCGCCAGCAGCTACGAGCTCCCCCCCGAGGAGCGGGAGCAGAGCGCCCAGAGCCTCTTCGCCCGCCTCGCTGAGCTGTTTCGCGCCCGGCCCTTCCGCAGCCTGCTCGACACGACGCCCTGGCGCCATACTCTGGCCGGCTGGATGGACTTCGCCTACATCAACGGCCCCGCCGCACCCGCCCTGCTCATCGCCGCCACCGAGCTGCAGAGCGGCGCGCTCGAGGTCTTCTGCAACCGCCCGCTCCAGGGACGCCCCGCCGCGACCATCGGTATCGAGCATCTGCTGGCCTCCTCGAGCATCCCCATCGTCTACCCCTGGACCGAGATCGGCCAGTATAAGTACTGGGACGGCGCGGTGATCGCCAATACGCCGCTCGACCCGGTGATCGACCTGGCTGGTGAGGATGATCTCGACATCCTGGTGGTCATGATGACCCCCTGGAGCCCTGCCGCCGGTGCCGCGCGCACCACCGTGCCCCAGGATCTCGCCCAGGCCGTCACCCTCACCCTCGACTGGGCCCTGCTGGGCTCCTATCGCATGGCGTTCGAAGCCCTGGAGCAGCGCAACCAGCTAGCTGAGGCGATCTTGCGCCTGCGCGCAGCCGGGATCGAGCCACCACCTGGACCCGCGCCGCGGCCCATCGCCATGCCCACCGTGATCGCCCCGGCGGAGTTGATGCCCCTGGACTGGATCATCGATTACGAGCACACCAACCACCAGCTGCTCTTCGAGCGCGGCCGCGCCGATGCCCTCCAGGCACTCGCTGCGCGCAACCCGTAGCTGCCGGCTGGCGCACTGGCGAGCTGTGGAGCCGGCACCCCCACACCTCCACAGCTCCCCACCTCCACAGCTCCACAGCTCCCCACCTCCACACCTCCCCACCTCCCCACCTCCCCACCTCCCCACCTCTAC
>JACAEO010000053.1 GCA_013388805.1 Chloroflexota bacterium
CATCGGCGATCAAGCGGCGATCTGCCTGTTCAGTGCCTGCGTTGTTCCTCTGTGCCCGCTTATACCACATGGAATTGGCAATCCCGCATGGTCCCGCTCATCGCCACAGCGCTCCAGCGCCACACCGGGCTTTGTCGAGCTGGAGCACTGTGGCGGTGTGGAGTTGAGCCAATGCGATGCCATCAAGCAGGATCGGTATTATCAGTGTGCTGGCCCGCCCGGCGCCTGGCGCTCGAACAGGTAGAGCCCTGCCTCGCCGTCGCGCGCGAAGTCGGTGACCACATAGCCGGCGGCGAAGGCGGCTTCGGCAAGCGCCCGGACCTGGTAGCGCCAGGCGCGGGCCAGCGGCATATCGACGGCTCTGAGTGCGTCGATATCGGCGGGGACCTGGAGCAAGAAGCGCTCGCCTGTGGGCTCGTCGGAGGGCTCGCGCGGGTCGGGATTGGCGAGCGGGGCCAGGGCGCGCAGATCAACCGGGGCTGGCGTGATGGCCGCGCGCACAGCGACCCGCTCCGCGGTGAGCCACCACTCGACCAGGAAGCGGTCGCTGGGTAGTTCACCAGCCGGATCCTCGGGCTCCGGGCCGTAGATGTTGCGGATGTAGCTGCGGCAGATGCCGCCGAGCTTGCGGATGTTGAGACTGGCATTCCGGCTGATCAGCGGGTCAAAGGTCCAGGTCATCAGGTCAAGGCCCTGGGCCAGCACGTGCTCGCGCTGCGCCCACTTGAGGCTCGCGCCGATGCGGGCATCGCGATAGGTCGGGAGCACGGCGGCCATGTGGGAGGCGTGCTTGAGCCGGCCATCGGCGCTGCGGCCCAGAAAGCCGAAGACGAAGCCGATCAGGGGCGCGCCAGGCGCGCGCTGGTCGAAGGCGCCGAGCACCACGCCCCCATTGCGCTGCACGGTCAGCAGCATGTGGTGCGGGACGACGCCGAATTCGCCCCAGACCGCGCGCTGCACCGCCTCGCAGGCCAGATACTCGTCGTAGGTGCTGATCAGACGGATGTGGATTGGCATCGGGCGCTCTGCTCCTCAGCTCAGGACGACCATATCGTCGCGGTGGACCACCTCGGGGCCGTAGTCGTAGCCGAGGGTCTCGGCGATCTGGCTTGAGCGCAAGCCGCAGATCGCGCGGATGTCGCTGGCGCGGTACTGGGTCAGCCCACGGGCGATCTCGCGGCCATCGGGCGCGAAGATGCGCACCGTCTGCCCGCGCTCGAAGTCGCCCTCGACGGCGGTGATCCCGGCGGGCAGCAGGCTCTTGCCGTGGCGCACGAGGGCGTTGACGGCGCCCTCGTCGAGGCAGAGCCGGCTGCGGCGCACCGTCTCTGCCAGGATCCAGCGCCGGCGCGCATCGGGATAGCTGGCGGCGGCGGGAAAGCGGGTGCCGATGCGCTCGCCTGCGGCGACCCGCAGGATGACATCGGGCTCGGCGCCCGCGGCGATGACCACGGTCGTCCCGGAGCGGGTGGCGAGGTCGGCGGCCTGGATCTTGGTGCGCATGCCGCCGGTGCCACGGGCGCTGCCGACGCCACCGGCCATGGCCCAGATCCGCTCGTCGATCAGCGGCACCTCGGCGATCAGCTCGGCATCGGGGTCGCTGCGTGGATCAGCGCTGTAGAGGCCCGGGATGTCGGTGAGGATGAGCAACAGGTCGGCACCGATCAGCCCGGCGACGAGCGCAGAGAGGTTGTCGTTGTCGCCGACGCGGATCTCCGCGGTCACCACCGCGTCGTTCTCGTTGATGATCGGCACAATGCCACGTTCGATGCAGAGGCTGAGCGTATTGCGCGCGTTCAGGTAGCGGCGCCGGTCGCGCAGGTCGTCGCGGGTGAGCAGCGCCTGGGCCACCTGGAGGCCATAGAGCTCGAAGAGTTGCTCGTAGAGATGCATCAGCCGGCTCTGGCCCACGGCCGCGAACACCTGCTTGAGCGGCACGTTGGTCCGGCTGCGCTGGTGCGGTGTGGCGTCGAGGCGCTCACGACCGGCGGCGATGGCGCCCGAGGAGACAAGGGCCACCTGCACGCCCTGTTCACGCAGGGCAGCCACCTGACGCGCCAGGCCGACCATGTAGGGCCGGTTGAGCCGGTCGGTGCCGGCGGTGAGCACACTGGTGCCGAGTTTGACAACGAGGCGCATAGCCTTATACCATTTCCGATTGCAGATTTTGGATTGCAGATTGCCGCACATGGCGTCACGATGAGCGATAACGGCAACGACAATGCGGAACTGCCAACTGGATTTGGTATTAGACATGGTTCAAACGCACGTGACAATCCAGCCTTCAGCTCCACAGCGCTCCAGCGCTCCAGACCGGTTCTGTGGAGGTGTGGAGCAACGATCACACCGGCATGGCCGCTTCTGGACCATGCCTTATCCCCGGATCCCGAGCTCGGCCAGGCGCTCCGGGATGGGCTCGCCTGCGGCGTTCCAGCCGTGCCGCCGGTAGTACTCGGCGCGCAGCTCGGCGAGGGGCGGCAACTGGCCAGCAGCCGGGCCCTCGGCCAGCGGCGTGGCCTGCCAGCGGGCGGGTAAGTCGTCGTGGCAGCCAGTGTCGGCATAGCGGCAGGCGAAGAGCCGCTCCACGGTCACAATCCGCTCGCCGAGGCGGGCCATGTCGGTGGCGGTGATGGCGGCGCCGGTGGCCGCGCCAATCAGGGCGAGCAACTCACCAGGGGAGACCTGGTAGGCCATCAGGCCCAGGCGCCGGCAGAGCCCGATCGCGTCGAGGGTGGCGGCGAAGCGCTCGTGCCAGATCAGACGCAGGGCGCGGGCCCGCAGGCTCTGCGGAGCGTCTGCCTCAGGCAGCCAGGCCGGCGGCTCGGGGACCAGTTCCTCGTAGGCCATGCTGTAGCGATAATCGCCGCCGATTGGCGCGGTGGCCGCGGCGAGCGCAATGCCGGGCACGGCACGGGGATCGAGCGCCGGCATCGCCAGGCCCTTGACCTGGGGCGCAAAGACGGCGCCGCCCCAGAAGACATCGGCGATCTCGCCGACGCCCAGCGAGAGCATATCGCGCCGCTGCTGGGGCACGGCGAGGCGTTCGAGGGCGCTGAGCACCGCGCTGGCGTCACCCCAGGGCAGCGTAGTGGACTGACTCAGGCCCTCGGCCTGGCACTCCATCAGGAAGGCGATCGTCGCGCTGGCCGCGGCCGGGTCGAGGCCGAGGTGCAGGCAGCGTTCGGCGATGGCGACGAGCGCGTCGGGGCTGCTGATCCCGCAGCGGGCGCCGAAGCCGGCAACCGTCTCCAGGTCGGGCAGGGGCGCGGGCCGGCCCTGGGGACCGACGACATCGAAGTAGCAGGGCATCGGGCAGCCGTTGCAGCCACGGCTCTGCCGGCCGGCCAGGGTGGCGAGGGCGTCGCGGCTGCCGGCGAGGCTGGCGCTCAGATTGCCGCTGCGGCCGTTGTACCCGGTGAGCGCGCCCAACTCGGTGGCCCGCGCCAGCAGGTGGCTGCTGCCGAGGTTGCTGATGCGGGTGGCGAGCGGGCTGCGCTCGACCCGACGGCGGATCACCTCCAGCGCGGCGGCCAGGCGGCGACTGTCGTGGGCGGGCAGCGGCCCTGGCGCCGGGCGTACGACGATGGCCTTGAGGCGTTTGTTCGCCATCACCAGACCGGTGCCGGCCGGCTCGGCCAGGTAGCGGCCCTCGGCCACGATGCTGCTGTAGGCCACCCCGTGCTCGCCAGCGGGGCCAAGACAGGCAACGAGCACCTCGTCGCCCAGCTCGGCGCGCAGCGCGGCGCTGGTGGCAACGGTGTCGAGGCCGACGAGCGCGGCTGCCGAGCGCAGCCGCACCGTCTCGCCGTCGAGGTAGAGATAGACCCACTCGGGGGCCTGGCCGCGGATGACGAGCACGTCGTAGCCAGCGCGGCGCAGCGCGGCGCCCCAGTGGCCCTGCGCCCAGCCGTAGCCGATCGCCCCGGTCAGCGGCGAGCGTGTGCCGACGACGAAGCCCCCGCTGGCGTAGCCATCGAGGCCGGCGAGCGGCCCGGCGGCGAAGATCAGCAGGTTCTCGGGCGCCAGGGGCGGGGTGCCCGGTGGCAGGTGATTCCAGAGCAGCCACGCGATTGCCCCCCGCCCGCCCAGGTAGTCGCGTTCGACGGTGGCTGGCAGGAACTGGCGGGCGTGGCCACGTTGCAGGTCGATGGTAAGGGTGCGCAGAGCCATTGGCCTCGTAGAAACTCAACGATGATGCGGGAACGGAGCAGTGCCGTTCTGCTCATTATACCCGCTGCCGAGAACCCTATGCTACAATGGCGGTAGTCTCGTCAGGGCTCCGTCAACGTCCGGTTGATCGTCCGCGCCGTGGGCGTCAACGCCCCGGCTCCTGGTGCGAAGGCCACCTGCGTGGCCGGTCGCGCCCGTGCAGGCGGGCGTCGCAGCGGCGAGCCTACGGCTTCAGTCGCCGGGCGGACGACAGTGACGTGGCCCTGGCAGTCTCGCCACGGCCGGTGGCACAGCCGCCCATACGCATCAAGATACGCCCCTGGCAGGGCGGCGGCTGCCACGCGACAGGCGAACAGGTCG
>JACAEO010000203.1 GCA_013388805.1 Chloroflexota bacterium
CAGCTGGGCGACGCGCGGCGGCGCCGTCGGGCGGCTGGTCGCCGTGGCGGGCACGGCCGTGACCGGCGGGGCCGCCTGCGCCGCAACACAGGCTGTGAGCAGCAGCGGCAGGGCAAGCACGAGGAGCCTTTGGAAGGAACATGAACCGGGCAGCTTGGACATTCGGGGCTTCCTCGGGTATGATTCAGGGGACGTCAGATTCCTTTATACCACGAAATATCAGGGATGAACGTTATCAAAGTCGGCGGCAGCGCCGGCAACAACTACGACGCGCTCTGCGACGACCTGGCCGCCCTTCACCAGGCAGGCGAGCGGCTGGTGCTGGTGCACGGCGGTTCCGATGAGACCAACCGGCTCGCTGCCGCCCTCGGCCACCCGCCACGCTTCGTCACCTCGCCCAGCGGCTACACCAGCCGCTACACCGACCGGCGGACCCTCGAACTGTTTATGATGGCGACGGGCGGGCTGGTCAACAAGAGCCTGGTGGAGCGGCTGCAGGCTCGTGGCTGCAATGCCGTAGGGCTCAGTGGCCTCGACGGGCGCTTGCTGGAGGGCAAGCGCAAGGCAACGATCCGCATCGTGGAGGACGGACGCCAGAAACTGCTGCGCGATGACTGGACCGGCACCATCGAGCGGGTCAACACTGCGCTGCTGCGGCTCTTGCTCGAGGGCGGCTACCTGCCCGTGGTAGCGCCGCTGGCCTGCTCGGAGGCGGGTGAGGCCGTAAACGTTGACGGCGACCGGGCGGCCGCGGCGATTGCCGCGGCCCTGGGCGCCGACACGCTGCTGCTGCTCTCGAACGTGCCGGGGCTGCTGCGCAACTTCCCCGATGAGGCCTCGCTGATCGCCCACATCCCGCGCGGCGAGATCGAGGCCAGCCTGGCCTTCGCTGAGGGGCGGATGCGGAAGAAGGTCCTCGGCGCACAGGAGGCCCTGGCGCAGGGGGTGGGCCGGGTGGTGCTCGGCGACGCCCGTCGCCCTGGCTGCATCACCGCCGCCCGGGCCGGCCAGGGGACGGTGATCGCATAGGGGTGACCGGGTGATTTGTCGTTCTCACCGCCTCACGCCAGCGCCTCAGCAAGCTGGTCAGCCGAGAGCGAGAAGGCGCGGGCGAAACCGCCGACATAACGTGCCGCTTGCGCTTCCAGGCGGAAGAGGGTGAAATCGGGAAAGGCGAAGAGGTACTCCTGGGTGGGCAGACGGGCCAGGTAGGACGCGCGCGCTGCTGCATAGCCCGGATCGTCAGCGGTGAGCGGCGCAGCCAGGCACTGCAGCGTCACCCGCGGCAGCGCCTGGGGGTCACCGTCACCCACATCGGGCTGCATGACCATGAGCGAGGCCCGGGGATCGGCGCGCAGGTGGCGGGTGTGGGCTGACAGGCCACTGACGTGGATGAGCAGCGCCGGTGCGGCCCGGGCGCGCGGCTCCAGCGCGTAGAGCACCATCGAGACAAAGGGCGCGCCACCATCAACCGTGCCCAGGGCGGCCTGGCGGCGCCCCTCGATCAGCGCCCGCAGGGCCGCGCGGTCTGCTTGTTGCATGGCTCCTCTCTCCGACAGGCGAGAATCCGTCTCCTGGCCGGGGCCCGCCTCTGCACAGCGTGGGGAGCCGGCTCCAGCCCCGGCGGCCCGCTGCCCGGTCCGTCAACGACGTAGCCTGCTCGCTGTCACCCCGCGCCCTTCGGCTTCGCGGCTCCCGAGCTTGTCGAGGGGCAGGGTAAACTCCGCTCGGCATGACCATGACCCTGCGGCGGTGGCGCTGAGGAGCCCTTCGGCTCCGCGGCTCCCGAGCTTGTCGAGGGGCAGGGTAAACTCCGCGCGGGGTCTACCGCATCAGGCGGCGGAAGGTGCTTCGCTCAGCATGACCGGGCGGGCGGCATCCCAGAAAACGACGTTGACAGACTACCGAGCCAGCGGGCGGGTCCAACCAGAAACTGACCGCTCAAGCCTGGCTATCGTACCACAACCGGGGGCACACGCCCGATGAGCGAAAACGACCCGCCTGGCGGCCCGATTGCCGACACGTCACATCTGCGGTAGAGTTAGGACCGATGAGCGGTGCAGGACGGGAGGGGCGGATGGGCATACGCGAGCGCTTCAGCCTGGCGGAGTGGGCCGATCTCTGCGCAGCCCCCTTCGCGGCGGGGATGTACGTCGCTACGGCGAGCGGCGGGCAACTGCAGTACACCCGGGAGATGACCGCGCTGGTGCGGGCGGTGCGCCGGAGTGTGGCGCACGGCGGACCGATCGCCGAAGCGATTGGCCAGGAGTTTGGCGGGCGCTTCGCCAATAAGCTGGGTACCGGCGAAGACGCGATCATGGCCCACGAGCGCGGCGAGATGCTCGCCCTGGTGCAGCGCGCCGGCACCGCGCTGGAGCGGGCCGGCGGCGAAGCGGCGCCGGCCTACCGCCGCTGGGTCTACGGCCTGGCCGCCCACGTGGCCTCGGCTGCGCGCGATGGCGGTGTGCTGGGCCTGGGCGGGCGCACCGTCGCAGCGGCGGAGCAGGCCGCGCTGGCTGCGATCAGCGCGGCCCTGGGTGAGCGCGACTCATCACGTTCAGGTACACTGTAACTGTTTTGACAGCCCGTGGCCGAGCGGGCCATGGTATGCTCTGTTCGCGGAATGACCGGAGCGAAGGAGACGACCATGGCCGCCATCGCTGCACAACCACCCTGCCTGACGCGCCACGCCGTGATCCTGGCCGCCGGCGAATCGACACGCACCCGCCCGCTGACCCTGCACCGCCCGAAGCCGCTCATCCCCCTCCTCGGGCAGCCACTGCTGGCCCACATCCTGGACGCACTGGTGGGCCTGGTCGAGCGGGTGACCCTGGTGGTTGGGTACCGCGCCGAGATGATCGAGGCGAGCTTCGGCGCATGTTACCGGGGCATCGCGTTACGCTACGTGCGCCAGGGTGTAACGAATGGTACAGCCGGCGCACTGCTGGCCGCCGGCCCGATCGACGAGCCGTTCTTCCTGCTCTATGGCGACAACCTGGTGGCGCACGAAGACATCCTGGGGGTCTGCCGGGGGCGCTACGGCGTAGCCGGGCTGCGGGTGAGAGATGCTCGCTCGTTCGGCGTGCTGGAGCTTGACGACGGCCTTGTGCGCGGCATCAGCGAGAAGCCGGCAAGCCCGCCCCCTGATGCGCTGGCCAATCCCGGGATCTACCACCTCGATGGCGCAGTCTTCCCGCTGCTGAGACGAATCACCCCCTCGCCCCGCGGCGAACTGGAGCTCACCGACCTGATCGGCGCCCTGGCGGCACGAGCGCCGGTGCTGCCCCACATCTGCGAGGGGTACTGGGTACCGGTGGGGACGCCGTGGGAGGCGCTGAGTGCGGCACAGTTTCTGCTCGCACGGCGGGGAGGCGATCAGGTCTGGATCCACCCTGAAGCCCGTATCGAGCCAGGCGTGCAGATCATCGGCCCGACGGCGATCGACGCGGGCTGCGTCGTCGGCGCCGGCGCCGTGGTGGCCGCCTCGGTGCTCGGCCGCGGGGCAACAGTGGGCACAGGGGCACGCGTGCAGGCCTCGTGGCTCGACGACGGCGCGCTGGTGGGCGCCGGCGCCCGGTTGGAGGCGCAGCCCTTTGCCGAGCTCTGGCCCTCAGCGGAGACGCGCGGCCTGCTGCGCCACGAGCAACTGATTACACGCGGCGTCGTGCTGGGACGCGACGCCGTGGTGGCCGCGGGGGCAGTGGTAGCCCCGGGGACGATCGTGACGGGCGAGCGCCCAGCTGAACGGTCGTCCAGCAGGCGCGAGGTGGCTACGCACCACGGTGGGTAGCCACCTCACCACTGTGCCCTGAGCGGACCCGCGTGCTCACCACATCTCGCGCAAGAGCGCGAGCAACTCCTCCTCCGTCGCGGCGCGGGGGTTCCAGAACATGGCCGCCTCGACGGCGGAGAGGGCCGCGAGTTCGGGCAAGGCCTCCTCCGGGATCTCCACGTCGCGGAGGCGCAGGGGCAGCCCGCAATCGGCAGCCAGGGTTTTCACCGCGCTGATGCCATCGGCGATCACGTCCTCATCGTTCCGCCCGCCCGCGTTCACGCCCATGGCCCGCGCGATGCGCACATAGCGCTCGGGGGCGACGGGAGCGTTGAACTGCATGCCGTAGGGCAGGATGATCGAGTTCAGCGTGCCGTGGTGCACGGGATAGTTGGCGCCAATCGCGTGCGAGATGGCGTGGATCACGCCGAACCAGCTGTTCGAGCAGGCGATGCCGGCCATACAGGAGGCCATGAGCATCTGGCTGCGGGCCTCGAGATTGTGGCCCTCGTGCACCGCATCGCGCAGGTGGTTGGCAATGATGTCGATCGAGGCCAGGCCCAGACCATCGCTGAACGGATTGTTCTCGGTCGAGACATAGGCCTCGATCGCGTGAGACAGGGCATCCATCCCGGTGGCGGCCGTCAGCCGCGGCGGCAGGGTGAGCGTCAGTTCCGGGTCGAGCACGGCAACGTCGGGCACGAGATAGCGGCTGGCCAGGCTGATCTTGCGGTTCTCCGTCTCATCCTTGATCACGGCCACCACCGTCACCTCGCTGCCGGTACCGGCGGTGGTCGGCACGGCAATCAGCGGGATGAGCGGATGGGTGATCGTATTGTAACCCTCGTACTGCGGGATTTCGCCACCGAGGGTGACCAGGATGCGCACGCCCTTGGCGGTATCGATCGGACTGCCGCCGCCGACGGCGATCAGGATGTCGGCCTCAGCCTCGCGGGCCGCCTGGGCAGCCTCGACCACCGTGGCCAGCGAGGAGTTGGGGGGGACATTGTCGTAGACGCCGGCGACTGACACCAGGCCACCGAGCCCGGCCAGGATCGGCTCGAGCAGGCCCGCCGCAATCACACCCTTGTCGGCGATGACGAACGCCTGGTGCGCCCCCAGATCGTGCACCAGGTTGCCAAGCTCCTTCGCCAACCCCGCCTTGTATTGCACACGCCCCCCGAGGCCGAACTCGAAGAACTCCTGCATGCCACACCGTCCTTTTGTCTCACTGCGTCATGTCGTAGCCCTATTATACCGGGCCTGTGAAGAGGGGGCGGCCTTCGGCCCGGGGCCGTTGCGACATCGGTGGGGCAACCTCTAACAACGTTCTAATTGCGCAGCGGCACGGCTTCAGGTACAATACCCGTCAGCAGTTACTCGTCAATGGTCAACGCCAGGGAGGGTGCACGAAGCTATGCCAACCTACGTCTATGCCTGTGATGCCTGTGGCAAGCAGTTCGAGCAATTCCAGAGCTTCAAGGACGAGCCGCTCAGCGTCTGTCGCTGCGGCACGGCGGGCCGGGTACGGCGGGTCATCCAGCCAGCCGGCGTGGTCTTCAAGGGCTCCGGATGGTACATCAACGACAGCCGCGGCACGAGCAGCAGTACGGTGAGCGGCGAAAGCGCCAGCACCGGGACGAGCGCGAGCAGCGAGAAGAGCACCACGCGTGAGTCTTCCTCCACCAGTTCTGAGGCGTGAGCCCACGCACCTCCTGCTGACGCCGGCCCTGGCCGCGCGTCGACCCATCCCTTCTCGCCCTGGGTGCGTCTGTCGCTAGGGGCGTCGCAATCTGCGGCGCCCCTGCACGTACTTCCGTCGTCAGTCGTCGCCGGAAATCACCCTAGCGGAAGGTTCTCCCATGTCACTCTCCAGCGCCCTGCGCGTGCTTCGTGATGATGTGCGCGCGATTTTTCGCAACGACCCGGCCGCGCGCAACCTGGCCGAGGTGCTGCTCTATCCCGGCCTGCACGCGATCGTGCTGCATCGCTTTGCCCACGCCCTCCACCGGCGCCGGGTGCCCTTCCTGCCGCGGTTGATCTCCCAGTTCTCGCGCTTTCTCACCGGTATCGAGATCCATCCCGGCGCACGCATCGGCCGTGGCTTTTTCATTGACCACGGCATGGGGGTCGTGATCGGTGAGACGGCCGAGATCGGCGACTGGGTGATGCTCTACCAGGATGTCACGCTCGGCGGCACCGGCAAGCAGAAGGGCAAACGCCATCCCACCGTGCGCGACCATGTCGTGGTTGGCGTTGGTGCGATCGTGCTTGGCGACATCACGATCGGCGAGGGCGCGCGCGTCGGCGGCGGCGCCGTGGTGGTCAAGGACGTGCCGCCCCACGCAACCGCAGTGGGCGTGCCGGCCCGTGTCGTCGCCACCCGTGACCCGCGCACCGGCGTGACGCGCCGGGTCGAGGAGTTGCCCGACCCTGAGGGCGAGATGCTGCGCGGGCTCCACGACAAGGTGCTTGAGCTCGAGGCGCGCCTCGCCGACCTTGAGGCGATGACCCATACCCACCACGCCGAGCATCATCTCAGCTATGACGCCCTCCCCGAGAGCCTCTGGCGCATCCTCGATGATCAGGAGGCCGCACACAACGGCCGCGACCAGGAGTATACGCTGGGTGAGGGGATCTAGGATCACGAATGTCACTCCAGATCTACAACACGTTGACCCGCACGACTGAGCCGTTCACAACGCTCGAGACCGGTGTGGTGCGGATGTACGTCTGTGGCGTCACACCCTACGACGAGGCCCACATCGGCCATGCCATGTCAGCGGTGGTCTTCGACGTGATCCGCCGCTACCTCGAGCATTGTGGCTATCGGGTGCAGCACATTGTCAATTTCACCGACGTCGACGACAAGGTGATCGCGCGCGCCGCGCAACTCGGGCGCGATGCCCTCGAGTTGTCGTCGGAACTGGCCGAGGAGTTCCTGGCCCAGCTCCGGGCGCTCAACGTCCAGCCGGCCACCGCCTACCCGCGGGTCACCCAGACCATTCCCGAGATCATCGCCTTCGTCCAGGGGTTGATCGATAGCGGGCACGCCTACGCCACCGATGGTGATGTCTACTTTCGGGTCGCCAGCGATCCCGACTATGGCAAGCTCTCCGGGCGCTCGCTGGACGAGATGCTGGTCGGTACGCGCTTTGAGCTGGATCCGCGCAAGGAGTCGCCCGCCGACTTCGCGCTCTGGAAGGCAGCCCGGCCGGGCGAGCCCGCCTGGGAGAGCCCCTGGGGCCCGGGGCGCCCCGGTTGGCACATCGAGTGCTCGGCGATGAGCATGAAACACCTCGGCGAGCAGATCGACATCCACGGTGGCGGCAGCGACCTGGTCTTTCCGCACCACGAGAACGAGATCGCGCAGAGCGAGAGCCTCACCGGCAAGCGCTTCGCCCGCTACTGGGTGCATAACGGCATGCTCCAGCTCGTCAACCCGAAGACGCGCCAGGTGGAGAAGATGTCGAAGTCACTCGGCAACGTGGTCACCGTGGCCAGTTTCCTCGAACAGTACGATGCCGACGTCTTCCGCCTGATCGTGCTGAGCAGTTCGTACCGGAGCCCGCTCACCTACAACAGCGAGATCGCTGCCGACAACGCCCGCAAACTGGAACGGCTGCTCACCGGGCTGCAGCCCGCGAGCGGCGCCAGCGAGGAGGGCCCTGCTGTCACGGCGCTGGCTGCGGCCGTTGCCACTGCGAACGCGGAGTTTCGTGCCGCGATGGACGACGACTTCAACAGTGCGGGTGCGCTGGCCGCGCTCTTCGAACTGGTGCGGGCGATCAACAGCGCACGGGACGCCGGGGTTGGCGGCGCGCCCTTTGCCGCTGCCCAGCGCGCCCTGCGCGACCTGGCCGGCGTGCTCGGCCTCCGGCTCAGCCCCCGGCCAAAGGGCCGCCGCCAGGACATCGCGCCCTTTGTCGAGCTGCTGGTCGAGGTGCGGAACGAGCTGCGCAAGGCCCGGCAGTTCGCCCTGGCCGACATGGTGCGCGGCCGACTCGCCGAACTGGGCGTGACCCTCGAAGACGGGCCCCAGGGAACGCACTGGAAGCTCTAGTGCGATTGCAGATTGCAGATTTGCGATTGTAGATTGGGCGCGGCGCAGCTGGACACGGTCGAGGTCGCGCTGATGCCCGAACAGGTCGCCTGGAACTGCACTAGGGTCACGAGGGGTCGTACGTGCGAGCAAAAGCGTTTCGGGGCCTGGTGAGTGAACTGGTGCGGGCCGGCGCGCCAGTACCTGCCCGCTGCCGCCATGCCAGCGAGTGCGGCGGCTGCGCCTTCCAGGATCGGGCCTACCCCGCCCAGCTCGCGGCGAAGCAGCAGGCGCTGGCGCAGCTCTTCAGCGAGGCTGGTATCCTGAGCGCCGAAGCGGCCGCACGCCTTGAGCTCGTCGCCTCGCCTGACCCCTACGACTACCGGACGCGCATGGACTACGTGGCCACCAGGGGTCGCTTTGGCCTGCGCGCCCGTGGCAGGTTCAACCACATCGTCGAACTGGTGGAGTGTCACCTGATCCCGCCGGCCGCCTTTGCCCCGGCCCGCGCTGTGTGGCAGGCGGCACAGACGCTCGGCCTCCCTGACTACAACCTGCGCAGCCACGAAGGCTTCCTGCGCTACATCGTCGTGCGCCGCAGCCCCGACGACGAACTCCTGCTGGCGGTGGTGACCGCCGATGGGCCGTACGAGACCGCGATGGAGCAACTGGCCGCAACTGCCCTGGAACAGCCCCGTGTCATCGGTTTCCACTGGCTGCACAACCCCACCCGCACCGACCTCTCCTTTGGCACGCCGCTGCGCCACTGGGGCGCCGAGACCCTGCCGATGCGCGTCGGGAGCGCCTGGCTCCAGATCGGCCCCAACAGCTTCTTCCAGAACAATCTCCGGCTACTCGACCAGCTGCTCGCCGACGTGCGCAGCGCCGTTGTCGGCGCGCAAACGCCCGCCAGCGTGGTCGACCTCTATGGCGGGGTAGGCACCATCGCCATCTCCCTGGCGCCCCACGTCGGCCAGGTCCACTGCGTCGAGGCGGTGGCAGAGAGTGCTGCCCTCGCCCGGCAGAATACCGCGACGAACGGCGCCGCACACGTCAGCGCAATCTGTAGCGAGGTCCTGCCCTATCTGCGCGCGCAGCCAGCGGGGGCCTACGCCGTGGCCGTGCTCGACCCGCCGCGCACCGGGCTCGGCCCAGACGTGTGCCGCGAGTTGCTGCGGCTCGGACCGCAGCGGATCGCCTATGTCTCGTGCAACCCCCTGACCCAGGTCGAGGATCTGCGCGTGCTGGCCAGCGACTACCGGCTATGTTCAGTGCGCGGCTACGACATGTTTCCGCACACCCCCCACGTTGAGACCCTGGCCGTGCTGGAGCGCTACGCGGCGTAGCGGAGCTGCGCACGCACGCAGCTATCGACGCATGCCCCGGGCCTTTCACGGGCGGACAGAACACGTGCGAGTAGCTGCGCTGCCCGGCACGATTGGTAGGGACGTGCCCGAACGGCGATGCACAGGGCCTGCAGGTCGGCTGGGGTGTGACAGAACGTCGTGCACGCGCCGCCGCGGGGCGGCGGC
>JACAEO010000064.1 GCA_013388805.1 Chloroflexota bacterium
GCCACGGGGCGGCCCGCGCGCCCCGGCGCCGCCCCGCCGCCACGTGGCCGCTCGTCCGGTCCACCGCACTGCGCGTGGGTTGGTACCGGTGACTTGTGGTGCAGTGATGCCAATAATCGCGTGAACATCGTCGGCTATGATCACCCACGCTTCCCTTGACACATCGCGACCCCGGTGGTACCGTGCACCAGCGGAGAAGGACCTCACACCGCACAGATGCCGATGCTCGGCTACCTCCGTAGTGTCCCCATACTCCTGGGCCACCCGGCTCACCTGCTGCGGCAGTATCCGCGGGGCGCCTTGCGGGATGACCTGCTGGCCGGAATAACGGTCGGCCTGGTGTTGCTGCCCCAGGCGCTGGCCTTTTCGTTGCTCGCCGGCCTGCCGCCGGTGATGGGGCTCTACGCCGCGATCGTTGCCTCGATGGTGGGCGCCCTCTGGGGGTCGTCGAGCCATTTGCATAGCGGGCCCACCAACACCGCCTCGATCATCACCCTCTCGGTGCTGCTGCCGATCGCTGCGCCCGGTACGCCCGAGTTTGTGGCAGCCGCCGGCCTGATCGCGGTCATGGCCGGGGCCATCCGTGTGCTCATGGGCCTCGCACGGCTGGGCCTGCTGGTCAACTTCGTCTCCGACTCGGTCGCGGTTGGCTTCACCGCCGGTGCGGGCCTGTTGATTATGTCAAATCAGATTGAGCCGCTGCTGCGCATCGACCTGCCACCCGGGGCGGGGTTGCTGGAAACCCTGCTCGGCGCGGCGCGCCAGCTCGGCACGGCGCATCTGCCCTCACTGCTGATCGGCCTGGCGACGATCGTGATCATCTCCCTCTGGCCCCGGGTCACGCGCCAGGTGCCGGCGGTGCTTGTTGGCGTGACGGCGGTGGGCCTGGCGTCGTACCTGCTCGGCCTGGAGGGACGCGGCGTAGCGGTGCTGGGGGCGCTGCCTGCCGGTCTGCCGCCGCTGGCCAGCCTGCCGCTCTTCAACCTGGAGCTGATCGGCCACCTGGCCAATGGCGCCCTCGCGCTGGCGATCATCGGCCTGGTGGAGGCCGTCGCGATCGCCCGGGCGGTGGCCAGTCATTCGCGCCAGCGACTCGATAGCAACCAGGAGTTCATCGGCCAGGGACTCGCCAACATCGCCGCCGGCTTCTTCTCCGGCTATCCCTGCTCGGGCTCGTTTAACCGTTCGGCCCTTAGCTACCAGGCGGGGGCCAAAACCGCGCTGGGCAACGTCTTCTCGGGGCTCTTCGTGCTGGCCGCGACCTTCGTGCTCGCGCCGTTGATCGCCCACCTGCCGCGGGCGGTGCTGGCCGGCGCCCTCGCCATCACCGCCTGGAGTATGGTCGACCTGTCGGCTATGCGCCGGCTCTGGCGCGGCGACCCCGGCGACGCGCTGATCATGAGCGTCACCCTGGTGGCTACGCTGCTGCTGCCCCTGCAGTTCGCCATCCTGATCGGCGTGCTGATGTCGCTGGGCTACTACCTGCTTCGCACCAGCGCGCCGCGGGTGGTGGCCGTGCTGCCCGACGCCGACTTCAAGCACTGGGCCCCCCACAACGGGCGACCGCAGTGCCCACAGCTGGCCGTGGTCGACATCCTGGGCGATCTCTACTTCGGTGCGGTCAACCACGTCGAGGAGACGCTCAACGAAATTCTGGCCGCTACGCCCGGCCAACGCTTCCTGCTGCTGCGTATGCACAGCGTCCAGCATATCGACATCAGCGGCATCAGGATGCTGGAGAACCTGCGCCAGCAACTGCGCGAGCGGGGCGGCGAGCTCTATTTCACCCGCGTGCGCGAGCCGGTTCAGGAGCGGATGCGTGCCACGGGTTTCGTCGAGCAGCTCAATTCGGGCCAGGTCCTCGACGAGGACAGCGCCATCGACACCCTGTTCTACCGGGTGATCGACCCGGCGGTGTGCGTCTACGAGTGTGAGCGTCGGGCGTTCCTGGAGTGTCACAGCCTGCCCAAACGCACCCTCGAGGGCGCCGGCGCGCCACCCATTCCGCTGCTACCGCTGGAGGCCCGCCCCGTCCCGACGATCGCGCCCACCGAGCTCTGGGCGGCGCTGCACGGCACAGCACCGCCGCTGGTGGTGGATGTGCGCGAGCCCCGCGAGTTCCGCAATGGCCACATCCCCGGCGCAACGTTGCTGCCCCTGCCGGCGTTGCTGAGCGAGCCGGCGACGCTGCCGCGCGAGCGGCGCCTGGTGCTCGTCTGTCGCAGTGGGCGACGCAGCACGCGGGCAGCGGCACTCCTTGCAGCACAGGGCTACAGCAACCTGAGTGTGCTGGCGGGTGGCCTGCTGGCCTGGGAGGCGCAAAACCTGCTGACCGCCCTGGGTGATGGACCTGACCAGTTGGAGCACGCGCTTGCGCCGGTATCGGCACGCGCCCCACGGCGCTGAGGAGCAACGATGCCAGAGCAACGACTGAGCCGTAACACGGGTCTCGACCTCGTGCGGACCACCGAGGCGGCCGCGCTCGTCGCCGCCCGCTGGATGGGCCTGGGGCTGCGCGATGAGGCTGACCAGGCGGCCAGCACAGCTATGGCCTCGGTCCTGGACGGCCTCGAGATCGATGGGCGCATCGTCTGTGGCGAGGAGGGACGCGACAGCCCGCCCACGGCCCTGGTCGGCGGCCGGCAGGTCGGCACCGGCCGTGGTGTCGCGGTCGACGTGGTGGTCGACGCGATCGACGGGCGGCGCCTGCTGGCCCGTGGGCGGCCCGGCGCCGTGGCGGTGGCCGCCGTCTCAACCCGCGGCGCGCTCTGGTCGCCCGCGCCCGCCCTCTACATGGACAAACTCGTTGTCGATCGTACCGTCGCCCCGTACCTCGTCCCCGAGTGTCTCGACGCGCCAGCCGCCTGGACCCTCGGGCTGATCGCCCGGGCGAAGCGCAAAGCGGTGCGTGACCTGACGATCTTCGTGCTGGAGCGGCCACGCCACGCCGACCTGATTGACGAGATCCGGGCCGCGGGCGCGCGGGTCATGCTCGCCGATGATGGCGATATCTCCGGCGCACTGCTCGCCGCCAGCCACGACAGCCCGGTGGATGCATTGATGGGCGTTGGCGGCACGGCTGAGGGCGTGATTGCCGCCTGCGCCGTCAAGGCGCTCGGCGGCGGTATGCTCGCGCGCCTCGCCCCCCAGAGCCCGGCCGAGGCCGCCGCCGTGGCGGATGCCGCGCTCGATACCCGCCGGGTGCGCTCGCTCGAAGACCTGATCAGCGGCAACCAGATCTTCTTCGTCGCCACCGGCATCACCGACGGGCTGCTGCTCAAGGGGGTGCACTTCGATGGTGACCGGGCCAGCACCAACTCGCTCATTCTGCGCTCAGAGACGCGCACGCGGCGCCTTATCTTCGCCGAGCACCTGCTCGAGCACGGGAGCTGATCCCGGTGACGAGTGATGCGTGACGAGCCGCACGGTCCGCATCACGGTGTGGGATGACGGTTTTCCCATCCAGGTGGACTTGACAATGCTCCGCTGCACACCGTACACTCCGCTCGTTGTGTCACATCACCTCTTCACAGCGAAGGAATGCGCAGGATGGCCATCGAAAACATCCTCACCGATCCCCACCGGCTTATCCTGCTCTACGGCACAACGCCGCCCCGCGCCAGCACCCCGCCCGAGCGCATCCACGGCGCGGCCTCCCGCCTGGCCGAGCGGGTTGCCAACCTGCCGCTGGACGGCCTGGTCGTCTACGATGTCCAGGATGAGTCAGGACGTACGGCCGAGCCGCGGCCCTTCCCCTTTCTGCCGACGATCGATCCGCCCACCTATGCCACCCTGCTCCGCCAGCTCACCGGCCGGCCCACGGTGACCTACAAGTGTATCGTCAGCGAAACCGAGGCAAGCTGGCCGGGCTGGCTCGATGCGGCCAGTGAGCGCCACGGCGTGCAGTATCTCTCGCTGGTCGGCCTCTCCAGTTCAAAAGAGGCGCGCAGCAGCATCGCCCTCAGCCGCGCGATCGAGATCGCAGCCGGGCACCCGGCAGGCTTTGTGCTCGGTGGCGTGACGATCGCCGAGCGCCACTCGCCCGAACGGAGCGAGAGCCGCCGGCTCATCCAGAAGGCCGAGCGCGGCTGCCGCTACTTCATCTCGCAGGCAGTGTATGACCCGGCGGCCACGGTGCGCCTGCTCAGCGACTACGCCCGCGACTGCGCCGAGCTTGGCCACACGCCCCGGCGCATCGTGCTCGACTTCGTCCCGGTTGGTCGCGAGCCGACCATGCACTTCATGCGCTGGCTTGGCATCGCCATTCCTGACGCCACGGCGCACGCCATTCTGAGTGACGCAGCGCCGCTCAGCCGCTCGATCGCTGTCTGCAGCGACACGCTCCGGCGCATCCTCGACCAGCCGTATATCGAGCGCATCCCGCTCGGCATCTGCGTCGAGAGCGTATCGATCAACAAAGACGAGATCGCCGCCTCGATTGAACTGGCCGCGGCGCTGCGCGATGTCGCCTGCAGCTGTGGGATGCGCGTCAGCTAGTGCAGTTCCAGGCGACCTGTTTGGGCATCAGCGCGACCTCGACCGTGTCCAGATGCGCCGCGCCCAATCTACCATCGCAAATCTGCAATCTGCAATCGCACCAGGGCCAATACCTTGCACAGACGGCGCTGCGCGCGGCACGGCCCCCCTCCCAATCTCCTCTCCGGTGTAGGGTTTTTGGGAGTTGTGCCCCCAGGCCCCGCATACCCCACCCCTCTACCC
>JACAEO010000114.1 GCA_013388805.1 Chloroflexota bacterium
GCTCTCGTTCGTACCGATCTCACGACCCAGCCCGTTTTCCGCTTTGTAGAGCCAGAGCCGGATGAAGTACTCCTGCGGTGAGTGCTGCATCAGTACCGCCTTGTGCACCAGCAGGTGCAGGGCCCGCTTCAGCGACTGGAAGACCAGCGGCTCCTGCCAGCGCTCCAGGTCGAGGAACGGGTTGTCCAGGGCCAGTTTCACGGTGCGGGCCTGGTCGTCGAGGGCGTCCAGCCCGGCGCGCAGGGTGCTGCGCTGGGCCTGCAGCTCCTCGTAGGCGCGCACGGCATCCTCGGCGCGCATCAGCAGCGCCTGGCGCAAGAGCGGCGAGAGGCCGCGGTCGGTGATCGCGTCGAGGGCCTCGTCGCGGCGGCGCTGCTGCTCCACTAGATTGCGCTCCAGCCCCTGGAGCGCGGCGAGCAACTCTCCCCGGCGTAGCTCGATAGCGTTCTGGATACGGGCCAGCAGCTGGCCGGGCGCGCGCTGCTCGGCCTCGCGGAAGACTGCCTCCAGCACGGCCCGCTCCAGCGCATCGGCGCTGAGCATCGGCATTTTGCAGGCGCCCGGCCGGTTAACCCGCCCCGAGCAGCGGTATTTGCGGTAGCGATAGCGCCGGCCGCTCTTCTTGATCTTGGTGCTGGTGTAGCCGGCGATCGACTCGCCGCACATGCCGCAGTCCAGGTCGAGCAGGAACTGGTTGCGCTCGGCCATGGCCTGGGGGTCGCCGTTGGCCGCGGCCCACTCGACCGCCTGCACCCGCCGCAGCAGATCCTCTGCGACCAGCGGCTTGCCGGTCTCGACGCGCACCGGGGCCTTCGGGTTGCCGTCGGCGTCCTCGTTGAAGCGGTTGTAGCGCCGGCCCCAGCGGTAAACCCCCGCGTAGACCCCGTCGACCGCCTGCTCGCAGATGCGCCGCACCATCAGCGGCTTCCAGTCGCCGTTGGGCGGCTCGCGCGGCTCCTGGATAACGTCGCCGGTCTCGGGGTCCTGGCGCTCGAGGTAGGGTTTGCGCATGTAGGCCAGCATGCCGGCGGTGAGCGGCGTGGCCGGCGGCTCGCCGTTGAGCGAGATGCCCTCGTTGAGCTGCCTGGCGATGCGGTGATAGCCCATGCCCTCGGCACGGCGCTCTAGCAGCCAGAGCAGCGCGGCGTAGCTCTCGGGGTCGGGCTCGAACCAGCCCTGGCCGTCGGGGATGAGGCCGTAGGGAAAGGGGCCGCCGCGCCAGCGGCCCTGCTTCGCCCGATGCAGGTGGCGCTTGTAGGTGCGCTGGCTGGTCTCGTCGCTCTCCCACTCGGCCAGCACGCCGCGGATGCCGCGCTGCAGCTTGCGCTGGGCCGGCGCCTGGCGCTCGGGCTCGCCGCTGTAGGTGACCTGGATGCCCAGCAGGGCCAGCTCCGACTCAAAGGCGCGCCGCTCGTTGTCGTTGCGGTGGCCCCGGTCGACGCTTTCGACCCGCACACGCTGGAACTCGCCGCGCCGGGCGGCGGCCAGCAGCTGCTGGTAGGCCGGGCGCTTGGCGGCGCTGGCCCCGGAGCGGGCCTGGTCGATGAACTCGGCCACGACGGTCTCGCCGGCGGCCTTTGCGTCGGCGCGCAGGCGGGCGACCTGGTCGGGGATGCTGATGCCGCGCTGGACCTGGTCGCGGCTCGAGACACGAATATAGAGAGCGGTACGCATAGGCTACCTCATTATGCCGAGCGCTTCAGCTGCGTCTCGATCAGCCCCAGGCGCCGGCGCAGCTGCTCAGCCTGGCGCTCCAGGGTGTCGCGACGGGCCTGCTGGCGCAGCAGGGTGGCGCTGAGATCGCGAGCCACCTGCAGGGCCTGTTCCAGCTGTGGGCCGCCGCCCAGCAGGAGCAGCGCCTCGGCAAAGGCCTCCAGGCCGGGCTCGGCCTGCGGCCCGTCGACATACTCAACCGTTACGGTGAAGCGCGGATTGGGTGGATGATAACATAGGTTGGGTTCCTTCTTTTTTGATCATCGGCGGTACCGGATGATCGCCACGATGGCGCATCCTGATGCACGGGACGCGCGTACGGCGCCGTGGAGCGAGGTGTATGTTTTTGCCCGGCCGTGCAGTGCCGGAGGGGTCGGCCGGCGTGCCGACCCGCGCCGGGATGCATTGTGCGCAATGACCGATCATTGGTTGCAATGCAGCACAGCCCGGCATCGGGATCGCAGCGCGGGCGCCCACGCCGGGGCGCCCCTACAGCATGGTCCGCATTGCCTCACGTCGCACCCGGCGCCGCGGCGGATGGGTGATGATCGGGTGGAGTGATCTCGCTGGCGGCGGCCATATTGGACGCAGCGCGCTGCCTCCCTACGGTGTCCTTCCGGGCGGTGGGGCGCGCGTTGTAGCCGTTGTGCTGCTTCCCAGGCGCCGGCAAACAGCGGCCAGAACCTCCTCGACCGCCACACCGGTGAGCTCGCAATGGACGTTGATCGCGGCCATGGCGCGCTCGTCGCCGATGCTCAACAGGCGCTGGACGTAGGCCCAGTCGACTCGGGGCGGCGTGATCGGCGCCGGCGCGGGTTGCGATTCGGCGGCGACCCCGAAAGTTGGATCACCTTGGGTAACTTGGATCACCTGCTGCTCGGGTGCGGGTGGCGTGGCGCCTGATTGGGCCTGTCCGCCCGGCGCACCTGGCGCGCCGGGCGGCGCGTCGTCGGGTGCTGGCGGTGCGCCAGGGTCACTGTGGTCGTGCGCGTCGAGCAGGCCGATGCCGCTGCGGCACCATTTGCCCTGGGCGCTGCGGCGCCGGCCGAAGCCGCGCTCTTCGAGCTGCTGGCCGAAGCGGCGCTGGCTGACGGCGTGCTCGCCGTTCTCCTCGCACCAGCCGGTGTAGGCGGCGTAGAGCGCGCCGCACTCGGCGCGGGCGTGGCCGGCGATGACGCAGCGGTCGGCGATGAAGCCGCCGACGATGTCCATTTCGCTGCGGTAGGACTCAGTGGCGGCCAGGACTTCGGGCGGGTCGGCGAGGCCGCCCTGGTTGAAGGCCAGGCAGCCGCGCACGGCCCAGGCCAGGATGCCGGGCAGCTCTTGCACGAGCCGGCTGAGCAGAGTGCGGTCGCGCTCGGGTTTCGGGATGGTCACGGTGAAGGGGATGAGGCGCAGGCGGCGCCAGATGCCCTCGTCGGTGCCGCGCACCACCGGGCGGTGGTTGGCGGCCAGGAAGAGCTTGAAGCGGGCGCGGAACTCGAAGAACTCGCGGTTGAGGAAGCGGGCGGTGAGCGTGTCGCCCGAGACGACCTGTTTGATCAGCACCTCGGAGAGCCGGCGGCCTTCCTCGACCTCGATCGCGCTGACGAAGCGAGCGCCGGCGAGGCGGGCGATGTCGTTGGGGATGCGGTCGCCGCCCTGGCGGGCCAGAAAGGTGGTCGGATCGGTCTGGCGCCCGTAGTCGCCGGCGATGGTACGAATGACCTCCAGGAAGGTCGATTTGCCGTTCGCGCCGGTGCCGTAGAGCAGGAACATCGCCTGCTCGCCGGTGTCACCGGTGAGGGCGTAGCCGACTGCGCGCTGCAGATAGCCGGTCAGCCCACGGTTGCCGGCCATGATCCGGTCGAGGAAGGTCTCCCAGGTCGGGCACTGGGCCTGCGGGTCGTAGTCGACATCGACCAGGCGGGTGAGCAGGTCTTCGTGGCGGTGCGGGCGCAACGCGCCGCTGCGCAGGTCGAGGGTGCCGTTGCGGCAGTTGAGCAGCCAGTCGTGGGTGTCGAAGCACTCGGTGCGCGTGGCGATGCCTGGCTCGCTCATGGCCAGGGCGATCATGGCCTCGAGGCGGCCGCGGCTCTGGCTGGCGCGGGCCCAGGCCAGGATCTTCGCCACGGCCTTGTCGTCAGGGGCGGTCTCGGCCTCGGCAGCGATGGACAGGGCGGTAGCCTTGGCGCGGCGCATCACCGCGCCGGTGCGGTCAAGATCCCAGCGCCGGCCGTCCCAGACCATCCAGCCCCACTCCTGCACGTAGCGCAGTTCGTGGCCGTGTTGGGCCACCAGCCGGTGGGCGTTGCCCAGGTCGGTGAGCTGCAGGGCCTGGACCAACGGATCATCGGCCTCGTCGCCGGTGTCGGCAGTGTCCTCCGGCTCGGGTGACGCTGCGCGCGCCGCCGGGCTCAAGCCCTCGGCTCCGTCTGCGACGCCGCCATGCAGCAGCGGCTTGCGGCACCGGCCGCTTGTATGGGCATCGCCCGCGCGTTGACGGGCCGGGCGGGTGGCCTGGTGGGCAGCGTCGGAGTGCGGGGCCGGGCTGTCCTGATCGGCCCAGTAGAAGAGGCTGGCCAGGGTGTAGCCGTGGCGGGCAGCGTCGAAGCTGCGCCATTTGCGCGCGCAGACGCCCTCCGCATACTTGGCACTCCGGCGCGACCAGCTTTCCCACAGGCGCAGGCCGGACTCGCCCAGGCCGGCGTGCAGGGCCATGCCGACGTGCAGCCAGTCGTCGTAGTTGTCGCAGCGGGACGAGCCGAGCCGCTCCAGGGCGCGCGCGGCGCGGGCCAGGTCGTCGAGGTCGGCGAAGCTGACCGGCTGGCTGAAGGCGTGCAGCGCAGGCTCGGCAGGACGCAGGAAGGCTGCGGCGGCTTCTTCCAGGGCTTCAAGCGCGTAGGTGCGGCGCAGGTCGGCCGCGACGATCGCGACGGTCGGGTAGTCCGGGGCGTAGCTCGGCTTGTAGTTGATCGTGCCGGGCACCCGCAGGACGCGGGCCAGGTCGCGGGCGGCGGGGTCGCCGCCGGTGTAGCCGACCCAGGCGTACTGGGCGGCGCGGGCACGCTCGCGGGCGGCATCATCGGCCAGGGCGAAGGGCTGGTCGAGCAGCCAGTAGAGGTGGTAGCCGCCGCCGCTGTCGATGATCACCGAGGGCGCGGGCGCGAGAGCACGCAGCTGCTCCAGCAGGGCCGGCTTGGCGCCGGGAGCGGCGTCGAACTCGGCGTAAAGGCAGTTGATCGCCGCGATGGTGGCGATCGTGGCGCGCTGGCGGTCGCGGCGGCGCACCCGGCAGGGATGCACGCCGAAGTAGACATTGCGCTGCTCGTCGTCGGGCAGCGGCAGCGGCGGGCGGTCGACCGGCCACCAGTGCGAGCGGGGACGGCCATCGCCGGAGGCGTCGGCGGTCCACCAGTAGGCCCAGGCGCCGCCGCGGTGGAGGTGGCCGAGCAGCTGCTGGAAGGTTGGCGTTGTCATGGGCCACCTACCAGCGGAGTGACGGGTGAGGAGTGACGAGTGGCGAGCCGCACCATCCGCATTGCGGTGCGGAGTTTTGCCAGATCGTCTCTCCACCGCCCACTTGAGGCGAGTGTAAGCCATGCGCGGCTGCCCGACAATCCTCCAGCTCGGCGAGGGCGGCCCGGTAGTCCGGCATGCGGCGCATCAGCGCGGTCAGCGCGGCGAAATTCGGCTGCTCGGCGTCGAGCAGGCCGGCGGCCCGGGCCTGCGCCAGAGCAGTGACCGCAGCGGCGGCCCGGGCGGCGACGACCACCCGGTGGGCGCACTGGAGGCGTATCGTCGCGGAATGAAGCGGGAGGTCATAGACGATAGGTGCAGCGCGGTCTGGCCGATCAGCAATAGAGCGAGAGTACGTATTCAGATGTACCGCAGAGCACGCAGAGGAGCGCAGAGGATGGACTTTTTGAAGCCCTCTGCGCCCCTCCGCGCCCTCTGCGGTGAATACATGTTCGGTACATGTGAACACTATCGAGCGAGAAGTGTCGCTATGCCTGGCAAGCCGGCAGCGCCGGCGGCACTGGGCAGCACGGGCATCAGGTCGGACAGGAGCGTCTTCCGGCTGGGCGTGGATATGCCGTCGATACCAGGAGCGCACCCGCTCGATGAGCGAGGGCGGGGCGGCGGATTGGGTGGGAAAGGTCATTGGTGGGTTCTCCTGTAAGAGCATAGCCGATAGACCGATAGCCGATAGGTCGCAGCAGTCTCATTGCAGCGTTGTGCGGCAGAGCCGCATGGAAGAGCGTCGCGAGTGTAGCCCGGCTGCACGCTGCGGGCTATCGCTGTGTATGCATCCTTCGATACGCGCCTCCCCGTCGTGCCGGCGCTACTCAGGATGCCTCAGAGACCACACCCTTCGATACGCCGCCACAGTTGAGTTCACCTGGCGCACAACGTCGCGATGAACACAGCCTCGGCCCTGGGCTATCGGCTATCGGCTATCGGCTATGTCACCTCAGTTCTGCGGGCCGGGCGGATACACGATCTCCGACCAGTGTGCGTTGCATTTGGCGCGGCGGTGTGCTATGGTACGCGTGAAGCACAGGTGTCCGCAGGGGTCCGCGTCAGTCCATCAGCGTCCACACCTGTCCGCAGATATGCGGGGTGGCGCGAGTCAGCGGCATGCTCCGGCTCCGCCCGCAGCTGCTCGGCGTCGCGGGCCAGGGCGTGGAGCAGGGCCGGATAGCGCATCATCCAGCGCAGCACCCTGGGCAGCTGGCCGCGGGTATAGCGCAGCAGACTATCGTCGGACAGCTCGGCCAGCGCCTCGGGATGCTGAACCAGGGCGGCGCGGAACTCAGGCAGCGCAGGCATGCGGACCCTCCGTGAACGAGCGAACAAGTGTTTCGATAATACCGCAAATCTGAGGGTATGTCAACCGCAATTTTGCAGCAGTGTGGTGAGTTATGGGGATGAAAGCGGTGGGGAGCTACCTGCGGGCCCTGCGCGAGGCGGGGCGCATCGGGCGGGGGGCGCTGGCACGCGAGCTGGGCACGGACGACTCGCAGATCGAGCGCATCGAGAAGGGGCAGATCGATACGCGCGGCTCGCTACTCTTCGCCTTCATCCACGCGGTGCGCGGCAACGCCGAGCACATTATGCAGCTGCTGCTGGCAGACGCGGCGGGCGAGGAGGAGGGGCGGGCGCTGGCGGAGGTCTGGCTGGCCGAGGCGCGGGGCGACCCCGCGGCGCTCGACGAGCGGCGCCGGCGGGCACTCAGCCTGATCGACGATCTGCTGGCGGATCCGCGGGCCCTGGATCAGCTGCTTGGGTATGGGGATCGGCTGCGGGAAGAGCTAACAGCTGCGCGCTGCTCGCGCGCAGGATCGCCGCGGCAATCGCCCGACGGATAAGCGTCCAGAGCGGCCAGCAGCTGAGCAAGAGCATCACGCCGGCCAGGAAGCGCTCGGCATAGCCCTGGGCAAAGAGCAGCACGACGGCCGCAGAGACGTTGGTAACGATGTAGAGCAGACGAGCGCGATGGATAGGCATAATACCCCAACAAGCACGTTTGTTCGGGCTGTCCATCATACGCCGTGCAGGCGCGCCGGTCAAGGGGGGGATGGTCAGTGTTAGCGAGATGTAATGTGGAGGCGGTAGATGGATATGCCCAGACTCATTACCGCGTACCCCGATTAACCTGGAGAAGTCTATGGATTTCTCTCTGTACGAAGATGTTATTTTGCTGGTCGACATACCGGACGAGGGGCTCGCCGCGGGCGATGTCGGCACGGTTGTCGAGCGACACGCTGTGCCCGGCCTCGAACCAGGCTATAGTGTCGAGTTCTTCGATATGCTCGGCAATACCGTTGCGGTCGTGACGCTCGCAGCACGTGCGCTGCGCCGCCCCACCGCCGTCGATCGCCTGGTGGTACGCCAGGCGAGTGTTGAGTCGCCGGTGTGAGGCGTGCAGCGACGCGCAATGCACGGTGTGCCGACGCTGTCCTAACGAATGCGACTCCTGTTTTGACCACGGGAGGTACGGCAATGCACCTGGCTCGATTGTTGTTGCCGCCTGTTGTCAATGTCGGGGCAATGCAATCTGGTTCGGGCAAGGCGGCCCAAGAAACGAGAGGGCTGCGATCGGTAACAGATCGCAGCCCTCTTGCAGGCGCCGCTCCAGGCTTCGGCGGGTGGCCGCCTACCACGGGGAGCGGCGCGGGTGCTGTTTGGCTCGCTCAGGGCGAACCGGGAACCGGCCTGTCGTTCTCCTTGAACACCTCGGCGCCGTGCCCCCCTGATCGGCTCAGGGCGTCGCGGCGCATTTCCGGCGGGCGAGGAGCGCGAGTGGCGAGACGAAA
>JACAEO010000140.1 GCA_013388805.1 Chloroflexota bacterium
AGCGGCGGCTCCGCAACGAGCCCCCGGCGGCCATGGTCCTCCCGCTCCAGGCCGACGTGCTTCGGCCCCTCGCGCTGCCGCTGCTCGACGGCGCCCTGCTGGCGAACCTGCTCCACTTCGTGCGCGACCAGGCCTGCTTGCTCCGGCGGGTCCGCGCCGCGCTGCGCCCCGGCGGCCGGCTGCTGGTGGTCGAGTACGAGCAGGCGCTGCCGCTCCCCTGGGTGCCCTACCCGCTCCCCCTGTCGCGCCTCGTCGCTGTAGCCCGCGAGGCCGGCCTCCAACCGCCGGTACAGGTTGGCATGCGCCGATCCCCGTCATCCGGTCGCGTGCTCTACGCCGCGGTCGCGTTGAGCCCGGAGGGACGCACGTGAGACTATCCTTGCATTACCGATAATGTTGCAGCACCTGGCTCGCAAGGAGTGGCCATGTCTCATCCGCCTGCGGCGACTGCCGCCCGCCTCGCGGCCGAGCCGATCATCTGGCTTGCTACCGTCCGGCCCACGGGCCGGCCGCACCTGGTCCCGCTCTGGTTTGTCTGGGCCGGCGGGAGGATCTACCTCTGCGTGGCCGGTGCCAGCGTAAAGGTGCGGAACATCGCGGCCAATCCCGTGGTCTCCCTCGCCCTGGAGAGCGGGAGTGCCCCGGTTGTGGTCGAGGGCCAGGCGACCGTGCTCGCGCGCCCCTGGCCCGACGAGGTCGTCGAGCGCTTCCAGCAGAAGTACGCCTGGACGATCACGACCGACGCCGAGTACGACACTCTGATCGCCGTCGCGCCGCAACGCTGGCTGATGGCCCAGGAGTGAGCCGTGAACACCCTGTACCCCGAGCTGCCAGCATCACCGCCAGGGGCGCGAACATGGCGTGCGTTTGAGGCAATGGCGCCGAGGCGCTCGGCCAGGAACTCCGCGGCACGCCGCATATGCTGCCGGCCAGACGGCGGGGGTAGCGCATGTCGCCGCGCACGAGCTCGGTGCGGCGGCCTACGCGATCAAAGTAGTCTGTGCCGCAGCACCTCAAGGCGAGGGCGAGCGCGCCGGGCGACTCGCGTGCCGCTGGCAGCGCGACCAGCTTCCGGAGGCGATTCGCGCACTCGTGCTCGACGACCAGCGCCTGCGCAACGACATCTGCTGGCCGGTGTTCGACTGCCAGGCGCACGCCGGGTCGTTCAGGTGGAGGGAGGTCGCCGATGAAAGCCAGGCTGGAGCTCACCCGTTCGCAGATCCTCGCGTTCCGCCGCCGTGTTGCGGCCCTCGATGAGCGGCTGCCACGTGGCGAGGATGCGTTGCGGCGGGCCGCCTGGGCGGGCCTACAGGACAGCATGCCGCGCGCCGCGCTGCTCTCGATCCACGCGCGCGTGGCCGGCGCCGAGCCCGCCAGCTGGGAGGACCCGTCGCTCGTCCAGGTCTGGGGACCGCGCTTCAGCGCCTATGTCGTCGCCGAACGCGATCGCGCGGTCTTCACCCTCGGCAGGCTGCCAGATGAAGCCGGGCCGCTGCGGCGCGCGCAGGATATCGCCGCCCGGCTGGGCGCGGCGCTGGCTGGCGCACGGATGCCATTCAGCGAGGCGGCGCGCATCATGGGCGAGCAGGATGCCAACCGGCTGCGCTATGCCGCGCCCACCGGGACGGTCGTGATGCGCTGGGACGGCGCGCGCCAGCCCGAGATCTGGAGCGTGCCGGCGCCGGACATGGACCCGTACGAGGCGCGTCTCGAGCTGGCCCGGCGGTATCTGCACGTCTTCGGCCCCGCCACGCCCGCAGCGTTCGCGACCTGGGCTGGCGTGCCTCCCGCGCGCGGCAGCGCGGCCTTCGCGGCGCTCGACCGGTCGTTGACGCCCGTGCGCACGCCGCTCGGCGCGGCGTGGATCCTGAGCGAGGATGAGCCGCTGTTCAGCGCGGCGGCCGGCCCACCCGCCCCGGCCCGGCTCTTGCCGAGCGGCGATGCCTTGTTCTTACTGCAAGGCGCCGACCGCGAACTCCTGGTTTCCGAGGAGCGGCAACGCCGGGCGCTGTGGCCATCGCGGGTCTGGCCGGGCGCCCTGCTCGTCGACGGTGAGATCGTCGGCACCTGGCGGCGCGCCGAGCATGTGCTCACCATCCAGCTCTGGCGGCGCCTTGCAAGCCCCCAGCGCGCTGCGGTCGAGGTGGAGGCGGGCGCATTACCGCTCCCTGGCATCAAGCGGCCCATGGATATTCGCTGGGACGCTGATCTGTTTGAGAAGCAGCATCATCACTTGTGAGCCCGGATCCTGCACGAGGAATCTGGCACTGCGCAGCAGCGTACGACCCCGCGCGGCGCGTACCCTGCCCCTCGACAAGCTCGGGAGCCGCGGAACCGAAGAGCTCGGGGTGACAGGTGAAACAGGTGTGAGGGCGCGATCAGCACGTAGCCCTTCGTCGCCGAATCAGCGCACCCCCGCTGCGCGCAGCAATTCGTCGGCCCAGCGCGCGTCGTCGCCCTCGAGGGGCGGCTCAGCGGGGGCGCGGTAGTCGATGCGCAGGTCGTAGCCGGCCCGCTCGTAGAGCGCGTGCAGGATGGTGTTCAGGTCGAGCTCGGGCTCGGGGTCGCCGGGATGGAGGGGGATGCGCAGGTGCGGCAGGGGCTTCCGAACCGAGCATGGAAGCAGCTCGGCCTGTGGCCGCCAGTCGGCCCGGCTCACCAGGATGCGGTAGTCGCTCGGCTCCGGCCCGCGCCGCAGCGGCATCGGCTCACCGCCGCGCAGCAGGTCGATCTCGACCAGGTGGGTCAGCGAGGCGAGCACCGCGCGGCGCTTGCGCAGGTACTGCTCGCGGCCCTCGCCGGGGCGCTTGTTGGTCGGCGAGAGAATTTCGATCAGGGTGACCACCTGGTCGGTGCCGATCGCCCGCACCTCGAGGTACGTTTCCCGGATCTGGTCCGGCAGGTCGAGCTCAACGGTGACGGCGCCCGACTCACTGGCGACTTGCGCGTGGGCGGCGGGCGGGGTCTGGGTTCGCTGTGCGACAACCACGTCGGCCCGGCCGACCAGCACGAGCTCGCCGGGCTCAACCGTATAGGTGCGCTCCTCGATCGACGCATAGTAGCGCGGGCGCAGCAGCGGTTGCAGCTCATCGCGCAGGGCGACGATCAGGCTGTTATGCACATCCGGCCAGAGCGCGGGTCGCTCAAGGTACGGATCCATGCCGGGAAACGGGGTACCCACAGCTGCCACTCCTTCGCCGGCGCAAACGGCTTCGCCACCAACTGCATTCTAGCACGGGCTCGCCCGCGTGGGGCACCTGGACGACCCCGACCCAACACAGCCCGCTCCGGGTCGGGGTCCGCCAGGCGCGGCCAGGGCCGCCGCCGCGCCGTCGGGCTGGTCGATGACTACGTGGAGCGTCCCCTTTGCCACCAGGCAGGCGGCGTCGCCGGGCGACTCGCGGGTCAGCGCCACCCCATAGAATGCGGAACGGAGCGCAGCGCGGTGAGGAGTCTGCCCGTGAGCTGCGTTGGAAGACCCCGCGCTGTGCTCCTCACAAACATCTGGTTCATGTCATTCCGAGCAGAGCCGCAGGCGAAGTTTGGAAGACCCCGCGCTGCGCTCCTCAGAACCATATGATTCATGTCATTCCGAACGGAGCCGCAGGCGGAGTGAGGAATCTGGCGGTGCCCATGCTTCTCAGACCCCTCGCGGAGCCTGCCCTGCCCCTCGACAAGCTCGGGAGCCGCGCAGCCGAAGGGCTCGGGGTGACAAGCCGTCGGTTTCTCCCGGCGCCACTGGCCGCAGGCCACCAGATACGCGGGAGGCCAGGTGCGGCGCGCGGGAGGCCAGGTGGGCCCCCAGGCCCACCCGAAAAAAAGTGTTAGCGCGAATAAGCCCTGGGTCAAGTCAGGCTCGCTGTGCCAGGATGGAGGCAGCACCCATCCACAGGACAGGAGGAGCCGATGCGCCGCATTCAGGTGATTATTCGGGAAGTTGCTGATGCGACATCGGATCAGGCAACCGAGCTTGCGACCTTCGATCTGCCCGCCACCGATGTGGCGGCGCTGCAGCCGGAGACCGCCCTGGATCAGTTGGCGACCACCACCCACACGGTGGGCACGCAGATCCTCCAACGGTTGCTCCAGGCCCAGTGGGATGTGGTGGACGCGTCTCTGATCGCCGCCGAACGTCGGCGGCTTTCCCCCCCCTGTCCCTCGTGGCCGACGGGCACGCCGACCTGACGGCGGTGAGCCGCTTCGGACGCCTGACCCTGCGCCGCCAGGTGCTGGCCCCGACTGACGGGAGTGCCCATCGGATGCCGGGCAACGCCGTCTTGCCGGCGCATCATGGCGTCGTGCTGACGCGGGGGCTGCAAGCGTGGGCCTGCCTGCTGCCCCAGGACCTGTCGTTTGCCACGGCGAGCCGCCTCGTGGGCTTGGCAGCCCCAGCGCGAGCCACCGATCGCCGACACGATGATCCGCACGCTGGTGCGTCAGCAGGGGCAGGCGCTGCGCGAGGCCGAACACGCCGAGGCGCTGGAACTGCTGGCCCGACCGGACCTGGCGACACTGACCCCAGCGCTGGCAACCGCCTGCTGCGGGCGATCCCCCGCAGCCGCGACAGCGAGCTGGTGCGCCGCTGGAAAGGCGCCGGGGCGCTGATCGTCGGCAAGACCAACACCCCCGAGCTCGCGCTGCAGGCCACGACCGAACCTGAGGCATTCGGCCCCACCCGCAGTTGCGCGATGGTAGTAAACAGATGGCATCGCAGAGGCGGCAAGGCGGCAACGCGAAATAGCAAGAGAGCAGATCAACGTGTTATACTTGCCGTATTCAAGCGAATAAGCCGTGCCTTACTCGTTGATGTTTTTGGGTTTGTACGGCTCATGACTCCCAGCTACGAAGATCTTGTCAGCTTGAGAGAAACGCATGCCGATCACAATCTGCGTACAGCGAACTGCCATCGATCGCGCGGAAGCACGGATGAACGAGCAGCCGCTCGCCTCCTTTGAGCCGGCTGCCCTCCTGGTGGATCAACCCCTCTTCTCGCAACGCCCGGTCCCTGCCGATCCACAGGCGTATGGCCAGCGCCTGTTCGCCGCATTGGGCGGTGATACGTTTCGCGCTGCGCTGGCGCGCCTGCCGCGCGCCCCGCAGATGGATAGCCTGATCGCCATCCAGACCGCCGATGCGGAACTGGCGTCCATTCCCTGGGAATACCTGCACGACGGCACTGATTTCTTGATCTTCAACTATCTGTTCGCGCGCGAGGCGCCCGATGCGCCCCTTCCTGCGCCGCCTGCGCCTGAGCTGCCCTGGCGGCTGGTGGTGATGGGCAGCGACCCGCTGGTGCAGGAAGTGCGCGACCCGAACACGGGGTTGTTCGTCGGCTATGCGCCGATGCAGCGGCTCAAGGTTGTGCAGGAACTCGACCTGCTGCGCGATGACCTGCTGCGCCAGAACCCGCCCGCGCCCATCAGCTGGCAGCGCATCGCGCCGACCCGCCAGGCGCTGATTGACGATCTCGACCCGCGCGAACCGATCCTGTTCCACTATACCGGTCACGGCGACGTTGAGAACGGGGTGCCGGTGCTGTGCTTCGACGACGGCACCGGATGCATGGACCCGCGCCCGGTGGCCGACCTGGCCGCTGATCTGCGCGGATTGGTCTATCTTGCCTTCCTGAATGCCTGCCGTACCGCCGATAGTCGCGAGCCGGGGGCGAATCTGGCGCTGGCGCTGGTACAGCACGGCATCCCTGCCGTACTGGGAACACAGTACCAGGTGCTCGACGAAGCTGCTGCCCATTTCGCGCGCACCTTCTATCGCTTTCTGGCCTCAGGCCAGCATCCGGCGCAGGCCCTCTATCGGGCGCGTTTGCAGCTCAAGAACCAGTTTCGCAGCGAGCCGCGCGAGTGGGCGATTCCCGTGCTTTATCTTGCCCAGAACTATGCCTGGCAGGTGCAACGCCCAGCCCTGAATGAGCCGCTGCGCCCGCTGGAACCGCCTGTACCACACACCACACAACTGCGCGCCCCCGATCAATCAGCCGGGCGTTTCGTTGGCCGGAACAAGGAACTGCTGGATCTGGCGCGCCTCTTCATCAACGAGCAGCGGAGGATCGTCACGATTCGCGGCACGGGCGGGATGGGCAAAACCGCCCTGGTGAACGCCCTCGCCGAACGGCTGCGCTTTCACTTCCGCGATGGGATCGTGGCGGTGAGCCTCTTCCTGCCCGGCGAAAACGTGCCGCTGCGTGCGGCTACTGTGCGCAGAAGTCTGGCCGATGTGCTGGGCATCCAGCATCCGGCTTTTGATCTTCCCGATGCTGCTGACACGCAAGAACTCGTGCTCTCGGAGGCCCTACGCGCCCGACCGCGCCTGCTGCTGATCTGGGATAACTACGAGACGGTGCTCTGGCGGCTGGGGCGCGAAGCGAGCGACCCGAGCAGCGCCCCCTTCGATGAAGCGCAGCGCGCCGAGGCGGCGGCCGTGCAGCGTCTGGTGCGGCTGCTGGCCGACAAAGGCGTACATCTGCTCTTCACCACGCGCCAGTCGCCGGTTGGGCTGGCGGGCGAAACCTTCTACCCGCCCGCCGAACAGGGCCACCAGCTCGGTGGCCTGGCGCCCCGCGATAGTGTGAGCCTGCTGCGCGAGCGTGTCGGGCAGCGTATTCCTTCAACCGCGTTTCTCGAGCAACTGGCGGCAGCCGTGGGCCACAGCCCGCTCGCGATGGGACTGGCCGCCGCGCGCTGGGCAAAGAGCCAGGATGATGAGGCGACCTTCATCACAAACCTGCGTGATGAACTGAGCAAGGCAAGCGACCCTTCGGCTCAGATGTACCAGCAGTCATCGGTCGAGATCAATGTGCGGCTCTCGCTGAACGCGCTGCCCGCCGACCTGCGCGCCGATCTGCTGGCGTTGACCATCATCGCGAACCCGGTCATCATCCCACGGCACGGCGCAGTGATCTGGGGGCTGGAAGATGAAACCCAATGGTTTGACGACCAGGCCCACGCGCGCCTGGAGTTGCTGAACCAGGCTTCGCTCCTGCAAGGCCAGGGCTATGATGAGCCGCGCAACCGTGCGCACGCATACAGCCTGCAACCAGTCATCGCTAGCGTACTGGTTCGCCTGGCACAGGAGATTGATCTGAGCGGCGTGCGCGTGCGCTATGCTGCCTGGAGCGATCACCTGGTGAGCCGGGCATATAATCCCGAAGGTGGCATCGACGCCGACCCTGCTGTGGCGGCGCAGACACAATTCTTGCTCGCCGACATCGCCGCCGCTGTTCCATACCTGCCCCCCGAACGGCGGGGCTGGGCCGCCTGGCGGGCCTCCTCGATCTTTGAGCGCCTGGGCCAGCCAGAACAGGCGCACCAGAGCATTACGCTGGCAGAGACTACTGCAAGAGAAACTGAGAATCAGGAGCTGCTTAGCCGGGTCTACCACCAGCAGGCAACCTTGCTGGTGACGCGCGGCGACATCGACGGGGCGATGCGCCTCTACGAGCAGTCCCTCGCCTCTGATGAAAGCCTGGGCGATGTGCGCGGCAAGAGCGCCACGCTCCACGCGATGGCCGGCGTGCTGGTGACGCGCGGCGACCTCGACGGGGCGATGCGCCTCTACGAGCAGTCCCTCGCCTCTGATGAAAGCCTGGGCAATGTGCGCGGCAAGAGCGCCACGCTGGCCAACATGTCGGTGGTGCAGTTTCGCCAGGGTGATCACGAAACGGCGCTGCGCAATGCTCGTGAGAGTCTGCATTTGCTTCAGGCGATGGGCGCGGCGCCCGATGCGGCAAACGTAGCTCAGATCATTCAGCAGATGGAAGCGGCGCTGGCCGGTGGGGCTACTCCACAACCCGCTGCGTTCACCCCTGCCCGGCTGGTCGGTGCGCTCACCGGGGCGGTCGTGCGCGTCCGCCGTGGTCAGCTTGCGGGCGCCGGGGTGCGGGCCGATTTAGAGCGCCTGGCGGCGGAAGCGACGCTAGCGCCGGTGGCGACGGCGCTGCTGGCGGCGCTTGATGGCGCTGCCGATGCCACGGCGACGCTGCTGATCGCCGCCGAACCACTGCTCGCCCAGGGCGCGGCCGCTGAACGCGCCGACGCGCTGGTAGGCATTGGCAACCTGGCCAATCTGCTCAATGACAACGTAACGGAGCTGCGCGCGCGGGAAGCTTCCATCGCGGCCTTCCGTGAGGCAGGTGACGACCGGCAGAACCTCGTGAACCTGAGCATCGCGCTGTATAATCTGGCGATCTTCCACGCCGGGCAGGAAAACGATGCTGCGGCGGTGCCCTTGCTGGAAGAGGTCGTTGCCCTTGACGAGCGCACCGGCCACCCGGACCTCGCCAGCGATCGGGCGAAGCTGGAAGAGATGCGCCGGCGCGCCAGCGGCATGCCGGAGGTGACTCTGGTCGACGTAGTAGCGCAATGGCGCGATAGTGGCGGCGATGACGAGCAATTCGTGGCGCTGCTCAACCTGGTCTGTAACCTCTATGTCCAGACGATGCGCGACGGTAGTGAAGCTCAGCGCGACCAGTTGGCAGCAGATCTTGCTCATCTGAGGGCGATCCGACCATTGCCCGTCGCCGGAGCGAACGATTTTCTGGGGGTGCTCCAGCTCCGCCTGCGCGACGAACCGGGCATGGCCGAGCGGGCGGCGCGGATCCAGGCGGCGCTCCCCGCGCAACTGGCGCAGGCCCTGGTCAGTATGGAGCAACAGCTCAGCGGTGAACCCGTCGCTCCGCCGGCGGACGCTGGCGCGCAGGAGGCTGCCGCAGCGATGGCGGCGATGTTGAGTAGCCTGCCGCCGGAACAGCGCGCTGAGCTTCAGGTGCTGGCACAGGTGGCGCCGCTTCTGCAGCAGGGCGTGCGCCTGCTCCAGCAACCCGGCATCACCGCCGCCGAGCGCGGGCGGCTTGCGGATGGCCTTGAGCAGGCCGCCGGCCAGGCCGAGGCCGGCGAAACCGCTGGCTCACCCTGGCTGGCAGCGGCCGTTGCGCTGCGTCGCGTTGCCGGCTGGCTGAAGGGTTCCCCTCCCGAGCCTGACACGCTGAATGAGCCGTACCGTAGCCTGATGATGCAGATGCTGGAGGGCGCCGGCGATGAGTAACGACGCAACTGAGCGATATACCTGTCCGAAATGCGGCTATCTCAACCTCTGGACGCGGAACGAAATCCTGCAGCGCGGGAAAGAGGTCATCTACCGCGGTGAGAACGAGATCGAGTACAGCCTGCGCTGCAAAAATCCGAAAGGCTGCGACCAGCGCATGCGCATTGCGATAACACGTCAGGAGAAATAGCCATGCGCATTCTTGGCCCCGAAACCGCCGATGATCGGGAGCTACGCGAGTGGTTCGAGAGCCAGGAGCGTGGCAATATCGAGCGCCTGGAGGCGGGCGCGCAGACGATTATCCAGCTTGTGACGGGGCTGTATGGCGTGCTCTTTGCGGTGCTGGCGCTGAGTGACCAGCCGGCGTATCTGCAAAACCCGGTTGTGCAGTGGGCGGGCACGGTCGGCGTGTGCGCATTTTTTGGCGCGCTCCTGGCGGCCATGCTGGTGGCAATACCCCGTCGAATTGTCTATCAGAAGGACAATCTGACCGAGATGCAGCGAATGTATGGCCGTCTTCAGGGACGAAAAGCAACGCTGCTGCGAACTGCACAGATTGTGTTCCTGATCGGGACGGCGTGTCTGGTGGCAGTGATTCTGGCTATTCTCTGGAGTTTGTAGTTTGTAAACCGGCGCCGCGGGGGCAATGTCGCTCGCGTCCTGGCTGCCGGGCTGACCATGCTGATCGGCTGCGGCGCTGAACCGGAAGAGCCGGCGTTGCAACGCGCTCAGTGCGGCGCGCCCTCCTGGCTGTCCACTCCGCCGCTGTGACCATTATCGCGTGTGTCACGGCACGCTTGTGCGCCGCCAGCGTCGGACGCGGTCTGGTTTGACACCGCGGCCCCGGTCCGTACAATCAGTTCTATCACCAGTCTATCGATGGGAGGAACGCATGGCGAAGACAACGGCCGGGGCGACCGAGACGGAGTGGCGTGCGCTCTATGATGCCGCCGACGAACTGAAGGCCCTTGCGCCGTGGGATTGGATGCTCGACTCGGATCTGTTCGCGGTGCGCGACCCCGAAAGTGGCCAGATCGGCTACTGCTGCGTGATGGGCTACCTGGGCGAGCACTACGCCCTCGCCGTCTACCTGGGCGCCGATGGCCTGCGCGGCTACGAGGAGGTCGCCAGCGGCGCCTACAACGATCGCCCCGCCGAGGCGCTGTTCGCTCAGCGCTGCCTCATGGTTTCGTTCGAGGACCGCGAGCGGCTCGACAAGGATAGCTACGCCCAGATCAAGGCCCTGGGACGCACGTACCGCGGGCGCCAGGCCTGGCCCGAGTTCCGCGACTACACCCCCGGCTACCTGCCCTGGCAGCTGGAGCCGCCTCAGGTCCGCTTCCTCACCGTGGCTATCCAGCAGGCCTGCGACGTGGCCCGGCGCGTCAGGGACGACGCGGAGTGCCTGGTCGGGCCGGAGGAGGGCCAGATGCTGCTGCGCGCATATGTGGCCGGTGCGTGGACGGAGCGCTGGCACCGGCCCGAGCTGGCCACCCCGGTGGCCTCCGAGCCGCCGCCCCCGGTCGACGAGCTGCGCCTCACGCGCCTGGCCGGCCGCCGCCTGAAGCGGCTGGGCGTCTGGGAGGTGGACCGCCTGCTCTTCCCCAGGGCCGTGCAGGGCGAGCAGGGTGGGCGCCCCTACTTCCCGCCCACGCTGCTGATCGTCGACAGCGCCTCGGGGATGGTCCTGCCGCCCATGATCACCGAACCCGGCGCCTGGCGCCAGGCGTTCCAGGACCACGTGCTCGACCTGTGCGAGCAGCTGGCGGGGGCGCCCCGCGAGATCCGGCTGCGCGACGAGGCCCTGGCCGACCTGCTGGCGCCCATTGCCAACGCCCTGAAGGTGCGGCTGCTCCGGTCCGCCGACCTGCCTGCCCTCGACGATGCCCGCGCAGGTCTGCTGGACGCGATGGGGCGCGCCGGGCCCGACGATAGCGATCTTCCGTAGGAATCTGCCCCACGGGTTGCGCCGGGGCCGGTTGATGCCAACACGCCGGGGCGACTGCTGCTGACCCTGGTGCTCTGTGTTGGCTGGTGGGACTCGAAGACAATGGCAGGATCGCTGCTCGCAACCAAATACCACCGCCCCGCTCCTGCACCAGATTGCATCCCGCGCCCGCAGGTGACCAGGCTCCTCGATGGTGGCTACACAGGCCGGCTCATCCTGGTCTCAGCACCAGCCGGCTTCGGGAAGACCGCGCTCGTGAGCCAGTGGCTTCAATTGAGGGCTGAGGGCCGAGGGCTGAAGGCTGATGCCTCCGAACCTCCGCCCTCCGCCCTCACCCCCCCGCCCTCCGCCCTCACCCCTCCGCCCTCCGCCCTCAGCCCTCAGCCCTCAGCCCTCAGGCGCCCTCAGCCCTCAGCCCTCAGCCCTTCACCTCCGAGCAAGGTTCGCGGCGACGAGAATGGGGTCCCAGACCGGGGCGAAGGGCGGCGCGTAGCTCAGGTCGAGCTCAGCCAGTTCGTCCACCGTCCAGCCCTGGTGCAGCGCGGCGGCGATCGTATCGACCCGCTTGGCAACCCCTTCACGCCCCACCAGTTGCCCGCCGAGCAGCCGCCGCGAGCCCGTCTCATAGACCAGTTTGACGTGGATCGGCTGGTGCCCCGGCATATAGTGGGCGCGCGAGCTGGCCGTGGCGCTCACCGTCTGCACGCGATAGCCTTCGGCGCGCGCCCGCGCCTCGGAGAGCCCGCTGCTCGCCGCCTCCAGATCAAAGACCTTGACCACCGCCGTGCCAACGATCCCCGCAAAGCGCGCGTCGCCGCCGGCGAGGTTCTCGCCCGCGACCCTGCCCTGCTTATTGGCTGTGGTGCCCAGCGGCACCCAGGCCGGCTTCCCGGTGACCCGGTGGTATGCCTCGGCCACATCGCCGGCCGCCCAGACATGGGCCAGATTCGTCCGCTGGTGGTCGTCCACCGCCACGGCGCCGGTTGGCCCCAGGGCGATGCCTGCGGCGCGGGCCAGTTCAACCCCGGGCCGCACGCCCATGGCAAGGATGACGATCTCAGCAGGGATCCGCTGGCCACCGGCGGCTACCTCGCGTACCCGCTCGTCGCCGGCCAGCCCCTCCACCGGCTGATCGAGCCGGACATCGACGCCCTGCCGGGTCAACTCCGCCTGCACGTGATTGGCCAGCTCGGGGTCGAGGTTCGGCAACACCTGGGGCAGCCGCTCGACCAGCGTGAGCGCAATCCCGTGGGCGGCCAGCGCCTCGGCCATCTCCAGCCCGATGTAGCCGCCACCGATGATCGCCCCGCGGGCGGGCCGCCGCTCGTCGATCCAGCCGCGGATGGCCAGCGCATCCTCGACGGTACGCAGCGTGAACACCCCGGGCAGATCAGCCCCCGGGAGCGGCGGGCGGCTCGCCACGCCACCTGTTGTCAGCACCAGTTCATCCCAGCGGTCGCTGAACTCGGCCCCGCTGCGCCGATCGCGTACGCGCACCGTGCCCGCCCCCGGGTCGATCGCCAGCACCTCGTGCCCGACCAGGGCCGTAATCCCCTGTTTAGCGAACTGCTCGGGGGTGCGCACCACCACGTCCTCAACCCGCGCAATCTCACCCTTGATCGCGTACGGAAAACCGCACGAGCCGTAGCTCACATAGCCCGAACGCTCGTAGACCACGATCTCGAGGCTCGGATCCATCCGCCGTGCCTTGGCTGCGGCGCTCATACCTGCGGCCACCCCGCCAACGATCACCACGCGCGTACTCATAGGGCTAGCTCCTTCGCATCACGGTCGCACCACCGGGTAGCCCGCAGCGTCCCAGGCGCGAATACCACCATCGACGTTCACCAGCTGCGTGAAGCCGGCCTGGGCCAGCTGGTCGCAGGCCGTACGGCTGCGGTTCCCCGAGCGGCAGAAACAGGCAATCGGCTGATCCGGGTCCAGTTCGCCCATCCGCTGGGGCAGCTCCGGTAGGGGGATAAGCGTCGCACCGGCGATGTGACCGTCCTGGGTGTACTCTTCGGGCGAGCGCACGTCGAGCACCAGCAGATCCTCGCCCGCATCCATACGGGCCTTCAGCTCACTGACGCTGATCGTCGTGTAGCTGGCGCGTGGTGGTGCAGCGGGCGCCGCTGTCTGCGGCGCAGCGCCACAGGCGACGAAGAGCAGGGCGGCGGCAAGCAACAGCGTGAGTCTCAACAAAGCGTGCATGGAAGAATTCCTTTACCTGTCAGGTAGTGGCTCATCCGGCAACGTGCGTCTCACCCTGAGCCCTTCGGCTGGGCTCAGGGTAAACCCTTCGGCTGGGCTCAGGGTAAACCCTTCGGCTGGGCTCAGGGTAAACCCTTCGGCTGGGCTCAGGGTACACTCCGCGAAGGGTCTCGGCCGAGATGATTCGCTGCACTCAGCATGACACATGACGTGCCGGACGCACCCCTTAGATGTCTCGCGCGCAGTCCATGTTACACCCGAATTGCCCACAAACATGGGAGCGAGGGCATGACGCCCTCACCCCCAGGAGAAGTGTGAACACGTCCATTGCCACCGACCCGGGGCTTGAGCACCGTCTGGCGGGTGGTGTAGCGGCACAGCCACCAGCACCACCCAGCGCACACCTTCTGGGGCGGCACCGCGCATACGCATCAAGATACGCCCCTGGCAGGGCGACGGCTGCCACGCGA
>JACAEO010000014.1 GCA_013388805.1 Chloroflexota bacterium
CCCCTCCCCTGGCAGGGGAGGGGGGGAGGGGGGTGGGGTATGCGGGGCCTGGGGGCGCAACGCCCAAAAACCCTACCCCTGAGAGCCTCCCAACCTCCCCCCGCTGGGGGGAGGCGCCGCAGAACAAACGGAACGTGGTGTGCTCGTTGCTCCTGGGGTACCCGATGGAGGTGGTATAATGGAACTGGACAGGCGCGTGACGAGCCGCCGCTGGGGCCACCCCCCAGAGGAACTTCCCGACTCCTCGCCCACCTCCCGGTGGAAGGCCGCCCCGCGAAACAGCAAGCGGGGGCACGTGCGGGGTGACCTGTACGTGACGCAAGACGGCAACAGCAAGCATTCCCGCCGATGGCCCGTGAGGGCTCAGGTAAGGGCTGAAACGGTTGGTGTAAGAGACCAACGGCGTCGCCAGTAATGGCGGCGGCCAGGCGACTGCGCCGGCTGATGGGGAGCAAGGTGCGTGGGGCGGGCTCATCGGTGGAAGTCGCGGCGTGCCGCGACGCCTGTACCACCCCGCTCGCTCGCATCGCAGCCGCGCGGGCAGACCGGGTAATGCCCGGCGCGCTACAAGCGGCCTCCGCACAGCGGAGAGATAGATGGCGGCATCAGCACAGAATCGGGGGTACCGTCACGCGCCTCCAGCTGTGCAGCAGGCACGCCTTATTTGCAACGAATAGGCTCTACGCTGCAACCTCCCGTGCTGCCGGCGGGGGCACGGGCGGCTCGTCTGCGTTCCCCAAGACCACCAGGCCAGCGTCCTGGTCAAGATCCTGGAAGACCGCGAGCTCAACCGTGAAGGTCGAGCCCTGACCGGGCGCACTCTCGACACTGATCGAGCCGCCCATCAATGCGGCGAGCCGGCGGCTGATCGCCAGACCCAGGCCGGTGCCGCCCGCCCGGCGCGATGACGCTTCCACGCGGCGGAACTCCTGGAAGATCAGTTCCTGGTGCTCCGGTGCGATACCAATGCCCGTGTCGGATACGCTCAGGCGCACACGGTCGCCCACCTGCCAGGCGCGGACCGCCACCTGGCCCTGTTCGGTAAACTTGACCGCATTGCTGAGCAGGTTGGTGACGATCTGCTCAAGGCGGGCCTTGTTGCTCTGGACATAGGGGAGCCCGGGCGCGATCTCCAGTTCGAAGGCGAGGCCCCGTTCCTGGATCAGGGGTTGCAACTGGCCAACCACATTGGCGACCACGTGGCGCACGTCTACCGGCTGCAGATCAAAGCGCAGGTGCCCTGCCTCGGCGCGGGTATAGTCGAGGATATCGTTGATCATGCGCAGCAGCGTGGCGCTGCTCAGGTGCATATAGCTCAGGGGCTCCTGCAGACGCTCATCAAGCGGGCCATAGCCGCCTCGCCGCAGCAGTTCCACATAGCCGATGATTGCGGTGAGCGGAGTGCGCAGCTCGTGGCTGACGCTGGCGAGGAACGAGCTCTTCAACTGGTCGGCCTGGTGCAGTTCGTCGTAGAGCCGCGCACGCACCACGGCATCGGTGATCAGCTCGCCGATTGTCTCGGCGACGCGGGGCAGGGCCGGGCTGTTGTGGCCGCGGGTGCTTGTGCCGAGCGCGAGCATGCCCAGCGGCGCCCCCTGGTGGTAGAGCGGCACCAGCAGCAGTTGGCTGATACCCTCGCGGGCCAGCGCCTGGCCCAGGGCGCTCGCGGCGGTTGTCGGGTCGCGCATGGCGAGCGTCTGGCTCTCGCCGGCGCGCAGGAGCGCGCTCAGCGCCTCACCCTCAGCGCCGCCAATCACCTGGCCCTCGTAGCCGGCACACTGGCCCTCCGTGGTGATATCGGCGACGATCCGCAACCCGGCGCCATCAGGCGCGAGCAGGCCGACCGTCACCCGATCCCAGATCCCGGCCGCGGCGATGCTCTCGGCGGCGGCTCGCACCAGCCCCTCGGCGTCGACCGCGGTGTTGGCGGCGCGCGCGACGCGGTTGATCAGGCTCAACTCGGCGAGATGCTGCGCCCGGCTCTGCTCGGCGTGGATGCGTTCACTGACATCGCGGAGCAGGAGCAGCGTGCCGGCCACGGCGCCATTGGTGGCCCGGAGCGGGCGAATGCGCACCTCCAGGGTCTGTTCGCCCGCCGCGTCGCCGTAGCTCAGCAGCCGGGCGCCCGGCTCGCTCAGGTGGTCGAGCAGCGGGCGCAGCGCCGCGCCGTGGGGCGTCGTGCCCAGCAGGCTCGTGAGCGCCTGGCCACGGGCAGCGCGGTGCGTCGTGCCCAGCAACTGGCTGGCGGCGGCATTGATCTCGGCGACCCGCTGGTCGTCATCCAGCACGACCATGCCATCGGGCAGTGCGGCCAGGGCATCCATCAGCAGGGTGAGGGGACGGCTACGACGGTCGTAGCGCCGGCTCCAGACGTAGGCCGCGAGCAAGCCCACGGTGATCGCCAGCATCAGGGAGAGCACAACCAGGAGAACTACAGGCATAGCACCTTGCCTTTTCTGGCGCCCACGCCGGGTTGGGGCTCGATGCAGGGGCAGGTGTGCGCGGGGAAATCTGATCCGTGTATACCAACGTGGATGTTCGCCGTTTTTACCCGTGTTGCGGCGATCTGTTGGCGCAAAAACGTCCCGGGTGCGCAGGGTGTCCCGAGGCTTCTTCGCGCCCACGGCGCCGCTCGCGAGCACGCGGGCCCTGGGATGCGGCGCATGGGGTATAATCCTGCGGTACCACGCAGGAGCAGCGCGCTGCGCAGCCCTTCACCCTGCTCCGGGTGCATACCGCGAAGGCGCCATGGCCATTACCCTGCTGACCGCCACGCTTGCGACCGTGCTGCTGCTCGCCGGCTATGCGCGTGTCTGGGCACGCGTGCGGGCCCGTCCTGTGCTGGCGCGGCCCGATCCACCACCAGCCGCTGCGCCCCTGGTCTCGCTGCTCATCCCGGCGCGGAACGAAGAGCGCAGCATTGGGCGCTGCGTGGCCGGAGCGCTGGCCCAGCGCTATCCGCGGCTCGAGGTGCTGGTGCTCGATGACGCTTCGACCGATGGCACCCGCGCCGTGCTCGATGAGTTCGCGGATGACCCGCGCCTGCGGGTGCTGGCGGGCCGGCCGCTGCCCCGAGGCTGGGTGGGTAAGTGCCATGCCTGCCAGCAACTCGGCACCACGGCCCGGGGCGAGTGGCTGCTCTTCCTCGATGCCGATACGGCGCCACAGCCCGACCTGGTGATGGCGCTGCTCAGCCACGCGCAGCGACGGCAGCTCGATCTGGTGACGGTCTTTCCCTTTCTCGAGCTGGGGAGCTTCTGGGAGCGTGCGCTGCTGCCGCCCTTTCTGGCGCTGATCGACGCGATTTTCCCCGTGGAGCGCTTCGAACAGCCCGACGTCCGGCCCGAGGAGGTGCTGGCGAACGGGCAGTGCATCCTGGTGCGCCACGTGGCCTATGCCCGGATCGGCGGCCATGGCGCCGTGTACAACGCGGTGCTGGAGGATGTGCAGCTGGCCCAGGCCATCCGGGCGGCGGGCTTCCGGGTGGGCGGCGCCGACGGGCGCGCCTATCTGCGGGTGCGGATGTACCACAACGGGCCAGAGGTGGTCCACGGTCTGACCAAGCACGCGGCTGCCGGCGCGCGCAACGGCGGCGCCCGCGCCTGGCAGGTGGCGCTTGGCCAGCTGGCGCTGGCGCTGGGGCCATTCACGCTGATCGGGGTGGGGGGCGCCCTCGCAGCCTCGGGGGCCGGCATGCTGGGCGTTGCCGTGGCGCTGCTCGGCGTTGTGGCCTGGGCGGCCGGCCTTGTACTCTGGGGCCGGCTCTATCGCCGGATCTACCGGCTCAGTCCGGCCTATGGCCTGATCTGGCCGCTCGGCCTGCTGGCCTATCTGCTGCTGGCCTTACGGGGGATGTGGCACGTGCGGAGCGGGCGGGGCGTGACCTGGAAGGGACGGACCTACGCCGGTTGATGGCGGTGAGGCACCCTGCGGCAGGCCGGGCCTCCCGGCCGGCCGCAGGG
>JACAEO010000204.1 GCA_013388805.1 Chloroflexota bacterium
CCCCCCCTCTCTCCCAGCCTGGGAGAGGGGGGAGGGGGGTGAGGGCAAGCAGCGCATCAGGACGCTATCCGCCAAAAACTCTACACCTGAGAGGGTTGGGAGGGGGGGTATCGCGTACTGCGCCGCTTCTTTGAACGGTATCGGAAGAAGGCAGCTGATAATGTACGCTATCCAGATCGATGAGCGCTGGTGCAAAGGCTGCACGCTCTGTGTCATCTCCTGCCCTACCAGGGCGCTGCGCATGGCCGGGCGCTTCTCGGTGCGCGGTGTCCACCCGCCCGAGCTGGCGCTGGTCGAGCGCTGCAATGGCTGTCGTCTGTGTGAGTTGCTCTGCCCCGATTTTGCGATCACCGTAACGGAGGCATGCTGTGTCCAGCGCTAGCCAGCGGATCCGCCAGGCCCTCGGCGACGCAGTCCAGTTTGTGCAGGGCGATGACGCCTGCGCCTATGGCGCCATCCTGGCCGGCTGCACCTTCTTTGCCGGCTACCCGATCACCCCGGCCACCGAGGTCGCCGAGCGGATGGCCGAGCTGCTGCCGCTGATCGGCGGCTGCTACATCCAGATGGAGGACGAGATCGCCAGCATGGGCGCGATCATCGGCGCAAGCTGGACCGGCGCCAAAACTATGACGTCCACCTCCGGCCCCGGCTTCTCGCTGATGCAGGAGAACCTGGGCTACGCGATCATGAGCGAGACGCCCTGCGTGGTGGTCAACGTGCAGCGCTCCGGGCCCTCCACCGGCCAGCCGACCATGGGCGCCTACGGCGATATGATGCAGGCCCGCTGGGGCACCCACGGCGACCACGAGATCATCATGCTCTGCCCCGCCTCGGTCCAGGAGGCGATGGAGTTGACCATCGTCGCCTTCAACCTGGCCGAGCAGCTACGGACGCCGGTGCTGCTCTTCATCGACGGCGAACTGGGCCACATGCGCGAGCGGCTGGTCATCCCCGATGTCGAGACGATCGAGCGCTACGAGCGTGTGCGGGCCACCAGCCCGGCGGGCTACCGCCCCTTCGCGCCCGGCCCGAACCTGGTGCCGCCCTTCGCCCCCTTTGGGGCAGGGTTCCGCACCTACGTGACCGGGCTGACCCACAACGAGCAGGGCTTGCCCCGCGCCTCGAGCGCGGCCATCCACGACCAGCTGGTGCGTCGCCTGGCGGCCAAGATCACCGATCACAGCGAGCTGATCACCCGCTACGAAGCGTTCTACCCCGACGACTGCGACATCGCCATCGTCGCCTATGGCATCACCGCGCGCACCTGCCGCGACGTGGTCGAGGAGGCGCGCCGGCGGGGCATCAAGGCCGGGCTGCTGCGCCTGATCAGCATCTGGCCCTTCCCCGATGCGGTCGTCGCCCAGTGGGCGGCACGGGTGCGGGCGTTGCTCGTACCGGAGATGAACCTGGGGCAGATCGTTCACCCCATCCGCGAGGCCGTCGCCGGTCGCTGCCCGGTGGTGCTGCACAGCCGGATCGGCGGTGAACTGCACAGCCCGGCGGAGTTGCTCAGTGCGCTGGAGGAGCTGCAATGGCAACAGGCCTGAAACCGCGGACCGCTGCCGAGCTACGGACGGCCTACCTGCGCCAGGAGATGTTCCCGACCATCTTCTGTGATGGCTGCGGTATCGGCAACGTGCTGAACTACACCCTCTGGGCGCTGGACAGCCTGGGCCTCGATCTGGACCGGACCGTCTTCGTGTCGGGGATCGGCTGCTCGTCGCGTCTCTCGGGTTACATCAACGCCGACGGTATGCACACCACCCACGGGCGGGCGCTGGCCTTCGCCAGCGGCATCAAGGCTGCCAACCCCGAACTGACGGTGATCATCTTCACCGGGGACGGTGACGGTGCGGGCATCGGCGGCAACCACCTGCTGCACGCCATCCGGCGCAACATGGACCTGACGGTCATTCTGGTCAACAACTTCACGTACGGCATGACCGGCGGGCAAGCCGCGCCGACCACCCCTGACGGCAGCTTCAGCACCACCACGCCCTACGGCAACATCGAGCACCCGCTGGACATCTGCGAGTTGGCCCGGGCGCTTGGTGCGCCCTACGTCGCTCGCTGGCCAGTCAACGTCCCGGCGCAACCGATCAGCTCGATCGCCCAGGGGATTAGCAAGCGCGGCTTCGCGCTGATCGAGATGCTCGTGCCCTGCCCCACTGCCTACGGGCGGCGCAATGGTCTGAAGGAGCTTGAGCGCAGCTGGCAGTGGTACCGCGAGCAGACCGTGCTGGTCGACGAGTGGGAGTGGATCGAGCAGTTCGGCTCGCCGGAAGAGCGTGCGGCCCTGGGTGGCAAGCTGAAGATCGGTGTCTTCCAGGACCTGGAGCGCGAAACCTTCGAGGATCGCTGGGCCAGGCTGGTGGCGAGGGTGAGGCTATGAGACACGAGATCCGCATCTGCGGCTTCGGCGGGCAGGGGGTGATCACCGCGGCGGTGATCCTGGGCAAGGCGGCGGCCGTCTACGACGGACTGATCGCCTGCCAGGTGCAGTCCTACGGCCCCGAGGCCCGGGGCGGGGCCGCGCGCGCCGACGTGATCATCGCCGACCAGCCGATCGGCTATCCCGGGGTGCACAGCGCCGGCATGCTGGTGGCCATGTCGCAGGAAGCCTTCAGCCGCTACGGCAGCGCGGTCCAGCCGGGGGGCCTCATCATCATCGATCCCGACCTGGTCTTTCAGCGCGACGCGGCGCCGGCGCTCGTGCCGGTGCGCGCGACGCAGATCGCCGAGGGGCTGGGCAACACCGTCGTGGCGAACATCGTCATGCTCGGCGCGCTGACCGCGCTGACCGGCGTGGTCTCGCCCGAGGCGATGCTGGCCGCGACGCTGGCCAGTGTCCCGGCGCGCTTCGCCGAGCTCAACCGTCGCGCGCTCGAGGCGGGCATGGCTGCGGGACGCGCGGCGAGCGCAATGGCGATGGCTTAAGCCTGCACCATGATGGTTCAGGATCGGGCGTTCTCACCTGACCGTTGCTCCACAACTCCACAGCGCTCCAGCGCTCCAGACCGGCTGTGTGGAGGCGTGGAGCTGTGGAGCTGTGGCGTTGAAGGGATGTCTAAGCCCGGGCTATAGGTCGCAGATGCAGCCGGTGCGCAAGGTAAACCGCGTTGGCGACCGGTGCACCGTTGTGCCAGACGCCGTGTGATGCTGGATCTGCCCGCTGCGCGGGTCAAAGACAAGGACGTCCAGCACCCCCTGAGCGAGATCTCTCAGGGGTAGGGTTTTTGGGCGTTGCGCCCCCAGGCCCCGCATACCCCACCCCCCTCCCCCCCTCCCCTGCCAGGGGAGGGG
>JACAEO010000165.1 GCA_013388805.1 Chloroflexota bacterium
CCCCTCCCCTGGCAGGGGAGGGGGGAGGGGGGTGGGGTATGCGGGGCCTGGGGGGCGCAACGCTCAAAAACCCTATACCTGAGAGGGCCGCCGCCCCCCACGGGCGGTGCGGTCCACCCCGGGGCGGCAGGGCGGCGGGGTGGCCACGGGGCGCCGCGGGGCGCACCGCCCGTCCACCTGCATCCTGCCAGCAGATATGCTAGGATACCGTCACGCTGTGCTCCAGCTCAACCCGGCCGGTCTAGCGCGCTGAAGACCGGACTATCACGCTCGTTGAACGCGTACGAGAGGCATAGCCATGGCGTACGATGTGGTTGGCGTCGGGATCGCCTCGCTCGATCTGATCGGCGTGGCGGGGGTAGAACCACAGTTCGGCATCAAACAGGCCCTGGCCGGCTGGGTCGAGATGGGCGGCGGGCCCGTTGCGACCGCGATGGCCACAATGGCTCGCTTCGGCGCGCGCGTGGCTATGGCCGGCGCCGTCGGCGACGACAGCTATGGCGCCCGTATCCTGGCCGAGCTCCGCGCCTGCGGCGTTGACCCGGTCGGCATGCACGTGCGCCCCGGCGCCTCACACGTCGCCTTCGTGCTCGCCGAGCCCGGGCGCGACCGGCGCACGGTCTTTTTCCATCAGGACCGGGCGGTGCTCACCGACATCCCGCTCGATCGGGGCCTGATCACCTCGGCCCGCGCGCTGGCGATCGACACCCATCTGCCCGAGGCCGCCCTGCAGGCCGCGCGTTGGATGCACGCCACGGGCGGCCTGGTCATGATCGACGCTGAGCGCGTACGGGAGAATACGCTCGAACTGCTGCCGCTCTGCGACCTGCTGGTGGTCTCGGCCCAGTTCGGGCGCGAGGTGACCGGCCTGGAGGCACCCTGGGACGCCGCCCGCGCCCTCCACACGCGCTACGGACGGCTCGCTTTGGTGACGGCTGGCGCCGAGGGCAGCTGGTGCGCCCACGAGGGTGAGCTCTTCCACACGCCGGCCTTCGAGGTGGAGCCCATGGACACCACCGGCGCCGGCGATGTCTTTCATGGCGCGTTCCTCTACGCGCTGCTCAATAGCAGCGACGTGCGCCGGGCCGTACGCTTCGCCAGTGCGGCGGCCGCCATCAGCTGCAAGGGGCTCGGCGGCCGGGGCAACCTGCCGACCCTCGGCGAGGTTGAGCAACTGCTCGGCGCCGCATAGCCCGGGCGCGCACCCGCGCTACGCCGCTCGTCACCCTTCACCGTTGTCAGAAGGCGATGCGCCGCCGGCGCAGCGTGATGCTCTGCAGCAGCCCGATACCGATCAGCACCGTCAGGGTGAAGCTCCCGCCGTGCGAGATCAGCGGCAGGGGCAGCCCGGTCACCGGGAGCAGGCTCAGGTTCATGCCGATGTTGATCAGCACGTGCCAGAACAGCATGCCAAACACCCCCAGGGCGATCAGCCGCCCGAAGAGGTCGCGGGCCTGCCCGGCGATGGTGAGCGCCTGCCAGAGCAGGAGCGCCTGGAAGGTGATCAGGACCACCGCCCCGAGGAAGCCCATCTCCTCGCCGATCACCGCGAAGATGAAGTCGGTGTGCTGGACGGGCACGTAGTTGCCCTGGCTGAAGATGCCACGCGTCAGCCCCGTGCCGAACCAGCCCCCCTGGCCGATCGCGTTGAGCGCCTGGACGACGTTGTAGGCGTCGTCGCGATTCACCTGTGCTGGATCGCGGAGCAGGTAGTAAAAGGTGAGCAGGCGCCGCCGCTGATAGTCGTCGAGCAGCAGATCGGTGGTCCAGGCGACATAGAGCAGGGGCAGGGCCAGCAGGGCCAGGGCAACCAGCTGGCCGGGGCGCACCCCGCTGCCCCAGGCCATCACCAGCCAGATCCCGAGCATAACCAGTGCCGTGCCAAGGTCGGGCTGGATGAGCACCAGCAGCAGCGGGACAAGTGTGATCAGCAGCGCCCCCATCTGCACCAGCCAGTGGTCGCGCCGTGGCTCAAAATGCTGCCAGTAGGCCGCAAGGGCCAGAACCAGCGCCAGCTTGGCCACTTCACCCGGCTGGATGGTGCGCTCACCGACGGCGATCCAGCTCTGGGCGCCACCGCTCACCTGCCCGATAATGTGGACAACTGCAAGCGTGACCACCGCGCCGAGGTAGATCGGGCGCGCCAGACTGGAGAGCAAGCGGTAGTCGAGCAGCGTCGCCATGGTCATCAGCACCAGGCCGATGGCGATATAGACGAGCTGGCGGGGAAAGAGCGTGCTCAGCGGCGCGCCGTTGAAGGTCACCGCGGTGAGCGTCGCGCTGTAGACCGCGAGGGCGCCGATCACCAGCAGGACCAGCACACAGACCAGGAGCGGCCAGTTGTACTCGCGCCAGCGTCGCGTCTGCATACGCTTCAGGCCGTCAGCGGCCGGTCGAGGGCGGCGGCCACCCGTCGCACCTGTTCCATCATCACGGCAAAACGATCCGGCACCAGCGACTGCTGCCCATCGCACACGGCAAAGGCCGGGTTGTCGTGGACTTCGACGATCAGGCCATCGGCGCCGGCTGCCACGGCGGCACGCGCCATCGGCGGCACCTGCTCCCAGCGCCCGCTGGCGTGCGAGGGATCGACGATCACCGGCAGGTGCGAGAGCAGTTTGACCATCGGCACGACGCCCAGGTCGAGCGTGAAGCGCAGCGTGTCATCAAAGGTCCGGATGCCGCGTTCGCAGAGCACCACCGCGCTGTTGCCCTCGTTGAGGATATACTCAGCGGCGAGCAGCAGATCCTGCAGGGTCGCTGCGAAGCCCCGTTTCAGCAGTACCGGGCGCTCGGTGCGGCCCACCGCCCGCAGCAGCGGGTAGTTCTGCATATTGCGCGCCCCGATCTGCAGCATATCTGCATACTCAAGCACCAGCGGCAGGTTCTCGACGTCCATCACCTCTGTGACGACCGGCATCCCGGTGACGGCGCGGGCCTCAGCCAGGATCTTGAGCCCTGCCTCGCCGAGCCCCTGGAAGGCATAGGGCGATGTGCGCGGCTTGAACGCCCCGCCGCGCAGGATGGTCGCCCCGGCGGCCTGCACGGCGCGGGCCACGTTGAGTGTCTGCTCGCGGCTCTCGACCGTACAGGGCCCGGCGATCACCGTGACCCCGGAGCCGCCGATCGGCACGCCCCCCACGGACACGACGCTATCGGCCTCGTGAAACTCGCGACTGACCAGCTTGTAGGGAACGGTGACGCGGATCAGTTCGGCCACGCCGGGCAGGCGCTGGATGCGGGCAGCCTGTTCGATCGGGCCACGATTACCGGTGATGCCAATCGCCGTCCGCGTAGGGCCGGGCATCGGGTGGGGTGTGTAGCCCATCGCCGTGATCTCGTCACAGACCGTAGCGATCTGCTCCGCCGTAGCGTGGGCCTCCATAACGACAAGCATCATCACACCTGACGACAACCGCCGACCAACTACCGGAGCTCCGGCAGCGACGGTCGGCGGTCATGGGTAGGCAATCGTTCTACTCGTAGATCCAGGGATCCGTAACACGGGACCACTCGGCGATCAACTCCTCGGCCTGGAAGAAGAGCGCCGTCTCGCGCTCGCCGCTCTCGGGCGAGTCGGAGGCATGGATGAGGTTGCGCCCGACTTCGACGCCAAAGTCCCCCCGGATCGTGCCAGGGGCGGCCTTGGCGGGGTTCGTCGCGCCAACCATGGTCCGGATCATCTCGACCGTCCCGGGCTTGCCGGCCACAACCGCGACGACGACCGGCGCCGAGGTGATATAGCTGACCAGGCTGGCAAAGAAGCCCTTGCCCTCGTGCTCGGCATAGTGGCGGCGGGCCAGGGCCTCGTCCACCTGCATCAGTTTCAGGCCCTGGAGCTTCAGCCCACGCTGCTCCAGCCGCGTGAGGATCGGCCCGACCAGGCCACGCTGCACGGCATCAGGCTTCAGAATGATCAGTGCGCGCTCCATAACTCCCCTTCAGATTGCAGATGAACGGCTGCGCCTGCGCCGCACAGTATACCACACCGGGCGCCACTGCCCGGCGCAACCGGACCGCTGCAACAGCTCTCCAGTTCGGTCGTGCGGAGCTGTGAAACGATGGAACTAGACGCCAGATGACCAGGCTGGTTTGCAGCGCGTCCTAGATCCAATACCTTTACAAATAAGCGAATGCGGCGCCTCACCCCCCCTACCCCCTCCCCTGGCAGGGGAGCTCTCAGGTGGAGGGTTTTTGGCGGATGGCGTCCTGATGCGCTGCTTTCCCTCACCCCCCTCCCCCCCTCTCCCAACCTGGGAGAGGGGGGTATGTTGTTGGCGTTGCGG
>JACAEO010000015.1 GCA_013388805.1 Chloroflexota bacterium
CATGCCTGGGCATCGCTGATGCACCTGCGCGCGGTGCGCTGGATCGTGACCGTGCCCTCAATCGCGCCGGAACTGCCGCCGTCAGGTACCTGGGGCGAGCTCCTGCCGGCGGAGATTGTCGGCCAGACGACGCGGTTATCCGGCGATCCGGTTGAGGAGGCGCTGAGCCGCGCCCGGCGCCTCCTCAGCCAGTTCGCCGCGTTGGGCATGGAGCCGCCGCCACGTCTGCTCCGCCCTGATGAGATCCGGGCGCTGCTGCGCGTGGCGCTCGACCCGGTGGCCGGCGAGAGTCAGCAGCAGCGCAGCCTGGCCGCGCCACGCCTGATTCAGGTCGTGGAGGAGGAGTAGCCCGATGACGACTCGCCAGATTGCATCCGATACGCCAGCGCCGGCGGCGGAGGTTCCTGATCTGCCACCGCCGCCGTGGGCGCCACCCGCGCCACGACCGCCGGCGGTGCGCATGCGCTCGGCGCAGACGGTCGACCCGGACGCGCCGGTGGTCACGCACCGGCAGCGCCAACGGGGCGATCCCTTCATCGCCCTGGTCGGCGGCCTGCGCGAGCGCTCGGTCACGAGTGACGACGACCTGATTGCCCCGGCCAGCGTAGATCGCGGGCCGGTGGAGTATGTACGCAGCGGCCAGAGCTACCTGCGCTCGTTCGCGGTGCTCCAGCTCCCGCGCCAGCTGCGCCCCGGCGTGCTGGTCGCCCTGATGCACATGCCCGGTGTGCAGGTCACGCTGGTCAACAATCCGCTGACCCGCGCGGCGGCCAAGGAGCGCCTGGCGCAGAAGGCCCACCAGATGGGCGTGTCCCTCTCCCAGGGCGGCGACGACAGCGCCGACGAGGCCCAGGCGATGAAGGACATCCGCCGCGTGCTCGGCGCGGTGACGGACGAGACCAGCGTGCTCCACCTGGTCGGCCTCTACCTCACGGTCGCCGGCGCCGATTTGCGCGAGCTGAACGAACGCACCCGCCAGCTGCGTGCCGCATGCACCGACATCCAGCTCCAGATTGTCGCCTGTGATGCCCAGCACTGGGAAGGGCTCCTGACCACCGCGCCGCTGGGCTACGACCTGCTGCGCTACCTGTTTGAGACCGACACGCCGACGCTCACGCGGCTGCTGCCTTCATCGTCGGCGGCGCTGCAGGGCGGCCAGGGCGTGCCGATTCTCTACGGTGTGCGCGCCGAGGGCAGTGGCGCCGGGCAGGCGGTTGGCGCGCCGGTGCTGCTGGATCGCTTTGCGCTCCATTCGCCGCACCAGGCGACGATCGCCGCGACCGGCGGCGGCAAGACCTATCAGCAGTCGTTTGCGCTGCTCCAGCGCTTTGCCCACGGCAACTGCGATATCTGCGTGCTCGACCCGAAGGACCAGGAGTATCGCAGCCTGATCGAAGATGTGCTGGGCGGCACCTACCTGGTCCTTTCCGACCAGGCCGATGTGCAGCTCAACCCGCTGACCTTGCCCTGGGGCGATGCCGGCGTCGTCGAGCGGCTCAGCCGTATCCAGGTCGATCTCCGCGCCAAACGGGCATCGCTGGTGAAGCAGCTGGTGGCGAGTGAGTCGCTGGCGCGCGGGATGCCGCTCAGCGGCAGCGCCGAAGCGCAGCTGGAAGAGGCGATCCTGGCCTGCTACGCCCGCCGCGGCATCACTGGCGATCCGGCGACCTTCCATGCCGACGTGCCGGATCTACGCACGGTTGCGGCCTACCTGGCCGAGCAGGATGGCGATGCGTCGCTGCGCGCCGCCCTCGACCTCTTCACCCAGGGTCTGCTGGGGCGGCTCCTACACGGCCCGCGTCCGCTGCCGCTGGCGATCCCGCCGTCCCGGCTGCGCGGCGACGTGGGCGTGCTGGGGGTTGACCTGAGCGCATTTGTGCAGGGCCAGGATCAGACGCTCCAGCGGGTCATACCCGCGCTGATCGCCGACTACTTCATGACGGTGGCGATGCGCGGCACCGGGCGCAAGATGGAGCTGATCATCGACGAGGCCTGGGCGGTGTTGAACACGGCCGCCGGCGCGCAAACGATCGAGATGCTGGCGCGCATTGGTCGTTCGCTGGGGGTTGCGGTCACGGTGATCACCCAGCAGATCCGTGAGTTCCTCTACCGCCGGGTCGGTGATCAGCTCGTGCCGAACGCAGCCGGGACGACCTTCCTCGACAACTGCGAGACGATCCTGATGCTGCGGCAGCTGCGCCCGGCGCGGGCCGGCGCGCAGGATGAAGAGAACCCGATCCTGCAGGCGGCGAAAAAGCTCGGGCTGACGCCTGGCGAGATCAACTGGCTCTCGCGCTGCCGGCGCGATGCCGATGGCGTCACCGGGCTCTTGCTGGTCGGGCGTGAGCCGATCCCGCTCCGTATTCCGCGCGCGCCCGGCCCAATCCATGCGCTTATTCCCGGCGTGAGCGGGCGGGTGGCGGCGCGTGAGACAATTGATGAGGAAGAGCTTTAACATGGTGTTTGCAAAATACGAACAAATGTTCTATAATGGACTCGATATGCGTCCATACACCATGCGTTTATTTGCGGAGCAGATCGGCGTACTGCGCCACGCACGGACTCATGGTAGACGAATGGGTTGCCGAGATCGCAGAAGGACATTCTCACGCATGATTCGCGCCCACACGATCCGACTGAACCCCATGCCTGAGCAGGAAAGCCTATTCCGACAGGCCGCCGGTACCGCACGATTCTGCTACAACTGGGGCTTACAGGCCATCAAAGACGCCCTCGATCAGGGACAGCCCGTGCCAACTGCACGTGCGCTGCGGGATGCTTTTAAGCGCATCCGGGCAAAAGACTACCCCTGGACCTTTGCGGTCGGGAAGTCTGCAATTGAGGGTGCGTTCGTCAACCTGGGTCGAGCGGTCAAGAACTTCCTTGACAGTCGCAGCGGGCGGCGCAAGGGCAAGCAAGTCGGATTTCCAGTGTTCAAGTCACGCAAACGCGGCTATGGCTCGTTCTATGTCGCCAACGACCGAATGCAGGTAGATGGCCACACGATCACCATCTCCAAGATTGGGGCGGTGAATATGACCGAGCCATTGCGCTTCGCAGGGAAAATCCTCGGTGCGACGATCCGGTATCAGGCTGGATGGTGGTGGATCAGTATCCAGGTCGAAATCGACCATATACCGCCACAACACACCGGCCCGGCAATCGGGGTTGACCTGGGGGTGAAATCACTGGCAGTCACGAGCGACGGTGAGGTGTTCGAGAACCAAAAACACCTCAAGCGGGCGCTCCGAAGGGTCAAGCGATTGCAGCGGTCGATGAGCCGGAAGGTGAAGGGCAGCGCCAACCGGCACAAAACCATCCTGAAATTGGCAAAGGCGCATTACCGGGTCGCCTGCCAACGCAAGGATATGCTGCATAAGCTTACCACTGCGCTCGTGCAGCAAGCATCGCTTATCGGGATCGAGGATCTCCATGTCGCGGGGATGCTGAAGAATCACAGGCTGGCGCAGTCGATTGCGGATGCCTCATGGGCAGAATTCCGCCGTCAACTGGAATATAAGGCGCCTGCAGTGGGAAGTCGGGTCGTGGTGATCGGGCGATTCGTCGCGTCGAGTAAGACCTGTTACCACTGTGGGGACATCAACGATGCACTCGACCTGTCGATGCGTGTCTGGGACTGCCCCAACCCCGTCTGTCGCGCCCACCTTGACCGCGACCTGAACGCAGCACGGAATATCCGTGATGCAGCACTCCGGCTCGCTGGTGCCTGAACCAGCCGTCTCGGTGGTGGCTACGTCGAGACGAAAAAGCGGCCTGTGGACTGGCGGTAAGACCATCCTTGGGTGGCACGCTGGAATGAAGCAGGTATTTCAATCGGTGATCTTTGATTACCTAGAAAGTAGCAGGAGTCTGATGCGG
>JACAEO010000126.1 GCA_013388805.1 Chloroflexota bacterium
GCCGCTGGCCAGCGCCCGCCGCCCGGAGGCGCGGGGGCGGCGCGCTTCTGTGCAAAGGATTGGCTTCAGGGGCCGAGCCGCGCTGCCATCGCCTGGCGCTGGAGCGCCACGAGCCGGTCGGCGTAGGCCGCCGCGGTCGCGCCCTCCGGGCCAGGCATCAGCGTATGCAGCGCCGCCGCGTAGTGCGTCAAGCGGGCGAGCATCTGGGCCGGTGTCACGCCGTCGTGGGGCTGGCGCTCATTGCCCCAGGCCACCTGGCCGTCGAGCAACTCGGGCGCCCCGGCGGTAAGGGCGGCCAGCAGCATCTTCGTGGTGTAGCCAAAGCCGGCGCGGATCAGCGCCTCGCCGCTGTCACCGGCCGCCAGGCAGCGTGCCGTCGCCTCGTGCACCAGGCGTTCCCGCAGCCGTTCGAGCGCCACCGCGGCCAGGCCTGGCGCCGCCGGGTGGGCCGTAACCGGCCCCGCCAGCACCTGCTCGGCCACCGCGAGGGCCGCTGCCGCGTCGGCGCCGCTGCCGCGCACGTTGAGCGCCGCCGCCAGCCCTGGCTGCTCGCTGAAGGGCATGCCGCCAGCGATCACCGGGATGCCGGCGAGCCCCGCTGCATCCAGCGCCCGCACCAGCTCGTCCACCCTGGGCAGATTGAAGAGCATCTGCGCCGACACGCCCACCAGGTCCGCCCCCGTCTCACGGGTGATCGCCACCAGGTCACGGGTGGGCACCGCAGCGCCGAGGTAGTGCACCGTCCAGCCCGCCGCCTCGAAGAAGTCGGCGACCATCCGCGCGCCGACCCGGTGCCACTCGTCGGGCACGCAGCCGATCACGATTGTCCGCCCACGCTCCCGCTGCGGCCGGAAGAGCGGGTGCAGCTCGCCCATCTGCCGCTCGATGATCGCCGTCGCCAGGTGCTCCTGGGCCACACTCACCTGGTTGCGCTGCCAGAGTCGGCCAATCGCATAGGCCGTGGGCTGGAAGAGGTCGAGATAGATGCGCTGGGGCGTCAGCTGCGCGTCCAGGGCGCCCTCGACCACCCGGTCGGCGGCCCGCCCACTGCCGGCGAGCATGGCGTCCAGGTAGGCCTGTTGTAGCGCGGGCAGTTTCTCCGGCGTCGTTTCACTGCTCATCGGCCACCTCCCCACAGCCCACGATGGTTCCGCGTCACTTCAAGTATAGCAGCCCCCGGAAGATCTCACCGCTCCCCCGCGCGCACCCGCCCGTACAGCTCCAGGGCCAGCGCGCGCCGCGCCCTGTGCTCGACGATCGGTCGCGGGTAGTCGCGCCCCAGTTCAACGCCGGCGCGGAGCTGCTCTGCCGGGGGCAGCAGGTGAGGGGTATGGATGAAGCGGGCGGGCACGTCGGCCAGCTCGGGCACGTAGCGCCGCACGTAGGCGCCGTCGGGGTCGAACTTCTCGCCCTGGCTGACCGGGTTGAAAATGCGGAAGTAGGGCTGCGCATCGGTACCGGTCCCCGCGGCCCACTGCCAGCCGCCGTTGTTGGCCGCCGGGTCGCCATCGAGCAGCAGCTGCATGAAGTGGCGCTCGCCCCATCGCCAGTCGACCAGCAGGTCTTTGCTGAGGAACGAAGCGACGATCATCCGGGCACGGTTGTGCATCCAGCCCTCCTGGCGCAACTGGCGCATTGCCGCATCAACGATCGGGTAGCCGGTGCGCCCCGCCTGCCAGGCATGGAACAGCGCCTCGTCGTTCTCCCAGGCCAGTGCGTCATACTCGCGTTTGAACGCGCCCTGCAGGACGTGGGGAAAGTGGTAGAGCACCTGGACGTAGAAGTCGCGCCAGGCCAATTCGCCGACCCAGCGCCCGATCGAATCGCGGGCCGCAGGGCTCAGGGTTGGCTCTGCCTCAAGGGCGAGCGCCGCCTGCAGGGCGGTGCGCACGCCGAGCGCGCCGAGGCGCAGGTAGGGCGAGAGGCGCGAGGTGCCATCGACACCCGGGCGCTCGCGCTGCTCGGCATAGCCGGCGATACCCAGCTCGCGTCGCAGGTCAACAAAGGCGTGCAGCCGCTCCAGGGCAGCGGCCTCGCCCGCCGGCGGCAGCGCCAGGTCATCGCGCAGCCCCAGGTCCTCCAGCGTGGGTATGGGCAGACTGGCGGGCCAGACCGCACAGGGGACGAGCTGCGGGCTCACGTACGGCGTGCAGCCCTCGGCGGCGAGGCGCTGGCGCCAGCGGCGCGCGTAGGGCGTGTAGACAGTGTAGGGCCGGCCCGCGTCGCTCTGGATCTCGTCCAGCTCGAAGATCACCGCGTCTTTGTAGCTATGGACGGTGAGACCGGCTGCGCGCAGCGCCGCTTTCGCCGCGCGGTCACGGCTGATCGCATAGGGCGTATAATCGCGGTTCCATGAGACGCCGGCGGCGCCACTCTCACGGGCAACGGCCAGCAGCGTCGCAAGGGGCTCGCCGCGCCGCACGATCAGGCGCGAGCCCCGCGCGCGCAGGCTTGCATCGAGCGTCCGCAGGTGCGTCAGCAGCCAGGCCGTCCGTCCGGGGCTGGCAAAGCGCCCGAAGAGGATCCGCTCGTCAAGAATGAAGAGCGGGATGACCGCGCCACCCGACGCACCGGCCGCCGCTGCCAGGGCCGCATTATCGCCGAGGCGCAGATCGCGCCGGAACCAGTGGATGATCGGGGCCATAAACACCTCCACGGGGCGTCAGCATACACACACCTGAGGCAACGTCCACCTCCGGCAGTGGGGTCCGGGGCGGCTACGCCCATACGCATCAAGTTACGCCCCTGGCAGGGCGACGGCTGCCACGCGACAGGCGAACATGTCGTTGTGTTGGCAGTTTCTGCCAGCGAAGCTGGCAGAAAC
>JACAEO010000141.1 GCA_013388805.1 Chloroflexota bacterium
CTCGCCGCCGGCCGGGTGGTTGCCGCTGCTGAAGGGGTAGCGCTGCGAGTAGGTCGGCACCATGCCGTCGTTCTCCCACCAGTCGGCGCTGCGGAAGTCGGCCAGCGGGATGGGCGGGTCGGCGAACTCCTTGCGCCCGATATAGGTCGAGAGACCCAGGAGCGCCGGGTTCATGCGGAAATCCGGGTAGTGGCGGCCGCTGATCAGGCCCTCACTGGTCTGTTCGGTGATGTAGGCGAAGTAGTAGCTCTCGGGCGAGGTGCACCAGACGCTATTGTCGCTGTACGCGCCCTGCAGCGAGAGGCTGTAGGCGGCGTTGTCCTCGCCCCAGAAGAACGGTGACCTGGCCACCCGGCTCAGGTATTCGACCAGCGTCTCATCGGCGCGGCGGCTGAAGCCCCAGTGCTGCAGGTCGAAGTCGTAGAGCACCTCCAGGAAGCGGCCGGTGGCGGTGGTAAACAGTTCAAGCATCAAGGCGATCGGGACGATGCCGTTCTCGGGTTTGAGCCGCCCGCTCTGCTCGTCAACGCCGAAGAAGTAGGTCAGCGTGCTGCCGTTGAGCACGCCGGAGATCGTGCTGATCGAGGCCACCCAGCGGGCGTCGCTGCCCCAGCCCCAGGTATCGCTGGCCAGCATCTGCTGCAGGCAACGGATGGTTTGCGCGCCCAGGCTATGGCCCACCAGGTGCACCGGGTTGCTGGCGCTCCAGGTTGGCACAAAGCCCTTACCGGTGTAGTCGCGTCCGAAGCGGGTGTGGCCGGCCCGCGCGGCGTGGTCGGCGCCGTAGTCGACCTGCGTGCCCCTGATCTGCGCCGCCAGTTCGCAGGCGCGGTCGTAGGCTGAGCTGATCGGCCCGACGCTGGCCTCGAAGCGCGGCAGCGGCGAGGGCACCTTGAACGCGCTGCCCCAGTAGGCGAGTGGTCCCAGTTCGTCGGGGCCAAAGCCGAACAGACCGTGAACGAAGATGACGGGTTGATGGTTTGGCATGGGAACCTCCACATCACGGCTCAAGGCGTTCTGTCGCGGGCGCTGCTGCCGCCGGTAGCGGCACAAGCGCGGCCAGCCTGCGCAGGATCGTAGGGTCGCTGGGCTGCGCCGCCAGGAGCAGGCGCGCCAGGACGGTGTCGAGCGTGGTGGGATTGGTGGCTGCTACCGGTACCAGTGCGCGGATCAGCGTTATACGCTCTGTCGGGTCAAGCTCCGGGGCGACAAGTGCTTCGGCCGCCAGGCGCGCCGCGAGCAACGGCGCCATTCCGGGGTCAGGAACGTTGATCAGCGTGCCGTCCGGGATCGGCGTGTCGGGCTGCCAGTCACGGTTGAGGCGCTGGAACTCGGGCAGGCCACGCTGGTACGCGGCGGCCAGCTTATTCAGCGTGTCGGCGTTGAGTACCTGCCTTGGCAGCGGGAAGGATTGGGGTGGCTGCCCGCGCATCGCGTATGGTTCACCCACGTAGTGCAGCGCCGCGAAGCGCTCGGAGCGGGGCGTGGTGCGCAGCATCTGGATCGCCTCGCGCACCGGCAGTGCTGGCTGCGGCCACCAGCGGGTGCGCAGCGCATTGACTCGTGCGGTGGTGCGGGCGCAGAAGGCGCCCTCCTGAACATTGTGGGCAGCCTGCTGTGCGCTCGTAAGCGACCTCTGGATCCAGTCCTGTGCCTCAGCGGGCTGGCAGATGCGGATGGCCTCGGCCAGGGTGAGGCAGGCGGGCGCCTGGTAGCCCGCATAGCCATAGGGCAGCGTGAGGGCCGTGAGCAGCCATTCCCGGCTCGTGGCGCCGACCTGGGCGCCGAGCAGTGCCTCGGCTTCGGCCAGGCCCCCCAGGAGCCGCTTATAGCGCCCCCAGGTGTCACTGCGGCCGCGGGTGGGGCTGAGTTGCCGCGCCTCGTCGCCCACCCGCTTGACGTACCGGGCCAGCCGCTTCTCCGCGGCGGCCTCATTGGGCGCCGTCAGGGCCAGCACCATGAGCGACAGACCCTCCTCATACTCGGCACTACCGCCCCCGAGCCCGGTGATCAGCACATCGCGCACCATGGCACGGATCCAGGCTGGCTCGGAATGCTGGAGAATGGCCCGCAGCAGCGCCCACAGCGAGCCAAAGCGATAATCGGCATAGACATAGGTTGCATGGAAGCGCAGGTACTCCTGGAGGGGCGAGGTAGCATGCTGCGGATCGGCCCGGGCCGCGGCTACCAGCAGTGGGCCGAGGTAGTACGCGAGGAACATCTCCTCGCTCATGGCGTCGATCTCGCCCACCGCCCCGCTTCCGCTGACGAGGAGCTCCTGGTTGATCCCGCTGAGCGAGAACAACAGCTCGGGCGACATGTCAGCCTCAGCTGATACGCCGGCTGCCACGGCCAGCACCTGGCGTACCTGTTCTATGTGCGGGGCGGGTGGAAGCTGGTGATGCCAGTCCGGTGGCGCTGTACCCTCCAGGTCAGCCTCGATCCAGCGCAGCAGCATGCGGCGCTGGTCGTCCGCGGAGAGATGGGCGAGAGCCGTCGCAATCTCCTCACGGAGCGCGCGAGCCTGGCGCCGTGCCTCCGCTTCCTCGGCCGCCCCGGCCAGCCAGGCGATCGTGAGCAACGCAACCTGGTGCCAGCGCGCATCTAGCTCGAACAACGCGAGCATGCGCCTGGCGCCAGCGATATCCCCGCGCGCAGCCATGGCAAAGATCGGCGCAGGGCGCAATCGCTCGCGGCGAAAGCGTACCAGCGCCAGGGCGTTTCCGACCAGCAGTGGCAGGGCCTCGGGCGCGTCGTCGCTGGCGACGATCTCAAGCCCGCGCTGCAGGTCAGCCTGCAGGCCCGCCAGGTCGTTGACCACGTCCAGGTGCGTGTCCTGGAACTGGCGGTTGGTCACCAGGCTGACCAGTTTCTCGGTCTGGGCGTGGCGCTCGGGCTGGTTGGCCGCGGAGGCCGCCTCGGCCAGATGCGCAGCGTAGTAGCGCAGGGCGTAGCGGCTACGATGCGTGCGCCACTGCGCGCAATAGCGCAGCAGTCGTTGCACATACCGCCCGGTCTTGAGCTTCTGGCGTAGGTACTGGCGCAGGCGCGGGTGCAGCAGCGTATAGTCACCATGGCTATCCTGCACCACGATCCGCTGGACGGCCTGCACCACCGTGGCGACGAAGTCCTGCTCGATCTCGCTCACCAGGCTGGGGTTAAGCGCCTCCAGGTCGGCCGGGCCGATTGGCCCCAGCGCGGCGGCCAGCGTGCCGGCCAGGTCGACCATGGCCTGCTGGCGCTTGCGTCGTTCGCCCTCCTCGCCAAATTCAGCCCGGAGCGCTCGCCACCAGCGGTCGAGGTAGACTTCCATCTGTGCCGGCATGCGGGCGAGCCTGGCGGGCCGCAGTTTGCCGGCCGCGGCATCCTCAGCCAGGAACCGTACAAAGAGCGTATCGGCACCGAGTTGGGGCCGGGCATCGTCGTAGGTGGTGACCCGCAGCACCTGGTCCAATACTTCATCGTCTTCCGCGAAGCGGAGCGCCTCGCCACCGGCGATCTGGAGCACCGCTCGCACGCCCTCGCGCGTCAGGCCTGTCAGCAGCAATGACCGCACCTGCCCAGCCGGGAGGGCGAAGTCCAGCACCGGATCGCGCACCGTATCGCGCATGGTCAGCATAACATGGAGACCCGGCGGCAGGCTTCGTGCCAGATAGCGCGCGAGATCCCAGCCTGTCACCTCGTCCAGGCCGTCGAGGATCACCGTGTGCGAGCCGTCTGGCGCCTGGCCCAGCAGCGCGTCGTAGTGCTTGCGCAGTTCCTCTGGCTGGCGTGTTGGAGGGACGGGTTGTTTGTACCAGGGGCTGATCTGCTCCAACAGGCTGCGCAGGAAGGTTGCCTCCTGGAGGCTCTCGGGGATGCGTGGCGTGAAAAAATGGTAGGCGACTGCGTCGTGGTGGCGGGCCACCAGGCTGGCGATCAGCGCGGTCTTGCCCAGCCTGGCCCCGGCCTGCACCACCAGGTAGCCACCACCCGGCTCGGCCATAAACTGCTCGAGTCTGGCGAGCTCGGCCTCGCGACCGGCGAAGAGGTGGATATACTCCGCGATCAGACCGTCGAAGATGACGCGTTCGAGTGGCGCGAATTGCTGCGTAGCGAAGAGTTGCCCGTCCGTGAGGCGCAGGAAGAGCACCGGGATCACCGGGCCAGGCAGGCCGGCGGCCATAATGAGATTGCGTGCCTCATTGGCGGCCCGATCGACCTGCCCGTGATCCAACACCTGGCGGTAGAACGTGGCGGCAAACGCCCGCGCGGTCTGTTCTCCCACCTGGCCCTGCATCGCCACGACTGCTGGTATGCCCGCGTCGACCAGCCCGGGTGCCAGGCCACGATACGCATCAGCCGAAGAGCGCCTGGCGCTCTCGCAGGTGGCCAGGAAGACCAGGCGCAGCTGGTCTTTCTGGTGCATCCTGGCATCAGTCAGTTGTTGGGCCAGCGTCTGTACGATGACTGCGTCGCGTTCGGGCTGCACGCAGTTGTGCGCGTCGGCCAGGATCAGGCGAGCCTGCCCGCTGCTCGCGCTATATTCGCCGTGGCAGATCAGGTGGAGGATGTGATAGCCCTGCATCAGGGTGCTGGCGATCGCGGCCAGGGTGCAGGGCTGAGGCAGCAGCGTGAGTTCAACCGCCTGGTGGTCGATGAGCGGTTGGAGCGCGGCCTGCAAGGCGCGGAATTCGTGCGCCGGATCGATCGATGCCATACCAGGATACTGGTTGGGGGGATACTTCTGCGCAAAGTCGATCTGGGCCGGGGCCACAACCAGGATCTTGATCGGGCGCCGTACGATCGGTGTGCCGTGGGGCCGCTTGCTGGTCAAGTAGCGTGAAAAGGGCGTAGCGCTGGCGGCCGCCAGCTGAATCTGGGGCAGACCGGCCTCAGGTGGTTCGCACAGCGCTTCCCATGGCACCTGGTGCAGTTCCGGTGCCGTAGGCGCGATCCGTAGTCGCACGCGGCGATGTGGAAAGGCGCCACGGATTTCGGCCCAGTTCTTCATCAGCTGCGGATCGGCCAGGAACCAGCTGAACAGCTGCGTGCCGTAGGCTGCATTGGCATACTGGGCATCGCTCGGCTCCGGCGGCCGGGTCGTTGCGTCAAGTGAGCCCGGCGGATACTCCTGCTCGCGGTTGACGGTGATCTCGACCGGATACCGGTTGTTGTGTTGCGCACCAATGCGGATCTCGACGTCGGCGTAGACCATAGGCCTGTCTCGTTGTCGTGGTTCTTCAAGACCACACAAGGGATGCGCAAGCTGTGCAAGTGGCCTGGGCAAACCCAGCGCCCTCGCCCTACGGCTTGCCAGCACGCGGTGCTACGCCCCTACTCCACCCCCAGCCGCATACGCACCAGCTCGCGATAGGCGGCGTTGAGCGCGCGCATCGCGTCCAGGCGCAGGAAGGTCAGGTTGGTGTGCTGCACGTTGTCGTCCTCGTCGTCGCCATCGCGGATGGGCACCCCGCCGCGGCGCAGCCAGCTGGTCAGCTGGTCAATCGTCGGCAGTTCGCCCGCATAACGCTGGTAGAACTCCTGCAGCAACAGGATGACCCCCACCGTCACCGGGGTGGCCTGGCTCGTGCCATGCTGGATCGACTCGCCGTGCGGGCCGTTGATGCCCGAGGAGGTGACCGGTGCGCCCGGGGCGAAGATCTCCGTCCGCGTGGCCCGGTTGACGCTCTGGTGCAGGCGCTGCGAGAAGGGCGTGATCTGGCCGGCGCGGGTCGAGAAGGCTTTGGCGCCGCTACGGTAGCTGAAGGCGCCGGACTCTGCGTCGTACACCGCGCCGACGCTGATCGTCTGGCGGATGATCGCCGGGTAGCCCATACCCTGCTTGCTCTCGTGGCGGAAGTAGTCATTGCCCGCAGCGACGACCACCGCCACGCGGGCCTGGCGCAAGGCGGCGATCTTCTGCGCCAGGGGATCACTCGCGAAGGGCGTGTCGCTGAGGTAATTGCCGCCGTCGCCCAGCGACATACAGACAGCGCCGATCGTGTGGGTGGCGTGGTGCTGCAACACCCAGTCGAGCGCCTGGTCGACCCAGGCAAAGCTGCCGCCGCCGTTGTTGCGCAGCACCTTGAGCGGCACGACGCCGGCCTCAGGGGCCATGCCGATGTGCTCGCCTCCGGCCAGCACGATCCCGGCGACGTTGGTGCCGTGGCCGTTGCCGTCGGTCACGTTATTCGGGTCGCTGTTGTTGTCGGGCGTGAAGTTACGCAGCGCCACGATGCGCCCGGCGAAGTCAACGTGCTGGGTGTTCAGCCCCGTGTCCAGCACGGCGGCGCAGAGCCCTTTGCCACTGACCTTGAAGCGTTGCCGGGCCTGGCTGGCGCGCACGAACTCATCCACCTCGACCAGAAACGGCACCTGCGGACTGTCGAACTGCACTGCGGGTGGCTCAACGGGCTGGATCTCGCTCGGAAACTCAGTCGCGGTCATCGCTCACCTCCTTGTGAGACCAGCCTCTGGCTGGTCACGTGCCGGAGCGCGAGCCGCTCCGGCGCCTGATGCGCACGCCCTCGATCGTCCCCGGCCTTTGTGGTCGCAGTGATCATACCACGTGCTCCGGATAATTCCAGGGACGCGTGATGAGTAATGAGTGACGAGTGACGAGCCGCGCCGTCCGCTTCCCGCTGCCGCGGAACAACCACATAGTGGTGCATCCGGCTAGTTCCATGTCACCCCGAGCCCTTCGGCTACGCGGCTCCCGAGCTTGTCGAGGGGCAGAGTACACTCCGCGAAGGGTCTACCGTATCAGGTGTCGGAAGATGCTGAGCGAAGCAAAGCATGACAAACGACGTGCCGGATGTGCCATGTAGGTGCGGCAGCGCGGCTTGCCGCTCATCAGGCCTGAGGTGCCCTACCGATCTGGTGCGGGGTTTGCCGGATACACGACGTAGTACCAGCATCGAGGCGACCTTTATCCCATTGTTACGAGCGGTCCACGTCGGTACCCTTCAAGCCATGGCCCGGTTGTGTCCCGGTCAGCATGCCTCCGCTTCTAGCAAGTTCCGCAACCTGGCAAGAGGTTACATCCGGTGAGGGCAATAGCCGAGCGATCACGTCAATCCGAAGCACGTTTGCCATCTACGTCCGATCGCTCATCGCTTCCAGTTAGCGGTAGGACCAGCACGCTGTCCCAGCAACAGCGGCTTTACCTCAGTGTGCTGATAGGTCTTGCTGGAGCGCTCGTGTGTCTCGGCTTCCGTGCTGTGGCACACGATAATGGCGATTTCTGGTGGGCTCTGCACACGGCTCTGGCGCTGCTCAACGGACGCGACCCCTATGTCGGCCTGGGACCGGCTCAGGTGGCCTACCCGCTTCCCATCGCCGTGATTGGCTTGCCGATGCTCCTGGTGCCGAACATCGGCGCCAGTGTCATATTCGTCGGGCTCTCGACGGGTCTCCTCGCCTATGGTGCACTGCGGGACAAGACACCATGGGAACTGGGCGTCCTCCTCTCCGCAAGCTTTATCATTGCTGCAGAGTATGCCCAGTGGGGCATCATCATCACCGCGATGGCCCATATACCATTGTTACTACCCCTGATCCTGATAAAGCCGCACGTGGCGCTCCCCGTGGCCCTGACCCGCCGGCCTTCTCGTCAGGGTGTGATAGTCACGGGCATAATCTTGCTCCTGAGCCTGGCGGTGATGCCCGACTGGCCATGGCGTTGGATGAACACCACGACCAACTACCAGCGAATGATACCGCTGCTGGTCTTTCCGATTGGACCACTGCTCCTGACAGCGCTCGTCGCCTCGCGCGATCCACGAGCATGGCAATTGATCTTGATGTCTGTGCTACCCCATCGTGGGCTCTACGATCTGATGCCGCTCTGGCTCCTTACGAGCAACTGGCGCCAATCCATGATTCTGGTTGTTGCCAGTTGGATACTGTATCTCACAGGGTGGTATCAACATCCCTTCTGGGTGGTAACCTTGCTCTTCTTACCGGCTCTGGCATTTGTCATTCAGCCAACGCTTGCCCGCCTCTTTGCACCACGGCCGAAGGGAGCGGTCATGTCGCAGGGGACGCAGAGGGATCCATAGCAATCCCTGCCCACGCTGCGTTCTCTGCGGTACCTCGCGTTCCTCCTTCACCAGGACCAGAGATTCCTCGCTGCGCTCCTCAGAACCATAGGGTTCATGTCATTCCGAACGGAGCCGCAGGCGGAGTGAGGAATCTGGCGGTGCCCATACTCCGCAAGACCCCGCGCGTGCGCTCGGGGTGCCATGGGTTGCTCCCGGCGCCACTGGCCCGCCGCCGGGCCACCAGCTACGCGGAATGACAAACCTTCGTTGTGATATTAGTATTGTACCGACAGCTTACCACGACGTGGTATGATTGACGCAGTCGATCGTGAGCGTGAGCGGAGAGCCGATCGGCATGCGGGATGCGTATCACCCTCGACATTCCCGACCAGCCGCTCAAAGAGCATGCAGGGCACCAGGCCGAGGATATGCGGGTGCTGCTATGCTTGATGGACCACGTGCCCCGGCTCACCCCGGAGCGGGCGAGCGAGGCACGGCAGGCAATGCGCCAGGTTGAAGAGGAGATCTTTATTGGGGGCATCAGTGTGTGCATCTGGTACGAGCCCGGCTCGTGAGGCGGCGTGCACGTCGGAAGAGCGGCGAGAACGAGCGGAAACGTGAGCAAGGAGCCACCCACGTATGCAGAACGAGCCGCGCCGCTCGCCGTTGGATCGGGTCAGTCCGGGGTTGCTGGTCGCCGGGGTGCGCGCGTGGCTCTACCTGGGCATCGCCGCCTGTACCATCGCTGCGCTGGTTGTGCTGAGCGCGATCGCGGGCCTGGTTGTGCCGCTGGTGATCGCTGCGGTGATCGCAATGCTCTTCTACCCGGTCGTCGACTGGCTGGCTATGCGCCGGGTGCCGCGCCAGATCGGGGCGATCGGGGTGATGCTGGTGCTGTTTGCCGTGCTGATCGGCGCGCTCTGGTTAACGGTCGATGGGGTCGTCAGTCAGAGCAACCAGATCGTCAGGCTGGTCTATTCGGGGATCGCCGCGGCTGAGCAGTGGGCGTCGCAGCTGAACGTGCCGGTCGCCGTGTTCGATGGGGTGTTGACGAATGTGCTCAATGCGCTACCCCAGGTCGCTGCGGGCGTTGGTGCGTTCTTCAGTTCGAGCTTTTCGGGCGTGATCGCCCTGTTTGTCGGGCTGTTCCTCAGCGCGTTTCTGCTCTACTATCTGCTCACCGACTGGCACGGGATTATCGGCTGGCTGGCGCGTCATATCGGTCGGGCACCTGAGGTCGGCGAACGGGTGATCACGAACACCACGCAGGCCGTGCGGCGCTATTTCTACGCGCTGACCCTCTCAAGCATCGTCGTTTCGGTGACAATCGGCGGAACGATGGCGCTCCTGGGTTTGCCACTCGCCTTCACGATCGGTCTGGTCACGATGATCACGTCATATGTCCCCTACCTCGGGGCGATCGTGTCGGGCGTGTTTGCCTTCCTGGTCGCGCTGGGCGCCGGCGGGGTCGGTGCGGCAATCACGGTGCTGGTGGTCGTGCTGTTGATGCAAAACATCATCCAGACGGTCATTCAGAACCGCCTGGCTAGTGAGCAGCTGCAACTTCATCCGCTGGTGACGTTCATTGCGACCATTCTGGGCGGAATGGTGGCCGGGGTCATCGGGGCGATGCTGGCCACGCCGGCCACGGCGGTGGTGATCCGCGCCCGTGAAGATCTCCGCGAAGAC
>JACAEO010000065.1 GCA_013388805.1 Chloroflexota bacterium
ATCGGCCACGATACGAACCAGGCGCTTGGTGAGACGGGCATCGCCAAACCTGGCTGTCGCCAGTTCCTGTGACGCCCACGCGTGTGCTGTGGCAGGGGGTGTTGTCATGCCTTCAGCCTCCCACAGTCACTCCGTCAACTTATGGGTAATGGATAGCTGAAAGGAGGGGGCAGGGGGGTGAGGGCACGCAGCGCATCAGGAGGCTATCCGTCAAAAACCCTCCACCTGAGAGGAGGTCAGGAGGGGGCTGTTCCGCGCGCCGCACCCCGGCGACCAGCACACGCGGGGGGCATGACCCGTGCCGGAATCGCCGTATAATCTCCGGAGGCCGGGCCATCGCCCTGCCTTGTCTCTGCCGCTACGGCGGCCCAACCCCGGGGAAACCAGCTGTGAACATTGCCTATCTGCAGCGCATTTTGACCAGCCGGGTCTACGACGTGGCCGTGGAGACGCCGCTTCAGCTCGCGCCCGGGCTCTCCGCCCGCCTGGGCAACCAGGTCTTCTTCAAGCGCGAGGACCTGCAGCCGATCTTCTCGTTCAAGCTGCGCGGGGCCTACAACTGTATCGCCCACCTGTCTGAGGAGCAGCGGCAGCGGGGCGTGATCACCGCCTCGGCGGGCAACCACGCCCAGGGCGTGGCCTACTCCAGCCAGCGCCTGGGCGTGCGCGCCGTGATTGTGATGCCGGTCACCACGCCGGAGATCAAGATCAACGCCTGTCGCGCCCGTGGCGCCGAGGTGGTGCTCCACGGCGACAGCTACAGCGACGCCGAGGCCCATGCCTATGCGCTCCAGGCCGAACTCGGGCTCAGCTTCGTCCACCCCTACGACGACCCGCTGGTGATTGCCGGCCAGGGGACGATCGGCCTCGAGATCTCACAGCAGATGCGTGCCGAGCGCTACCGCGTCTTTGTGCCAATCGGCGGCGGCGGGCTCGCGGCGGGCATCGCCGTGTTCCTCAAGAGCATCAACCCCCAGATCGCGGTGATCGGCGTGGAGCCCGACGATGCCGACGCGATGTACCAGAGCCTGCAGGCCGGCGAGCGGGTGACCCTGCCCCAGGTGGGCATCTTTGTCGATGGCGTGGCGGTGCGCCGCGTGGGCGAGCATACCTTCCGCCTGGTGCGCGAGTACGTCGACGCGATCGTCCGCGTCAGCACCGACGAGGTGTGCGCGGCGATCAAGGATGTCTTTGACGATACCCGCAGCATCCAGGAGCCGGCCGGGGCGCTGGCGGTGGCCGGCCTCAAGCGCTTCGTCGCCGAGCACGCGCTCACTGGCGAGGCACTGGTGGCGCTCACCTGTGGCGCGAACATGAACTTCGGGCGGCTCCGCCACGTCGCCGAGCGCGCCGAAATCGGTGAGCAGCGCGAGGCCCTGCTGGCGGTGACCATTCCCGAGCGCCCCGGTGCCTTCAAGCGCTTCTGCCGCGACCTGGGGCGGCACAATATCACCGAGTTCAACTACCGCTACGCCCCGCGCCCCGATGCGCACATCTTCGTCGGCATCGAACTGGCCCACCCCGACGAACGGGCCACGATCATCGCCCGGCTCGTCGCCCAGGGCTACGAGGTGCTCGATTTGACCAACAACGAGTTGGCGATCCTGCACCTGAAACACCTGGTGGGCGGGCGCGCCCCCGAGGCCGCCAACGAGCGGCTCTTCAGCTTTCAGTTCCCCGAACGGCCCGGCGCGCTGCTCCAGTTCCTCGAGTCACTCGACGAGTCCTGGAACATCAGCCTGTTCCACTACCGCAACCACGGCAGCGCCCACGGTCGCGTGCTCGCCGGCATCCAGGTGCCCACGCCCGACCTGGCGCGCTTCCACGGCTCGCTGCACCGGCTCGGCTATCACTACGAGGACCAGAGCGATAACCCGGCCTACCACGCCTTTCTGGTCTAGTGTTCCAATACGCAACTCGCACCGCGCATCGCGATGCCCGACCGACGCGTCGCTACCGCCGCTGTAACACCCCGTATTCGAGCGCCTGCCACAGACAGATCGGCATCCCAGCCCCGACAAAGCCGGCAATGACGAAACGCTCATAGTCACGCCAGGTGAGGCGTCCCCCGGCCATGCGCGCGACCCAGCTTACCGGCAGACCCACCAGCAGGACGCCACCGATGACTTCGAGCGCTACCCAGGTCGGCTTGATCGGCAGGGCGCGCTCAAGCACTGCAAGCGCGCCAGCGTAGCTGGCGCCCAGAATAGCCGTTGCCAGGATCACCTGCCCTTGCAGGCGCCCGGGATCAGTAGCCAGTGGAGCGGGAGACGAAGCCTGAGCCATGCGTCCATCCTTTCCTGAAGACGACCGAACAGAACGTCCCCCCTTCAGGACAAACGCAATGAGGTGACAACTTTTTCATGTCCCCACGACGGTATACGCGCTTTCCGTTAAGGCGCTACTCGCCGAGGGCGATCACCAGGAAGCCGTCAAGCTCGGTCACCCGTTCGAGCTCAGGAAAGTGGGCGAGCCGGCGCTCAAGTTCGGACCACGGCGGTGCGCGCCAGCCGTTGTACTGGCGCTGCTCGAGGATGAGATACTTCAGCCCGCGCCAGCGCAGATACTGGATCGACTCGGCGCTCGGGAAGGCGCCGGCGAAGGCCGCGAAGTCTTTGTAGGCCCGTGGCTGGTGTGCGGCGTGGATATAGGCCGGCATCTGCTTGCCGTGGAACAGCGAGCCGAAGATCGCCGTCTCGTTGACCAGCGGCTTATCCACCGGCAAGAAGGCCACGGCGAAATCACCCGGCTGCTGGGCCAGCCAGCGATCGATCGCCCGGGGCTGCAACACGGCGACCGGCAGCCGCCCCGGCAGCAGGTCGATGAGCAGCACGGCCAGCAGCAGCCCGCTGACGGCCAGTTGCCCGCCTCGCGTGCGCCCCCGCTGAACGAGGAAGCGCACCCCATAGGCCGCGAGCAGTGCAACAAAGAGGATCGTGACGATCCCGAAGCGTGACCAGACGCGCATGATCCCGCCCCCCGGCAACTGGGCCAGGTAGTAGGCCGGCAGCCAGAACGGCTGATCGCGGCTCACGGGCTGGTTATTGATCCACAGGTCGGTGCCGAGCGCAAACACGGCGGCAGCCAGCGCCGTCAGCACCCACACGAGCAGGCGGCGCCGCTCCTGCGGCTGCCGGTACAGGGCTACCGCGCCGACCACAGCCATGGCCAGCGTCACCAGGCCGAGGTAGAGCGTCTTTTCGCCGGCGTGCAGCTCGGGGCGGAGGGCGCTCACCGCGTCGCCCCACAGCGGATGCAGGCTTGAGGGCAGGAGGAAATTCAGCGGGTCGGCCGACCAGAGCCGGGTGCGGCCCAGCGGGAAGGGCGCGAAGCTACCCGCGCCCAGCACACTGATCGCTGGCAGCGCGCCAAGCAGCGCGCCGATCAGCACCGCGAGCGCGCTGCGCCAGCCACGCAGGACGAGCGCCCGCCAATCGGGCAGCAGCGCGACCAGGCCATAGAGCGCACCGCACACCAGGCAGATCACCAGCAAGTAGAGCGACGAGCCCGCCACCAGAAAGGTGGCCAGGCCCAGCAGCCAGCGCTGCCGCTCCCCCGGCTCCCGCTTGCGCACGCTCGCATCAAGCGCCCAGAAGAACAGTGGCAGCATCTGGGTCGAGAGCATATTCACGTGGCCGAGGCTCTTGAAGATGCGGAAGGGGGCAAGCAGAAACGCGGTGCCGGCGAAGAGCGCCGCGAAGCGGTGCCCGGTGAGGCTACGCGCCCAGAGGTAGGTGCAGTAGCCGCTGAGCAGGTGGCTGAGCACGATCACCAGGTTGTAGCCGAAGACCGGGCCAAGCACGAGGGTCGCCGGCGCAACGAACAGGAAGCTCAGGTAGGGCGAGTCGTTGGCAGCTAGCGCCAGATCATCGGGGTAGTTCAGGCGCGGATCGACGAACGGCGACTGGCCAAGCAGCAGCGCCTGAGCCGTCCAACCGGCGATATAGGCATAATGCACATTATCGCCCAGTTCGCCCAGCACCCGCGTGCGCGGCGCCGGCAGCAGCGGAGCCACGGCAACGAGGGCCAGCACCAGGAACCAGAGCAGCGCCAGCGCGTCGCGTCTGAGCAGCGCCCAGAGCGCGCGTGTGGCGCTGGCGAGCCGGTGCTGCATGGCAAGCGGGCGCTGAACGGTGGAGTCGCTCACCCTCGCAATCTCCTGCGCGCGGCGCGGCGGGAAAACGCTGCATTCTACGCCGCGACGCGCCCGCCCGTCAAACCGCGGGAGCGGCGCGTGTGTTTACACGTACCGAACACGTACGCACCGCAGAGGGCGCGGAGGGGCGCAGAGGGCTTCAAAACGCCCATCCTCTGCGCTCCTCTGCGGTACATCTGAACACGTACGCGCGGACGTATCTGTTCACGTTTGGGGTACGGCGTCACCCCGGGTGCGCGGGCGTCCCGCCCGCATCCGCACTCGTGCAGGCACGGTGTGCGCGCGCCGAGCGCGAAAAGCCCTGGCAGCGCCGGGCAGGCACGGGGTTTCCCTGCTGCACAACGGCATCGGAGCCGGCGCGGGGGGCCGCGATCGGGGCGCTGTGTTGCTGCTCAACTGGAAGGTTTGGCGACCACCGGCAAGTAGGTTCGAGCGCCTGTGGTGATGACAATCAGCGTCGGATCGTAGACGCGCACCGTTCCGCTACCACTGTAACGCTTGCCGAGCAGGGAGAAGGTGTACGTTCCAGCCTTGAGTGGTCTCAGAACAGACAGGGCCAGTGTTTCGTCCGTTCCATCCCC
>JACAEO010000094.1 GCA_013388805.1 Chloroflexota bacterium
CGGGGCGGCCAGCCGCCCTACCAGCGGGGCGGGGGCCGCGCCGAGGATCTGGCCGACCGCCACCACGCCGGTGGTCACCGGGTAGCCTGAGAGCCAGTGCAGCCAGACCACCAGGCTGTGGAAGCCGAAGTGATAGGTGAAGGTGGTCAGCGGCACGTAGGGCTGCCAGGAGTGGAAGAGGCCGCCGTGTTCGAGCATGAGCTGGGCGATCACCGTGTGGTGGTACGAGTCGCCGAACTGGCCGGCCACCAGATCACGCACGGCGTAGAGCCGGGCCAGCAGGCCCAGGCCGGCCACCAGCAGCAGCAGCCCGCCAGCGAGGTCGAAGCGCGCGGTCGCTGCCCCGTGGGCCGGGCGGTGCGGCGGCCAGCTGGCCACGGCGGCGCAGAGCGCCAGGAAGCCCCAACAACTCCACGGACCCCAACGCAGGCCGGCCAGGCCGCCATAGAGCAGCAGGAGCGGCGGCACGGCACCGCTCAGCCCCACGGCGTAGACCAGGCGGTCGGCCACGGGCAGGGCCGTGGGGTGGAGCAGGCGCAGCAGCGCCAGGCCGGGCAGGGTAAACAGCGCCAGCGCCGCCAGCGCCGCCAGCGGCGCGGCCCGCAGCGCCCCGGCGAGCCAGCCGGGCAAGCCGGGCGCCGCGACAACCAGGGCCGCCAATGCTAGAGCCACGGCCAGCAGCGCAAGCCAACGCCCGCGCGCTGCCGCACGGCGGTATTCGACTGCGGCAACCTGGTCCATCGGCTCCAGCGCAATCCGTTCCGGTGCGACGAGGCATTATACCACCAGGCCCGCGCGGTGGGTTCTGGTGTACAATGAAAGACATTGTGGCGACCGTGCGCGGCGCGCGCAGCGGCGACCGATCAGGGGTATGTGGCTCTTCCGAAAAAGCCTGGACATCAGCCGCGCGAGCCCGCGCCGCGTCACCGCCAATGATCTTGGCGTCATCTCACGGTTGTTTCGTGATGGTGGCCGGCGCTTTGCGGCGCTCAGCGGCAACGATCTGCCTGCACTGCTTGCCGCAGGACAGGGCGTGGCCATGGTCGCGGGCGGTGAGCTGTGGGCAGTGGCCCTGGTCAGCCAGCCGTGCGCAGAGCGTTGCTGGCTGCGGGCCATCGCCTTCGCCGAAGGGGTCGATGCGCGCGCTGGCAGCAATATGCTGCTCCCGGCGCTGCACCGCAGCCTGGCCGCGCTCGGCGTGCGCGGCGTCTACTTCGGCGGCGACGAGAGCGCCGAGCACTGGCTGCTGCCCATCCTCAGCGCCCACGGCTACCAGTACGATACCGAGGTGCTCGTCTATGAAAAACGGCAACTCGATGTCCCCGCCACCGGCAACCCGCTCGTCCAGCTCCGCCCGGCCGGCGATGCCGATCTCGCTTCGCTGCTGCAGCTGGACCAGGCCTGCTTCGAGCCACAGTGGACCAAGGATGATACCATCCTGCAGCCGGCGATCAGGCAGGGGCCGTACTTCGTCGTTGCCGAGCTTGCGGGCGCCCTGGTGGGCTACGCCTACGCGACCACCCACTTCGGCGGCCAGCTCGTGCACCTGGTGCGCATCGCCGTCGCGCCCGAGCACCAGCATCAGCAGATCGGGGTCAGCCTGCTGGCTGATGTGATCGCCTTTGCCCGCGAGCAGGGCGCCGTCGCCGTAACACTCAACACCCAGGCCTACAACGTTAGTGCCCAGCGCCTCTACCGCTGGTTCGGCTTTAGCCCCACCGGTGAACGCCAGGCCATCGTGCGCTGCGATCTTTGAATGTTGGCTAACCGAGTCCTCCTCGCTGATGCCCGAGGTTCCCTGTGCCACCACGCATTGACCCCCGCGACTGGGATCGTTACTTTCGCCCCGGCGCAGCGCGGCGCGGCGGCCCGCTGCGCGCCCTGGCCAATCTGCTGCTTGTCGGCGCGGCGATCGGGCTGCTCGTCGGCGGCGGCTTCGTCGCCCTGCGCTTCGGCCTCGAACGCGCCCAGGCCGGCGCGGTAGCCACCGCCCGCGCGATCGAAACCAGTAACGCGGCCTTCGTTGCCACCAGTACCGCCCGCGCGCTGGTCAGCGCTGCCACCGGCACAGCCGCCGGCACGACGCCCACACCGCCCGCCGTCCTCGGCCGTGGCCAGGTGCTCAGCGGCGGCAATCTGCGCAGTGAGCCCCGCATCGCCGCCGAGACGGTGATCGGCCAGATCTGTGCGGGCGACCAGATTGAGTTTCTTGAGCAGAGCACCGCTGCTGACGGATCGCTGTGGTATCGCATCCGCGTCACCGAGGTCGCCGCCAGCTGCAGCCCCCAGCGGGTCTCGCTCGGCAGCCGCGGCTGGGCCAGCGCGACCCTGCTCTCCGAGCCCGCACCTTAGACCTGGTTCAAACTCACGTGACAATCCAGCCTTCAGCTCCACGGATCTCCAACGCTACAGAGCGGTTCTGTGGCGGTGTGGCGGTGTGGCGGTGTGGAGCAACGGTCAAATCTCTCCCAGCCTGGGAGAGGGGGGAGGGGGGTGAGGGCACGCAGCGCATCAGGACGCCATCGGCAAAAAACCCTCCACCTGAGAGGTGGGGCCACCCGCGCGCTACCCCAGGGCCTCATAGACCGGCAGCGTGCCCAGGGCGGTACGGCGCCAGGAGAACTCCTGCGCCCGGCGCAGGCCGCGACTGCTGAGCGTGCGGCGCAGCACCGGGTTGCGCAGCAGCCGCGTGAGTCCCTCCGCCAGTTCGTGCACGCTGAACGGGTCGACGGTCAGCGCCGCGTCGCCCACCACCTCCGGCAGGCTGGCGGCGTAGGCACAGAGCACCGGTGTGCCGCAGGCCATCGCCTCGAGTGGCGGCAGGCCAAACCCCTCGTAGTACGAGGGGAAGGCAAAGACGGTCGCCCCGCTGTAGAGCGCCGGCAGATCGGCATCGCGCACATTGGGCAGCCAGCGCACCGCTCCCTCCAGCCCCTGCTCGCTCACGAAGTGCTGCAACGCCGCGTGCCGCGGGTCGGCGTGGCCCGCAATCACCAGCACGGCGCCGTTCGCCGCGTCGGGCGCGGCCTCGCGGAGCCTGCGCCATGCCCGCACCAGTCGCTCGAGGTTCTTGTGCGGCTTGTTTGAACCCAGGTAGAGCACGTAGCGCTCGGGCAGCGCGTAGCGCTCGCGCACCGCCGTAACCGCCGCGGGCGGCTGGGGCTGAAAGCGCCTGCTGGCTGCCAGGGGTGTCACCGTGATCCGCCCCGCTGGCAGCCGGTACACGTGCGCGATGTCGGCGCGGGCGCTCTCGGAGATGGTGATGACCGCCGCGGCGCTGCGCAGCGCCAGCGCCATCGCAACCCGGTAGAAGAGGCGCCCACGCGGCGAGAGCGTCTGCGGGAAACGCCAGCCGATCACATCGTAGATCGTGACGACCGAGGGGCAGGGCAGCGCCAGGTACGGCTTGACGTAGTAGGGCGAGTGCAGTACGTCCAGGCGCAACTGGCGGGCGAGGGCCGGCAGCGCCACGTGCTGCACCGGTGAGAACGGCGCCACCGGGAGTTCAGCCAGTTCCACCCCGGGCAACGTGCCGAGGGTCGCCAGATCGTAGCGCCCGGCGCCCGCCCGTGGATCCACGATCAGGACCAGGGTGTGGCCGTGCTCCAGCTCAGCGAGCGCGTGGGCGAGGCCGAGCGTATAGCGCCCGATGCCGGGGAAGTGGTCGGTGGTGTAGCGCGCGTCAAGCCCGATGCGCATGCTGGCGTCCTGTCTGCGTGGTATAGTTCCGGCAGGCGCATGACACGCTCGGGAGGGTATCATACCAGGTGGCATTGGCACTCCCGCATTGTCCCGCTCAGCTCCACAGCGCTCCAGCGCCACACAGGGCTTTGTCGAGCTGGAGCGCTGTGGAGGTGTGGAGTTGAGCCAGTGCGCTGCCAGCAAGCAGAATCGGTATAAGGCATGTTCCTGTACCTGCCGGCGCCTGCCAGGCCGTCGGGAGTCTGATGGTCTCAGGCATGGTTCAGGATCGGCCATTTCGCTTGACCGTTGCTCCACAGCTCCACAGCTCCACACCTCCACACCTCCACACCTCCATAGAACCGGTCTGGAGCGTTGGAGCGCTGTGGAGCTGAAGGCTGGATTGTCACGTGAGTTTGAAGCATGCCTTAATGAGGGAGGAGCGAGGATGCGGCAACTGCGCGAGGGCTATCGCCATGACCTGGCCGACCTGGAGCAGGAGTTGCTCGCTCTGGGCCGGCTGGCCGACGAGGCCGTGCGCCGGGCGCTCTGGGCGCTGCAGCATGGGGCGCTCGACGAGGCCCAGGCGATCGTGCGGCGTGACGATACGATCGACGATGCGACCGATGCGCTTATCCAGCACGCGATGCGCCTGCTGGCCACCCAGAGTCCTGTGGCCGGCGATCTGCGGTTGATCAACGCGTTCATCCAGGCGGCCAGTGAACTCGAACGGATCGGCGACTATGCCGAGGGCATCGCCCGGCTGGTCCCACGCTTCGGTGGCCCACCCCCGGGCGGTGTGCCCGAGCTGATCGAGCGCATGGCCGCCAGCACGCACCAGATGCTCAATCAGGCCCTGGCGGCCCTCGCGGCCCGCGATCCGAGCATCAATCTGCGCCTGAAGCATGAGGATGATGCGGTTGACGCCGCCTATGAAGCATTGCTCGAACAGCAGATCGCCCTCATGGAGCGCGATCCGGCCATGGTACGCACCGGCACGTTTCTGCTCTGGGTCGGTCACAACCTCGAGCGTATCGGTGACCGCGCCACCAATATCGGCGAGTATGTCGAGTACATTGTCCGCGGCGTCAGGAGCAGCCGAACGGATGGCACGGAGCGGAGGTGACGGCCTTCAGGCGTTGTGGGTGGCACGCATCCGCCCCAGGTCACGCAGCACGTCGCGCACGCCACGCAGCGGGGTGCGCAGCAGGCCCTGGGCCCGTGTGATCGCGAGCGCACAGTTGCGCGGGCGCGGCACGGGGCTCTCCGCGCTCAGGGCGCCGCGTATCCCCGCCGGGTCCAGGCCCCATGCCCGGGCGATCAGCGTGCCGAACTCGTAGCGGCTCAGGCGCTCGGCGCCGGCGACGTGGAGCACCCCGCGGTATGTCAGCGAGCCCAGTTCCAGCAGAGCCGCCGCGAGATCGTCCACGTAGATCGGGCAGCGATACTCATCGGTGTAGAGTCGCTCCGCGTTGCGGCCCGCCGCCACGTCCAGGGCGAACTGCGAGATGCGGTCGATCGGGTCGAAGCCGTAGATCAGCGAGGTGCGAACAATCACGGCGTCGGGGTGGGCCGCCGCCACCAGGTGCTCGGCAAGCGCCTTGGCCGCGCCGTAGGGGCTGACCGGCGCAGGTGGATCGTCCTCTGTGTAGGCGTCTTCCCGCTCGCCATCGAAGATGACATCGCTCGACAGGTGGATCAGGCGCGCGCCGATGCGTGCCGCAGCGCGGGCTACCACGCCGGCGCCTTCACCGGTGACCGGCAACACCGCGGGACCGCTCTGCTGGTAGGCTGTGTGGATCACCAGCGCCGGGCGCAGCTGGTCGAGCGCCGCGGTGACGGCCTGCGCATCGCACACGTCGAGCGGTATCCAGCTGGCAGCACCCGGGGGCGGCAGCCGGTGGTGGTAGCTCGCCGCCACCTGGTAGCCCGCAGCGCTGGCCTGGCGCACCAGAACGCTGCCAAGATAGCCCGTTCCACCGGTGATGAAGATCCGTGCCATAGCTGTCGCACTCATCGCTCGTCACGCATATCAGCCCCCGGCAACTGGCCGGCGTCCAGCGCGGCGAGCGCCATCCGGGCCGCCGCCTGGGCGGCCAGCTGCTTGCTCGGGCCGGTACCACTGCCGAGCACAACCTGGCCGATCGACACCTCCAGCGTAAACTCCCGCTCGTGGTCCGGGCCACTGACCCTGACGGTGCGGTAGGTGGGGGTCTGGTTGAAGCGCGCCTGGCTGACCTCCTGCAGCCGGGTGCGGTGATCCATCTCGGCGCCGCTGAGCACCGCCTCGATCTGATGCTCCAGGAAGGGCAGGACGAAGGCCCGTGCCGCATCGATGCCCTGGTCGAGGTAGATCGCGCCCAGCACCGCCTCGAAGACATCGGCGAGCAGCGCCGGGCGATTGCGCGCGGTGGCGGTATCCTCACCGCGACTGATACGAACGTAGCGACCCAGGTCGAGGCTGCGGGCAAAGCTGGCCAGGGTGGAGGTCTTGACGAGGGCGGCGCGCAGCGCGGTGAGTTCGCCTTCGGTGTGGTGAGGAAAGCGCTCGTAGAGCCAGCTGGCGGTGATGAAGTTCAGCACGGCATCGCCAAGGAACTCGAGCCGCTCGTTGGAGCTCAGGCCGGGCACCCGTTCCGGGTGCTCGTGCATGAACGAACGATGGACAAAGGCGCTCTGGAGCAGGGTCAGGTCGTGAAATGGGACGCCGATCAGTTCTTCCAGGCTGCTCGTCATGGGTGGAGGAAGGTAGCGCCGCGGGTGTGGGCGTTCAAGCTGGGTAGCGTCGGAAGAGCAAGCAGACATTGTGCCCGCCGAAGCCGAAGGAGTTGCTCATCACAACCTGCAGATCGGCTGGCCGGGGCTGGTTGGGCACATAGTCCAGGTCACAGGCGGGGTCGGGGCGCCGCAGGTTGATCGTGGGCGGCAGCACGCCGTGCTGCATGGCCAGCAGGCTGACCACCGCCTCGATCGCGCCGGCTGCGCCCAGCAGGTGACCGAGCTGCGACTTGCTGGCGCTCACCGGCGGGGCGCTTGCCCGCCCGCCAAAGACCGCCTTGATCGCGGCGCTCTCCACCGGGTCGCCGGCGGGCGTGCCGGTGGCGTGGGCGTTGATGTAATCGACATCGGCGGGCTGCAGGCCGGCGCGTTGCAGCGTGAGGCGGATGGCGCGCACCACGCCCTCGCCATCCTCGGCGAGATTGCTGATGTGGTAGGCGTCGGAGGTAGCGGCATAGCCGACGATCTCGGCGAGAATGCGGGCGCCGCGCGCCTCGGCGTACTCCAGATCCTCAAGGATGAGCACGGCAGCGCCCTCACCCATCACAAAACCGTCGCGGTCAGCGTCGAAGGGGCGCGAGGCGGTGGCGGGGCGATCGTTGGCCGTCGAGAGGGCGCGCATCGCGTTGAAGCCGGCCACGCCGATCGGGGTGATGCTAGCCTCACTGCCACCGGCGATGACCGCCCTGGCCCAGCCACGGCGGATCGTCTCGGCGGCCTCGCCGATGGCGTGGGCCGAGGAGGCGCAGGCCGAGGTGATGCAGTAGCTAGGGCCACGGGCGCCGGTACTGATCGAGACCTGGCCGGCCGCCAGGTTGGTGATCATCGCGGGGATAAGGAACGGGCTGACCCGCCCTGGCCCGCGGCTGCGCAGCACCTCGAGTTGCTCGCTGAGCGTCGCGATGCCGCCGATGCCGCTGGCGATGAAGACCCCGACCTCGTCACGGTTCGCCGCGGTGATCGCCAGTTCCGAGGTGCGCAGCGCTTCGCGCGTCGCGGCCACCGCCAGTTGCACGAAGCGGTCGGTACGGCGCGCCTCCTTGCGGTCCAGCGCCAGGGTCGGGTCGAAGCCCTTCACCTCGGCTGCAAAGCGCGTCTCGAAGCCGGTGGCGTCGAAGTGGGTGATCGGCCCCACGCCGCTGCGGGCCTCGACAATGCCCTGCCAAAGCTCGGGGACACTCAGCCCAAGCGGGCTTACCGCGCCCATCCCGGTCACCACGACGCGCCGTTCCATAGCGGCCTCCTCAAACGCGCGCAATTCAGCACAGGAAACTGGGCCATTATACCACGCAGGCTGCGCGGCGGCCCGCTGTGGCGCATGCTGCCCAGGGGCCACGTCAACGTCGTCCGCCCGGCGACCGACGCCGCGGGCGAGCCGCTGCGAAGCCCCTCTGCGCGGGCGCGACCGGCCACGCAGGTGGCCTTCGCACCAGGAGCCGGGGCGTGTACGCCCACGGCGCGGACGATCAACCGGACGTTGAGGTTGCCCTGGCATGCTGCGCCGGGGCTGGTGCGTTGTCGTCGGGTGGGTTAGCCACCGGTTACACCCATATGGTAGCGTAATGCCCAGGGGGCTCGCGCAAAACGCCGCGCTGTTCCGTTTGATAATGCGGATCTGCCAGCTCCCGTCCACGCGATCAAGCTAGCAACACGGGCATCTCTGAGATTGGCCCGCAGTGACACGGAAGCAGAAGGGAATGTTATGGATGTGCAGCGGCGCCACATTGGCAGGTACGCGGTCGGCTGGTTGCTCGCCCTGTTCACGATCCTGGTGAGCGCGTGTGGTGGGACCAGTGGCGGAACGGTCACACCGGTGGCCCAGGAGCCCACGGCCGCACCCACGGCAGCGCCGGAGCCCACTGTCGCGCCGACGGAGGTGAGCCGCGCGATCAGTTCGCTCGACGAGGTGCGCCAGGCGGTTGTCCAGATTGAGGCCCAGGGCACATTCGTCTCGCCGAGCGAGGGCACGGTCTTCAACGCCGCCGGGCGGGGCTCGGGGTTCATTATCGACGAGAGCGGCATTGCGGTCACCAATAACCACGTTGTGACCGGGGCGGCACTGCTGAAGGTGTTTGTCAATGGCGAGACTCGCCCGCGCAACGCGCGCGTGCTCGGTGTCTCCGAGTGCTCCGATCTCGCGGTGATCGACATCGAAGGTGACGGCTACCCCTACCTTGAGTGGTACGATGGCGAGGCAAAGGTCGGCCTCGATGTGTTCGCTGCCGGGTACCCGCTGGGTGATCCGGAGTACACGCTCACCCGCGGGATCATCTCGAAGGCCCGCGCTGCTGGCGAGACGAGCTGGGCCTCGGTGGACAGCGTGCTGGAGCACGATGCAACAATCAACCCCGGCAACTCGGGCGGCCCGCTGGTGACCAGCGACGGGCGCGTGGTGGGGGTGAACTATTCGGGCTCCTCTGCCACCAACCAGTACTACGCGATCTCCCGCGATGAAGCCCGGTCATTGATCGATACGCTGCGCAAGGGCGAGGATGTAACCTCGCTCGGCATCAATGGCGAGGCCTTTGTGTCGGGGGACGAGACACTCTCCGGCATCTGGGTCTGGTCGGTCAAGTCGGGCTCGCCGGCTGACAAGGCTGGCGTGCGCCCGGGCGACATCGTGACCCAGCTCGAGCGCCTGGTGCTGGCGACGGATGGCACGATGACCAGCTACTGCGACATCCTGCGCAGCCGGCTGCCCAGTGACACGCTGCAGATCGCGGTACTGCGCAGCGAGACCGAGCAGGTCCTGGAGGGTCAGATCAATGGGCGGGAGCTGGAGGAGACCTTCTCGTTCGCCCGCGGGAATGATGCGCCCGAGGTGGCGAACAGCGGCACACGCTACGAGGAGTACTACACCTTCGAGGACCCCAGCCGGGTATTGCGGGTTGATCTGCCCAGGGCCTGGAGCGACACCTCTTCCGGCAACTGGCGCCAGGGTGACACCGAGATCGCGCAGAGCATTGCAGTGACGGCGGCGCCCAGCATCGACGGCTTCCTCAACACCTGGGAGACTCCCGGGATGTTTCTCGGCGCCTCGCGCCAGCTGGCCCAGGACATGACGGCTGCGCAGCTGCTCGACCAGGCGACCTTCAATCAGGAATGCACCTACGGCGGGCGCAACGACTATAGCGACCCGCTCTACACCGGGCTCTACGACACCTGGACGAACTGCGGGGGCGGGGACACGGTGCTGCTCGTGGTCGCTTTCGAGCCCGAAGATCGTTCTTTCCTGGGCATGGTCCAGGTGCAGGTCGTCACCGAGGCCGATCTGGAGGCGCTCGATCGCATCCTTGACACATTCGTGATCGAGGGCAACTTCTAGAGCTCTACGCACGATGTGTGAGGCCGCGGGGGCGGCGTGCGCGTCCCGTGGCGCC
>JACAEO010000127.1 GCA_013388805.1 Chloroflexota bacterium
CGCGGCCAGCGCCCCGCTGGTCGGGCTGCTGGCCGCCCGGCTCACCGGCGACCGGCGGGTCGCCGTCTGGACCACGCTGGTGGTGGCGCTGCTCAGCCTCTACCCGGCCTACTACGTCAACTGGGGGCGCTACACCCAACTCGCCGGGCAGACCCTGCTGCCTGCGGCTGCCCTGGCCTGGATCGGGCTGCTGGAGCGGGCCACCGACCCCGACGCGCGGTTGGCGGCACTGGGGCGGCCCGCGCTGCTGGCCGCGCTGGCCACCGCGGGGCTCATCCTCACTCACTACCGCGTCGGCGTGTTTGCGGCCAGCTTCGTAGTCGTCTACGCGCTCCACCTGCTGGCAACGCGGGTGCGCACCCGGGGCGCCTGGGCGCGGCTGGTGGGCGCGGGGGCGGTGGCCGGCCTGGCCGCGGTGCTGCTGGCCCTGCCCTGGCTGCTGAACGTGCGCGCGGGCATGCTGCTGCGCCTGGCCGGCTACTTCCTCTCGAGCAACGTGGCCACAGAGGGGGCCAACAGCGTGCCGCCCGCCGACGTGGAGCGCGCCGTGGCGAGCGGGCTGCTGCCCCTGGCCGTCGTAGGCCTGCTTGCGCTGATCGCCTGGCGCCAGTGGGGTGGGCTAGTGCTGCCAGGCTGGGCCGCACTCACCTGGCTCGTCGCCAACCCGCAGTTGCTGGGGCTCAATGGCGCCGGGCTGATCTCGGCCTTCGCCGTGCTGATCGCCGCCTACCTGGTGCTCGGCCCCCTCGCCGGCAGCGGGCTCACCGCCCTCGGCGACGTCCTGGCCTGGGGGCTGGCCCGCCTGGCGCCCGGCAGCGGGCGCACCGCCGCCACCCTGGCCCAGTTGCTCGCCGGGGCGCTGCTCGTCGCCTGGGGGCTTGGCATCCAGACACGGGTCGTCGACCCGGCCTACGCGCTGCTGCGCCCGGCCGACCTGGCGGCCATGGCGTGGATGCGCGAGCATCTGCCGCCTGGCGCACGAGTCTTTGTCAATAGCGTTGCAGCCTTCGGTGATACGATCTACGTCGGCACCGACGGCGGCTGGTGGCTGAGCTTTTTGACCGGGCACACCACCAACATCCACCCGATCACCTACGCTATGGAGGCCAGCGAGCAGCCCGGCTACCAGTTTGTCGTGATCGAGCGCAACCAGGCCGTGCTGCGCCACCCTGTGGCCAGCCCGGAAGCCGTGGCTGCGCTGCGCGCCCAGGGCTACAGCTACCTCTACGATGGCCCGGCGGCCAATCCGCCGGCCGAGTACCTGCACCCCGCGGCCCTCGACGCCTCGCCATCCTACGAGCCCGTCTACCGCCACGACGGGGTGACGATCTGGAGGCTACGCTAGTGCGGATCAGCGTCGTTGGCCCGACCTACCCCTACCGCGGCGGCATCGCCCACTACACCACGCTCCTCGTGCGCCACCTGCGCCAGGCGGGCCACCACGCCCCGCTCTACTCCTTCACCCGCCAGTACCCACGCTGGCTCTTTCCCGGTAAGACCGACCGGGATCCCTCGGCCACGCCGCTGCGCGTCGACTGTGAATACATCCTCGACCCGATCAACCCGCTGACCTGGTGGCGCCTGGTGCGCCGCGTGCGCGCCGACAACCCCGATCTGCTCGTCCTGCAATGGTGGGTGCCCTACTGGACGCCCTGTCTCACCACCGTGGGCACGCTGCTCAAACGCAATTCAACAATCAAGATCGCCTTCATCTGCCACAATGTCGTGCCCCACGAGGGCGGTGGCGTGCTCGACCGGCGCCTGGCCCTGACAGTGCTACGCCAGGGCGATGCGCTGATCGTCCACAGCGAGCAGGATCGCCACCGGCTGCTAGCCCTGCTGCCCGCGGCCCGCGTGGTCAAGGCAGCCATCCCCACCTACGCGCCCCTGGCCGCGCAGCGCGCCCAGACCGTCAGCGGGCGCGATCTGCGGCGCGAACTCGGGCTGCCCGCCGCGGGGCCGGTGCTGCTCTTCTTCGGCTTCGTGCGGCCCTACAAGGGGCTGGAGTATCTCATCCAGGCCCTGCCGCGCATCCGTGAGCACCTGCCCGCCCACCTGCTGGTCGCCGGCGAGTTCTGGTCCTCGCGCGAGTTCTATGTGCGCTACGCCCAGGAGTTTGGCGTCGAGCAGTTCATCACGTTCGTCGATCGTTACATCCCCAATGAGGAACTGCAGCCCTACTTCGACATCGCGGACGTGGTGGTGCTACCCTACGTCTCGGCGACGCAGAGCGCGGTGGTGCAACTGGCCTTCGGCTTCAACAAGCCGGTGATCACCACCCGCGTGGGCGGGCTGCACGAGGTGGTGCGCGACGGGGTCAATGGCCTGATCGTACCGCCGCAGGACGAGGGCGCACTCGCCGAGGCGGTGGTGCGCTTCTTCACCGACGAAGTCGGTGCGCGCATCCGCGCCCAGGTCGCCGCTGGCGCCACCAGCGAGGGCGGCTACAGCTGGGACGACCTGGTGCGCACGCTGGAGGACGTGGCCCGCGAGCTCGCACCGGGCGCGGGAGGGAGACGGCGGTGACGATCTCCGTGCTGCTCGCCAGCCTGCTGATCGCCGCGGCCATCCAGCTTGCCGGGCCAGGGCTGGGCTGGCTGGCGCTGCGGCCGCTGCGCCTCGGCGAGGCAGGTCTACTCGGCCTCTGGCTGCGCGGCTCGGCCGGGCTGGGCCTGCTCGCGGTGCTGACCCTGCTGATCGGCATGGGCGGGCTGCTCCACCGGTGGCTGCTGATCCTGCTGGTGCCTGGCCTGGCGCTGCTGGGGCTGGCGGCCCTGGTCGGCGGCGTGCGCGCGCACCTGGCGGGGCCACGCCAGCCCTGGGCGCCGCAGGCCACGCACTGGGCGCCCAGGGCCACCCTGCTTGTGCTCCTCGCGCTCGGCGCCAGTTCGCTGCTCTGGATCCTGCTCACCCACAGCCTGGCTCCACCGATCGACTGGGACGTGCTGGCCTACCACCTCGATCTGCCGAAGCGCTATGTCGCACAGCAACGCATCGTCTACGTGCCCGACAACCCGAGCTCGAACTGGCCGCTCAACCTCGAGATGCTCTACAGCCTGGCACTGCTCTTCGGCTCCGACATCGCCGCCCAGCTCACCACCCTGAGCATGGTGGGGCTGATCGCCGGCGGGCTGCTGCTGGTCGGGCGGCGCCTGCTCGACGACCGGGCCGGGGCGATCGCGCTGGCCCTCTTCCTGACCGTGCCCACCGTGAAGCGGCTCGGCGGGGTGGCGATGGTCGACGCGGCGCTGGGGCTGTTCGTGCTCGGGGCGGCCTACAGCTTTGAGCGCTGGCTGGCTGAGCGGCGCCTGGGCTGGCTGGCGCTCTGCGCGATCTTCGGTGGCCTCGCCGCGGGGAGCAAGCTCACCGGAGCGGGCTTCGCCATCCTCTACTTCTTGCTGCTGCTCTGGGAAGAGGGCCGGCGGCTCTGGCGCGAGCGAACAGCGGGGCGCCGCCCCGACCTGGTGGGGCTGCTGCGCCACACCCTGCTCTACGGGCTGCTCGGCCTGGCCCTGGTGGGGCCCTGGTACCTGCGCTCGGTGATCAACACCGGCAACCCGGTCTTCCCCTTCGCCTACCACCTCTTCGGCGGGCGCAACTGGGACGAGTTGGGCGACGAGTATCACAGCCACATGCTGGAGAGCGTCTTCACCGCCGAGATGCCCAGGAACCTGATCGGGCTAACCCGATCGTATTACGCGATGATCTTCGAGCCGAGCCTGCTGGGCGGCTACCGCGGCCATCTCGGGCCCCTGATCACCCTGGGGCTGCTGGCGGGGCTGGTGGCGCTGCCGTGGGCGCCACGCTTCATCCGCCACAGCCTGTTCGTCGCAGCCGGCTTCTGGCTGCTCTGGTTCTTCCTCACCAGCCACCAGGCGCGTTTTGTGTTGCCGCTGGCGCCGTTGCTGGCGCTGATCACCGCCTTCGTGATCGTGCGCCTGCTCGACCTGGTGCACCGCCCGGCCCTGCAGGCAGCGCTGCTCGCCCTGCTGGTGCTGGCCGTGCTACCCGAGTGGCCCTGGTACAACACCGGCGAGCGCGCGCTCTTCCGCAGCCGCGTGGCCTACCTCAGCGGCGCGCAGAGCCGCGATGCCTTCCTCGACGCCACCATCGACGCCATGCCGCTGTTTCGTTACGTCAATACGCAGCTACCGCCCGATGCAGTGGTGCTGCTCGTGCCCTACGAGTCGCGCAGCTACTATCTGGAGCGGGCCTATCTCTGGGGGCACCCGATCGGCCAGCGTGTCATCCGCTGGGAGCAGCACGAAAACGCCGAGGCCCTGCTGGAGACGCTGCACGGCCTCGGCGTGACCCATGTGCTGGAGAACCCGCGCTGGCTCTACACCGACCTGCGCTACTGGGAGCAGACCCGCGCGCTGATGCTCGCCCTCGAGGCGCGCTGCGCCGATCCGCTCTTCCGCGACGGTGGTGGGGGCGCGGTGTTTGTGCTGCGCGACGTGTGCCGGCCCCCCGGCGACGCGGGCTAGTGCGATTGCAGATTGCAGATTTGCGATTGTAGATTGGGCGCGGCGCATCTGGACACGGTCGAGGTCGCGCTGATGCCCGAACAGGTCGCCTGGAACTGCACTCGTGCGAGTGCAGATTGCAGCTATTTGATGACGGCACGGGGGCGGCGCATCTGGACGCAGTCAACGTCGCGCTGATACCCGAGCAGGTCGCCTGCATGAGCACTAGGGCAACGCAGGCAACGGGTAAGCCAGTTCGCCAAGCTCGATGGTCTGGCCGCCAGCCACCTCGACCACAAAGTCCCCCCCCGTCGCGGGGTCGTTGAGCAGCAGTGTGCCCTGGATCGTGTCCAGCATCAAGCCGTAGCGCTCCGGCGGCACATCGACGAAGGCGAACTGCCCGAGGCCATTGGTGAGCGCCTTTGGCGAAGTGGCGCGGTCCATCTGGGCCATGGCCTCCGTCCCATCGGCAGCCTTGATGATCGTGCCCAGGAAGAGCGTCGCGCCGCGCAGCGGCTCGCGCTGGCCGGCCTCGTCGACGCGGTAGAGGGTACCGGTGACCACGCCGACCTGGTCGGAGGCGGGCTGGGGCACGACCAGCGGGCTGGTGTCAATGGTCGGCGTGGCCGGCTCGCCGCCGGGGCCGGGGTAGGCGCTGCTGGCCGCGACGGTGGGACCAGGGTAGGCGCCACCGCTGGCGGGGCCAGGCGAGGTGTCTGTTGTGCCGCCAGGCGTGGCGGGCGTTGCACTGGGCTCGGGCTGGGCGGCGGGCTGGCCGCAGGCGCCGAGGAGCGCCGCGGCGATGACGCCAATGACGATCAGCTGGAAGAGACGCATTGGATACTCCTGGCAAACGTCAAGAGGGGAGGGCGCAGTCGCCACTCCCCCCTCGAGCTTCGAAACTGCTCTGCGGTCGCGAGTTTAGTTATTCACCCCCTCGTAGACGAAGAAGGTGTCCGATGTACCCGACACGCGCAGCTGGTTTGCGATACCCACGATGCGGGCGCCGGCAGCGGTGGCGCGGCAGGTCCCGGAACCATTGTAGCCGTTCGCGATCGCGTTATTCTGAACCACGGCGAAGGTCTCACCGGGCGCCACATTCGCCCGCGACTGGGTCACGTCACCGGCGTTGGTGTACGAGCACTCGATGGTGGTCGTCACCGAGCCGGCGTTGTAGATGGAGAGACCGGTAAAGAAGCCAGCCACACGATCCTGAACCAGCGGGAAGACCACGGTATCAGTGGCGGCGCTGGCATCGAAGCCGGAGTAGGAACCGGCCTTGTTCGTGCCCTGGTTCAACTGGTTGACGATCGCCACCAGGTTCTGGTTCGCACTATTGCCAGTCACGCGGCCCGAGCCGACGAACAGCGCACCGTTGGCGCAGGTCTCACCATCCTGGCTGGTGCGGAAGGCATCCACCGCGAAGTTGCGCGACGCCCCCGGCGGGATGGTCTGCGTCTCGGTGCAGGCCGTGCCCTGGCCAGCGGCGGGGGTGTAGCTGACGGTCACATCGGTGGCTGCCGAGCCGGTGTTCTGAATGCTGATACCGGTAATGAAGCCAGCGTTGTTCGCGTTCACCAGCGGGAAGACCGGAGCAGTGGAGCCGGAGGTCGAGAAGCCGTTGTAGATCAGCATCGTGGTCGGGCCGACCTGGGTCACCACGGCAGCGATGTCGCTGGCGCTGCTGGTGACGGTGGCGGCGCCGACGAAGCCGGCGGGCAGGTTCGTGTTGGTGGCCTGGTCGAAGCGAACCGAGGCGCCGGGAGCGAGATTGTTGAAGCTCTCCGTCGCGCCATTGGTGTAGGTAACGGTAACGTTCGTCGCGGTCTGGCCAACGTTCTGGACGTTAAAGAAGGTATTGAAGCCGGAGACGCCCTTGAACAGTAGCGGCAGACTTACGGTGCTGCTGCCCTGGGTAACGCCAATGTAGGCTTCGCCGCCGAAGGTAAGCGAGAGGTCAGGCGAGACGATGTTGGCAATCGCCGCGATGCGCTGGTCGGACGAGATCACGGCCGAGCCGTCGAAGCCAGCGGCCACCGCGCTCGGCAACGTCGCGTAGACCACCTGGCCATTCGCCGGAATGGTCGCGTCGACGCTGGCGCTAGCCGCCGTGCCGCGCAGTGGGTAGAAGGCAATCGAGATGTTCGCCCCGGTGCTGCTCAGGTTCTGAACCTGAATGCCCGAGGAGAACGGGATAGTCTGCGCCTGCGCCCCGCGGGGTGCCAGGCTCAGTGCCACCGCGGCAGCGGCCGCGATAGCGCCAGCGACGAACCGAAAACGCTTCATGCTGATCCTCCGTGGTGCAAAATGTCCTGTTGCGACGCCTGTACACGCGACAGTTACCTGGACGAGTATAGGCGCTGCGGGCTGCCGGCTCAATAACCCTTCCAGGCTATTCTGGCCTCACTTTGGTGGTACGCCGCGGGCCGGCGCCAATACCTCTTCAGATTCTGTCGCGTCCTGATGCGTCGCTTGCTCGATCTGCGCCGCGAATGGCCCGCGCCGTGCCAGCAGGTCAGGCAGATAGAGCAGACCACCCAGCAGGCCGTAGCCCAGTTCGCAGGCGGTCAGGATCACGCGCATCAGCAGGGCGATAAACAACGCCTCGCCGGTGGGGACGAAGGGGGTAAGCAGGGCGGCCAGGGTCAACTCGGTGGCCCCGAGGCCAAAGGGGAGAAAGCTGAAGAAGAGCGTGGCGGCGACGCCCGCGACCGCCCAGACGCCGACAATCGCCGGGAGCCGGCTCAGCGGGAGCGGCGTGACCGCCTGCGTGACCACGAAGAGCAGCACGCCGCCGATGCACCAGGTCAGTGCAAAAACCCCGATCCACAGCAGCACCTGGCGATAGCGCACCGCCGGCGCTCCGGCGCTGCGCCCGAAGCGCCGCACCAGGCTGCGCACCAGCGGTGGGTTGAGCAACAGCGCCGCGATCAGCAGCGGGAGGAGCACGAGCAGCAGGTTGAGCGTCTGGCCGCCCAGTACCAGCGGCCAGGTCAGCAGCGCGACCAGCGCGCCGCCGAGCACCATGGCCACGAACTCCAGCCCGCTTGCCAGCGCCGTGAGCCCGCGCGGCACACCGAGGCGCTCGTAGAGCACCACCCGCCCGAGCATATACCAGAAGGTGCCCGGCAGTCGCCGGGTCACCGCGGTGACAGTGTAGATCCGGGTGTGCTCGAAGACGGACCAGCAGGCGCTCAGTGTCCCGATGATCAGGCTCCAGCCCAGGATGGCAACTGCCAGCACCAGGCCGTAGAGCAGCGCCGCCGTAGCCAGGTCGCCCAGGCTGAGGCGGGCGAGCAGGGCGCGCAGCTCGATCTCGGGTGGGGCGGTGCGCACCACATAAACCAGGTAGGCCAGCAACAGGAGCAGGAGCAGCAGCCCGCTCCAGGCGCGCCACGCGCCCGGCCCGTGGAAGCGGTCGCCGAAACGCCGTAGCCGGGTCCTGATCCGTCCTGCCGGGTGGGTAGGCAAGGTTTCAACCTGCTTGTGTCTTTGGGGCAAGCCCCAGACCCTGTTATCTCAAGGGATGGCGCAGCCACCCCACAACCCACCGTCGGAGGCGGATGCTGCATCAGCCCTGGTTGAGGGCCAGGGGTGCGACATCACGCAACAACTCCTGGGAGGCATGTGGGGCCGAGCCCCGCCGGGCAAAGACGACCATGATCGAGCTGAGATTATACCAGTCTGCCGGGCCGGAGTAGTACAGGCGGCTGAGCAGGCGGACCGGCGGGCTGCTGAGGAGGCGCGGGATCGCCGGGCCATAGCCCGCGGCGCTGAGCTTACGCGCCAGGCTCATCACCATCACCGCATGGCCGGCGGTGAACGAGCGGATGCGCTCGACCGGCATGCCATAGCGCGCCAGGTGCACCCGCAGCTGGGTGGGCCGGAACAGGTTCAGGTGGCGCGGCAGATCCCAGCCCAGCCAGTGCTCGCCAAGCAGGCGGGCCTCCAGGCTATCGGGGTTGGGCAGGCTAAGCACCAGCAGCCCGCCGGGCCGCAGCAGGCGCGCCAGCTCGGCGAGCACCGGGCGCGGCTCGTGCACGTGCTCCAGCACGTCCCACATCGTGATCGCGTCGAAGGTAGCCTCGGGCAGCCGGGCCTCTTCCAGCAAGCCCTCAAAGACCTCAAGGCCGAAGCGGCGCCGGGCGTAGCCCGCGGCATAGGCCGATGGCTCGACGCCCTGCACTGCCCAGCCCAGGCGGCGCATACCGTCGAGGAAGACCCCGGTGGCGCAGCCAACGTCGAGCAGGCGGCCCGGCCGCCGGTCAGCGGCGCGATGCACCGCCTGGCAGCGCATACGCAGGCCGAAGGCGCGGTCGAGGCGGCGCAGCGGCGAGGCTTCGTCCTCGATCGCGCTGAGGAAGGGGTGATACGCTTCGGGGTAGAAGCTGCCGATCGCGGCCGGGGTGGGGCGCGGGTTCTGGTAGATGTGCCCGCAATGGCTGCAGCTCACGAGTTGGAACTCGGCGTCGCCGGGGAAGAGCAGATCGCCGGTGCGCACCAGGGGCGTGCCCGCCTCGGCGCCGCACATGGGGCAGGGCGTCGTCTCAAAGATGGCGTGGATCGGCGGTGAGGTTTCGCGCAGCCGCTGGCTCCCTGGCTCGCTTGTGTTCATTGCGCAGCGTGGCTTTCCGGACTGTGCCGGCAGAGGAAGACAAAACAGGTAGCGAGGTTGGTCGGGATCAGCGGCGCCGCAACGACACGCACAAGATCGCGCCAGTGACCGAGGTACCAGGCCAGGTCGGCCAGGTTGTCGGGCGGCGTCCGCTCGTACTTGACCGTCCGCACGACCTCGAGGCCATTGGCTTCGAGCAGCATCACCCACTCGGCGTGAGCCAGGTAGCGCTGGAGCGGCTGATCGTCGATCGCGCTGCGCCCGAATTTGAGGGCGGAATAGATGTTGTTGGTCAGACTGTAGGTATTGGGCACCAGAATCATCACCGTGCCAGCGGGCCGCAGCACGCGGGCCAGTTCGCGCACACCTGCTTCCATGTCGAGGAAGTGCTCCAGGCTGCCGATACAGGTCACATAGTCGAAGCTCCGGTCGGCGAAGGGCAACGTCTCACCGCTGCCGGCGACGAAGCCTGCACTGCCGCCGCTGCGGGCGATCCGCAGTCCGGCCGCTGCGAGGTCGCTACCGTAGGCCTCGAGCTGGTAACGTTCACGGGCGAGATTGGGCAGCGCCCCTTCGCCGCACGCCACATCAAGCAGGCGCCGGCCAGGCCTGGGGTCGAGCAGCTGCAGCAGCCAGTGGTAGAAGGAATCCAGCTGTCTGATCCCCTCGCCACGATAGATATCGTCGTAGGCTGCGCGCGTCCAGCCCTCGGCGGGCGGAGCGAGGCGGATCTCAAAGCGCACATCGAACGGTCTGGCCTTCATGGCACCTGCACGGTTGCGCGCCAATGCGGCATGGCTCGCACGTCGGCGTTATCATACCGCCCGGGCAAGGTTTGCGCAAACCCGACGCCCGGCCCGCCCGGGCAGCATGCCCGCGCGCCGCGCGCGGGGGTTGCCCGCGGCGCGCGGGGGTCGCCCTCTCAGGTGGAGGGTTTTTGGGCGTTGCGCCCCCAGGCCCCGCATACCCCACCCCCCTCCCCCCTCCCCTGCCAG
>JACAEO010000455.1 GCA_013388805.1 Chloroflexota bacterium
CGGCAAAATCGTGCTGGAAAAACAGGTAGTGGCAGCCAACGCTATCGGTGTATATTACTCTTGGGAATCTATCACAACTGTGAAGATTCTTGACAAAACCTAACCACGGAGACACGGAGGCTTTTCTTGTTCTTATCTCAGTGTCTCCGTGGTGAATTTTGGTTGCGGCTGGAGGCAGCACACGCGCCGGTCTTTCCTGCGTGGGGAGTGACCAACGGATGTCGAAGTGGATGAACAGATGAGAGCGCCTCATCCGTTTATCCGCTTCCTATCCGCTGGTCGCTTTGGTTGTGGCGCAGGCCGCGCTATGAAGTCTCCCAGGGCAAAGCGGCTCTCAAGCCTTTCATGTACTGCTTCAATCGGCGTCAGTTGCATAAGCAGCGTTTCCCGAATTACCCAGTCATGTCTTTCAGTTTATCTAGCCCAATGCTTAGCCACTCCCGTTGCGGTTGGAGGCGGCGATGTGTTGCTCACGACTAAATTTTTGTTTCTCCAGTGTCGCCAGTTTCTGTTGTCAAGCGTTGAGCCAGCAGGATTGGAAGCACGGTAATCATAATCACAAACAGGGCTACCACATTTGTAACTGGCCTGTCACGTGGGCGCGTCAACTGGCTGAAAATCCAGATAGGAAGTGTTGTTTGCTGGCCAGCAGTGAATGTGGTGACAATGACCTCGTCGAACGAGAGCGCAAAAGCCAACATCCCGCCGGCCAATAAAGCAGTGGCAATATTGGGCAGCACTACATAGCGGAAGGTCTGGAAAGCATTGGCGCCAAGGTCCATAGAGGCTTCAATCAAAGAATGACTGGTTCTCCGGAAGCGAGCCAATACGTTGTTATAGACGGTCACGATACAGAAGGTAGCGTGACCAATGACAATGGTCCAAAAAGAAAAGGGTATATCGAGAGAGCCAATAGCGGAGCGTAGCGCAATGCCAGTAACAATGCCTGGCAACGCAATAGGTAATACCAACAAGAATGAAATCGCCTCTCGGCCAAAGAATTTGCTGCGGTGGACCGCTGCTGCTGCCAGCGTCCCGAGAAAAAGGGCTGCCAGAGTTGCTACCAGCGCCACTTTGACAGATAAAGTCAGGGCTTGCCAGAGATCATTTCGTCTCCATGCCACGCCGAACCATTTTGTTGTCAAGCCGGGCAGCGGAAAAGTATAAGTGGTCTCATCGGTTGTAAAGGCATAGAGAAAAATAATAGCCAATGGAATATGTAGGAACAACAACGTTCCCAAAGCCGCTAATTTCAATCCTAAAGAGTTGTGATTAGAGGGCATCGAACGCTCCTAACTTGCGAGCAACAAGCAGGTAAATAATCATAATGATCACCGGCCCCATGGTGAATGCTGCCGCCAGAGGAATATTTCCTGAGGTCCCCTGGTGAGAATAGACTGCCTGTCCAATAAAAAATTTGGAATTGCCTAATGAGAGCGGCACAATAAAATCGCCCAAGGTGAGCGAAAACGTAAAAATGGAGCCAGCCACCACGCCTGGCAGGGCCAAGGGCAGGGTGACGTGGCGGAAGGTTTCCGAGGGTTTTGCGCCTAGGTCGCTGGATGCTTCTTCGAATGAACGCGGTACGCGTTCCAGCGCGGCTTGAATGGGTAAGATCATGTAAGGCAACCAGATATAGCAAAAGACAATAAATACGCCTATCGGTGAGAGCGCCAATGACGAACCGCCAATACCGGGCAGGCTGAGCAGCCAGTCGAGGGGAGAATTAAGATGTAATAGGTTGACGAACCATGAGACAATGCCCTCTTTGGCAAGAATAAGTTTCCAGGCATATACCCGTACCAGATAACTCGACCACAGCGGCAACATCACTCCCAGATACAGAACAGTTTTTATGCGTGGCGAAGCAAATTTTGCCATATAGTATGCTAGTGGGAAGGCAAGCAGCGCATCGGCAATTGTCACGGCTGTGGCCATGGTTGTAGTGCGGGCAATAATGTCCAAGTTGGCACGTTGCAGCAATTGTGCATAGGTCGCAAGGGTAAATTTGTGTACAACCTGGCCGGTAAATCCATCCAATCGGAAGAAACTATTGAGAAGCAAAGCAAATAGCGACCCCAAATACACTACTCCCATATAAAGCATGGGAGGTCCTAGCAATAATGCTAATACCAGCCGGGGATGTTGGTAAAGATAGGTCGAAAGTCGCCGCAACATTCTACCCGCTAATCTGACGCATATGTTCTTTCTTCCAAGATAGGCGCACGCGTTGCCCTTTTTGGGTTAGTACATCCATAGAGGTCGTTTTCAAATTTTGCTCAACAACAACTAAATCTCCTCCGCCCTCCACTTCAATAAGATAACGAGTGTACAAGCCTAGGTAAATCACATCACGTACACGCCCCTCTATAACAATCATACCTGTTGCTTCTTTCTCGTTGGGGTTTGCTAGGTGGATTTTTTCAGGTCTGATAGAGAAGGTGGCTTCCGAACCTGTAAGGCGTTTTGCCAATTCCCCGTGTACAAAATTGGATACGCCTACAAAGCCTGCTGCAAAAGAAGTCGCTGGGTGTTCGTAAATTTCTGCCGGTGTGCCAATTTGCTCAATCTTGCCCTGATTAAAGACCGCTATGCGGTCGCTCATTGTCAGGGCCTCTTCTTGGTCGTGGGTGACAAAGATAAAAGTAATCCCTACACGTTTCTGTAATGCCTTTAGTTCCACTTGCATTTGCTGGCGCAGTTTCAAATCCAAGGCGCCAAGTGGCTCGTCCAACAACAATACTTTGGGGTTGTTGATTAGCGCCCGGGCAAGCGCTACTCGCTGGCGTTGCCCGCCGGAGAGTTGGTTGGGTTTGCGGCTTGCCATGCCGGATAGCTGTACCAAGTCCAACATTTCGTTGACGCGGCGTTCTCGCTCTTGTTTCGAGACTTTTTTGATCATCAACCCATAAGCGATGTTTTCACCAACGGTCATGTGCGGAAAGAGCGCATAGTCCTGAAAAACAGTATTTACATCTCGCTCATAGGGGGGCAAATTGGAAACATCCTGTCCATAAAGTATGATCTTCCCAAAGGTTGGGCGGTCGAACCCTGCAATGAGCCGCAGGCAGGTGGTCTTGCCAGAGCCTGAAGGTCCAAGCATGGTGAAAAATTCACCGCTACGAATATTCATATCAACTGAATCTACCGCTTTTACATCCCCAAAGTAACGGCTAACTTTCGAAAAAATAACGGCTGAGTGTTCGCTTACCATGTACGCCTTTCGCCAATTCAACTGCGCCGGGGAAGCCGGCGCAGTTGATTGATGACAATGGTTCTACTGCCCGCCAATTACAGCGATATACGCATTAACCCACTCACTATAAGGAACACAATTGCCTGCCCCGTCGCTGCACTCAGCCGTAGGGGTGCGCCAGAACCAAATTTTGTCGAAATCGTTGTACCCATTGGTTGCACATCCTTCATCCGTCAGCAATTCGTTGCCTTTGCATGCTGCTGGAACGGCTGGCACGGAGCCAAACCAGGCTGCTAAATCGCCTTGCAATTTGGGGTTGAGCGACCATTCTAGCCACTTATACGCGCAATTTGGATGTGGAGCGTTGACATGCATCATTGTGGTGTCTGCCCAACCTGTTGCGCCCTCCACTGGAATTACGGAAGCAATAGGTGCGCCTTCGAGCTGCAGCAAGTTTACCTGGAAAGGCCATGAACCAGAGACTACGACGCCTTCGTTCTTGAAGTCATCCATTTGAACAAAAGCGTCATGCCAATATCGGTTGATTAATGTGCGTTGACGACGAAGTAATTCAATGACTTGGTCAAATTGCTTTTGGTCTAGGTCATAAGGATTGTCAATCCCCAGTTCAGGATGATGATATTTCAAATACAGCGCAGCGTCAGCAATGAATATAGGCCCATCAAAAGCCTGGACACGGCCTTTGTTTGATTTGCCATCCGGCAGGGTCATTTCTTCGAAGGTTACATCCCAGGAGGTAGGCGCTTCGGGAAAGACTTCTGTGTTGTACATGAGTACATTGGGGCCCCATTGGTAAGGCACGCCGTAATGTTTCCCATTTACGGTATGCCAGGGAGCGTTTTGCAAACGCTCATCTACTGTCTTCCACGAGGGTATCAGGTCCAGATTGATTTCCTGTACCTTGCCGCCGGCGATCAAGCGATTGGATGCGTCGCCAGAAGCAGTGACCAAATCAAATCCACCCTCGTTCATCAGGGAGACCATCTCGTCTGAAGTTGCAGCAGTCTTGACAGATACTTTGCAGTTGGTTTGCGCTTCGAATTCGGTGACCCAATCATACGCCGGATCGGTTTCACCGCGTTCGATGTAACCAGCCCAGGCGATGATGGAGACCTCTCCTTCCCCCTCGCCAATCGCCTTCATGGGGGCGCCGCTTCCGCCGCCAGCGCCGCCACAGGCGGCCAACAATAAACTTACTATTGTAGTCAATACAATGAAGTAGAATAAACTGGCTTTCATTACTCTCTCCTTTGGCACAAGATTGAAAACATGACGGCTTAGAGTGGAATTCAATAATAGGAAAACAAAGGGTTGTCTCCTTTCATAAAATTTTTTCTGCATTGTGACGAAATCCATGCCTTTCGTCTGGAAAGCGTTGGCAGCATTATATCCAAAACGGAAAATAAGTCAATTTATTAATTCCGTTTCGGAATTGATGCAATACATCCTTGTTTGAATCTTACAAGTTCTAAATGCATACCTGTAGTCACCCAATGCCACCCTTTTCTTACGGAATTGCTACCGGTGTCAGCAGAGAAGCCGGGACAGGCGCAAACAGACCGATGTC
>JACAEO010000095.1 GCA_013388805.1 Chloroflexota bacterium
CGCCTCGGCTAGTGCTTGCGAAGGCCACCTGCGTGGCCTGTTGAGCCCACGAAGGTGGGCTTTGCCCCCCGTAGCCGAGGGCTTTCAGCCCGACGGGGAGCGCACCTACAACTGTAGTACTATCGGCTATCGGCTATGTTCACCTCAGTTCGACCCACGTCTTACCTTTGCTTGCCCGTGCCTCACGGCGCCGCCGCTGGCGCAACGCGCTTCCCGTGCGCCTCCGGTCCGTCGAGCAGCAGCCGCGCATAGCGCTCAAGCACGCCGGGGCCGGGCACCTGGGCGAAGCGGTCGTTCTCGACGCCGAAGCGCACATCGGCCTCACTCAACGCGTAGCGCTCCACGCTGGCCGGGTCGAGCTCGTGCAGCGCCCAGGCCAGGTGCAACATCCGCTCCACCGGCATGTCCGTCTGCACATAGCCCACCAGCGCAGCGCTGACCCGCCTGGCCGTGAGCAGACTGGCGAGGTCGCCCCGCTCACGCAGCCGCTCGGCGATAGCCAGCAGGACCGCCTGCTGGCGCAGCCCGCGCTCGAAATCGCTGTCGGGGTGGCGGATGCGCGCGTAGGTCAGGGCCGTCACCCCATCCATGCGCTGCCGGCCGGCGGCGAACCGTACCGTGGTGACGCGCCGATCGCTGGTTGGGAACTGTCGATCCTCCAGGGGGCGCGGCACGTCGACACTGATGCCGCCCAGGGCGTCCACCACGCCAACGAAGCCGCGGAAATCGGCCACCATGCCATAATCCACCGGGCTGCCGAGCAACTCGGCCACGGTGGCCCGGGCCAGCGCCAGCCCGCCGCCGGGCGGGCCATCACGCTCACCCCAGAGGAAGGCCGCGTTCAACCGGTTGTAACCATGGCCCGGGATGGCGACCCAGAGATCCCGTGGCAGCGAGAGCACGGCAACCCGCCGACGGGCCGGGTCCAGCCGCAGCACCAGGATGGCGTCACTCCGCGGAGTCACCTCCTCCCCAGGGCGGCGGTCGGCGCCAAGCAGCAAGACGGTGGCTGGCACAGTGAGGTCGGAGCGGGCGGGGGCAAGCGTCGGCAGGCTGAGCAGGGCCACGGCAGGTCCGGCCTGCTCCGGGCTGGGGACGGGGGTTACCACGAGCGCCGCGAGCTGGCGGCGCGTCTCCACGGCCTGGAGCAGCAGCCAGGCTACACTGGCAAGCAGCCCCAGGCAGGCCAGCCACGCCACCAGCCCCAGCGGCGACCGCTGGGCGGGCCGGGCGGGACGGCGACTACGTTCCAACGCCGGATCTCTCCATCGCTCTGCCCGGCACAGAGCCCGGGCGCGGTACGGTACCCCCATTATACAGAGTCTGCTTGATGGCAGCGCATTGGCTCAGCTCCACACCTCCACAGCTCGACAAAGCCCTGTGTGGAGCTGTCGAGCGGTGGAGATGAGCGAGACAATGCGGGATTGCCAATGCCACGTGGTATTTTACCGCGCCCTGGTACGCTTCCTGCTCCTACCGGCTGGCGAGCTCCGCCATGACCACGTCGAGCGCGCGAGCCAGCTGGGTGTCGGCGCTGTCACGCAGCGCAGCGGCACTGAGCGCAGCGGCCTCGGCTGGCGCGAGTGGCGCGACCTCCTCGCTCAGGATCACCAGTTCGTCGGGCTCGATGCCCTGACCGCGGATCATGCGCCCGTCCGGGGTCAGCCACTGCTGGGTGCCCAGCAGCAGGCGGCTGCCATCACTCAGGCGGTAGGGCGTCAGCACCGTGCCCGTGCCAAAGGTTGTCTCACCGATCAGCCGGGCGCGATCTGCGGCCTGCAGCGCGCCCGCGACGATCTCCGCGGAACTGGCCGAGTTCTCGTTGATCAGCACCACCAGCGGCAGATCGAGCGCCACGCCGCCGTTGCGTGCCGTGGTGACCTCGCGCTCGCCGTCACGGTTCTCCTCAAGCAGGATGGTCGTCCCCTGGGGCAGAAACTGGCTGGCCACCATGACCGCCTGCTCGAGCAGGCCACCCGGGTTGTTGCGCAGATCCAGGATCAGCGCGCGCGCACCCGCCTGGCGGGCGGCGCTGAGCGCCTCGCGCAGCTCCCTGGCGGCATCGTCGTCGAACGAACTGAGCCGCACCAGCGCGACATCGTCGGGCAGCATCCGCCAGCTGACGCTCGGCACCACCACCTGCGCGCGCGTAATCGTGAGCTCCACCGGCATGGTCTCGCCGGCATGCAGCACGCGCATCGTCACGGTTGTCCCGCTCGGGCCGCGTACCCTCGTGCGCAACTCGTCGACCGTCCAGCCACTGGTCGACTCGCCGTTCACTGCGAGGATGACGTCGCCTGCGCGCAGACCCGCTTGCTCAGCCGGTGAGCCCTCCATCGGCGCGACGATCATCGTTCGGCCATTGCGCACATCGATGTATGCGCCGATCCCCTCGAACGAGCCGCGCAGGGCCTCGTCCCACTGCTGGGCCTCGTCGGCGCTGAGAAAACGGGTATGCCCCCGGTCACCCAGCGTGTCAAGCATCCCATTGACCGCGCCCGCGGTCATCTCACCCGGGTCAACGGCTGCCGGATCCACATAGCGGGCGCGCGCCAGCTCCCAGGCCTCCCAGAAGACGGAGAACTGCGCGCAGACCTCGGCGCTCTCGGGACAGGCCGCGGCCGGTCGCTTGAGCATATAGCCGGCAAAGAGCCCGCCACCCAGACCACCCACCAGGGTCAGGCTGAGGAGGCCGATCACGACCCAGAGCGGGATGCGGGCGCGGAGCAAAGCACGTGGCGATTCGGTCATCTTGCTAATGATCCTGCGATTCTTCCTGCTATCAATCCTGCCTCAAGCAGTATAGCATCGGGGCAAACCGCAGGAGGATGAAAAGGTGCTAAGTGTCCCCAACCTACCCCGGCGTCGCCAGGCGCTGCCGCACCCAGGCTTCCGCTTGCTCCCGCGAGCTCACGTCGCCGTCCAGGGTGGCGGCGCGCAGCGCCTCGAGCATGCGGCCCAGCGCTGGCCCTGGCGCAAGCCCCAGCCGTTGCAGATCGTTGCCGTCGAGCAGTGCGCGCGCCGGGCGCACCGCGCGCAGATAGTGCGCCGTAACCGCTGCCGCCGCCGGCTCGGCATAGTGGAGCACGGTGATCGCCGCCACGCTGAATGGTCGCAACAACCGGTCGACCGTGCTGTTGGCCAGCGTGCCATCCAGGCGCGGCGCCAGCGCCCGTAGCGCTGGGAGATGCCGCAGCAGTTCGCTGGCCTCCGCCGGGAGCGGGTAACGTGCTGCAATGGCGGCACACTGCGCTTCGTCCAGTTCATAGAGCAGCAGCCCCGCCCAGACCAGCGGGCCGCCCCGTGGCCCATCATCGGGCGCCGTCGCCAACCGTGTGCTTCTGGCCGCAAGCGCCTCGTTCCAGCTCAGGCCTGGCAGCACCTGGGGCGTGACCCCCCAGGCGTCGGCCAGGCGCAGCACTGCATCGGGCCGGGGCTCCTCCAGGCACAGACAGAGCTCTGCGAGGACCCGCTCCGCGCTCAGCAATCCCAGGTAGCCAGCAGCGAGCGCCTCCTGGATCTGGGCCTCGGTGGCCGGGTCGGGCTGCAGATCGAGGCGCGCGGCCAGCCGCAGCCCGCGCAACAGGCGCGTCGGGTCGTCGCGCAGGCTTGTCGCGTGGAGTAGCCGCAGGCGGCTGGTTGCCAGGTCGGCCCGCCCGCCGAAGGGGTCGAGCATGCGCCCGGCCCGTAGCTGATCGCCCTCGGCGCGCAACTCGATCGCCATGGCGCTCACGCTGAAGTCACGCCGGAGCAGGTCGTCCTCGATCGGGGCGGGCTGCACCTCGGGCAGCGCAGCCGGCTGCGAATAGCGCTCGACCCGGCTGCCCGCAAAGTCGATCAGCAGCGCTGGCCCTGCCGACAGAGCCAGTTCAACCGTGGCCGTGCCGAAGGCGGCATGCGTCGCGATGAGCCGCCCGCCGGTCGCGGCCGCAAAGGCGCGGGCCAGCGCCGGTGCATCGCCCTCCACCGCCAGGTCCACGTCACGGCCCGGTGGCATGCCGCACAGCACGTCGCGCACCATGCCACCCACCAGCCAGAGCCGGCCCGCACGGACCGCCGCCAGCCGCGCGGCACAGGCGAGCGCGGCGCGCAGTTCCACGGGAAGGCGCGCGAGAAGCTGGTCGGCACTGTCGCGGCTCAGTGGCGGCATACACAGACGGGGCGTCGCGCGCCGTGGCGCATGGGTGGTGCGCTGTGCGTACGACGGCCTTCAGATGGCATCAGCCTTGCTTGACAGCGGCCGGCTTCGATGGTAGCATACCCGCGGAACGGGCGATTAGCTCAGTTGGTTAGAGCGCCACGTTGACATCGTGGAGGTCAGTGGTTCGAATCCACTATCGCCCACCAGCATTCTACCACGCCACCCGCCTCCCGTAGCCGCCGCAACCCTCACCGGTGCATCCCCTTGGCCTATCGCGCCATTGTTGTGCTCACGCTCCTGATTGCTGGCCTCAGCATGCTGATCGCTGGCGCCAGCCCGCTCCGCGCTGCCGATCCGCTGCCCCTCAGTTGCCCCAATGGACAGACCGTGCTGCTCCAGGGCCGGGCCCCGCCCGCCGAGGCGTTGCTGATCGTCCTGGGCGAGCGGCCGGTTGGCGGGGGCGCCGCCGACCGGGGGGGTGTCTATAGCCTGCCGCTGCGCGCCCGCGAGCGCCCAGGCGTCTACCCCGTCGAGGTGCAACTGCGCAGCACCCGCGCCGTGGTCGGGCGCTTTACCTGCTTTGTCGATACCCCGGTGGATAGCACGCCCACCGCTTCGCCAACCGCGCCTGCGCCTGAGCGCGCCGTGACGCCTACTGCCCCGCTGACGCGCCCGGTAGCCACCGCCACCCTGCCACCTGCCGGCGCCACCACATCCGTGGTTGTGGTGCCCACCGCGACATCGGCGCCATCCGGCAGCGTTACGCCCGCGCCGACAACCACGGCTGGCGCCAGCCCAACCGTGAGCCCGACAACCAGCGCCGTAACCCCGACTCCCCGGCCCAACGATATCCAGATCGATGAGATCGTCCTGCGCGACGCCACGGCCCCCAGCCAGCGCCGCGAGTACGTCGAGATCCGTAACGCCAGCGCCCAGCCGATCAACATCAGTGGCTGGCAGTTGCGCAACGTGACCCGCGGTAGCGCGATCCCACCCTTCGTCTTCCCCGACTATGTGATCGAACCTGCCCAGTCGATCGGCGTCTTCAGCGCAGTTGGTACCAACGACCTGATCGCCGGCGACTTCTTCTGGAATCGGACCGAGATCTGGCGCGTCGGTGATCGGGCCGAGCTCCGCGATAGCAATGACCGCCTGATCAGTTTTCTGGTCGTCATTGAAGAGTAAGGCATGGTTCAGACCTGGATCTCCCAGCATGACCGTTGCTCCACGGCCCCGCATGACTGGTCTGTGGAGGTGGAGAGCTGTGGAGCTGTGGAGGTGAAGGGCAGATTGTCACGTGAGTTTGAAGCATGCCTGAGGGCTGGAATACCCGATTCTGAATCGTGCCTGCAACGGCGCTGTGTGGCGGAGGTTCTGTGCGCGTCTTCATCACCGGCATCACCGGCCCGGTCGGTAGTTTTCTCGCCGACCATCTGCTCACCATCCCCGGGCTCACAATCCACGGCTTCAAGCGCTGGCGCAGCGATCCCCGCCCCATCGCCCACCTGCGTGGTCGCATCACCCTCCACGAGGGCGATGTCGAGGATGCGTTTTCCCTCGATCGCGCCATTGCCGCCGCCGCCCCCGAGCGGATCTTCCACCTGGCGGCGCAGAGCTACCCCAGCGCCTCGTGGGACGCGCCCATCCACACGCTGCGGGTCAACGTCGAGGGGACGATCAACCTGCTGGAGGCCGTGCGCCGGCACGTCCCCTCCGCCCGTGTGCACATCGCCGGCACCAGCGCCCAGTATGGCGTCGTGCAGCCCGCGGCGCTGCCCATCGCCGAGACCCACCCGTTGCGCCCCGCCAGCCCTTACGGCGTGAGCAAGGTCGCAGCCGAGCTGGCCGGCCTGCAGTATCACGACACCTTCGGCCTCCACGTCGTGGTCACACGTTCGTTCAACCATGTCGGCCCGCGCCAGGGCGATCGCTGCTCCATCCAGACCTTCTGCCAGCAGATGGCCGCGATCGAACTGGGCCTGCAGCCGCCGGTGATCGCCGTCGGCAACCTGGAACCCCGGCGCGACTTCACCCACACCCGCGATGTGGCCCGCGCCCTCTGGCTGCTGATCGAGCGCGGCGCCCCCGGCGAGGTTTACAACCTCTGCTCCGGCTACGCAACACGCATCGGCGATATCGTGGAGCTGGTGCGGGCACGGGGCCGTGTGCCAGTCGAGGTGCAGATCGACCCGGCACGGCTGCGCCCGAGCGATGAGCCGATCCTGGTCGGTGACAATCGCAAGCTGCGCGCTGCCACCGGCTGGGAGCCCATGATCGACATGCCGGCGATCGTTGATGAGCTGCTGGACTACTGGCGGGAGCGCCTGCGCGGCGAGGGGTGAGCTGTGGGCACCCTCTTCCTCGTCGCCACGCCGATCGGCAACCTGGAGGACCTCACGCTGCGCGCGCTACGGGTGCTGCGTGAGGTGCGGCTCATCGCAGCCGAGGATACTCGTCACACGCGCCGGCTGCTCGATCACTACGCCATCACCACGCCGTGCATCTCCTATCACGAGCACAACAAGCTCGTGCGCCTCGACGAGATTCTGGCCGTCCTGGCTGAAGGCGACGTGGCCCTCGTCTCCGATGCCGGAACACCGGCGATCTCCGATCCCGGCTTCGAGCTGGTCAATGCCTGCATCGGCGCTGGCGTCACCGTGACGCCCATCCCTGGCCCGGCGGCGCCGCTGGCCGCCCTGGTGGCCTCGGGCCTGCCCACAGACCGCTTTGCCTTCCTTGGCTTCCTGCCGCGGCGCGGCGCAGACCGGCGCGTGCTCCTCGCGGAGATGGCCGGGCTCACCATGACCCTGATCTGTTTCGAGGCACCCCATCGCCTGCTCGATGCCCTGCGCGATATGCTGGCAGTGCTGGGCGATCGGCGCATCGTCGTCGCCAATGACCTCACCAAACGCTTCGAGGAGTTGCGGCGCGGTACCATCGCTGAAATGGTGACCCACTTCAGCACCCAGCGCCCACGTGGTGAGTTCACGCTGGTGATCGCCGGGCGGCCAGCGAGCAGTGAACGTCGACGCGACCGTTACCAACTCCAGGCCCCGCTGGAGGCAGCCCAGCCGCCCAGTGAGGCCGAGATCGCGCGGCGCCTGCGCCTGCTGCGCGCCCAGGGCTACAACGGCAGCACGGCAGCCCGTGCCGTGGCCCGCGAACTGGGCCTCCAGAAGAGCATCGTCTATCAGGTCTGGCTCAGTCTTGGCGACGAGGGTTGAGCCACCGGCTACCCGACGACACGCTCATATGTCGCCTTCAGCGCTGCCACCTCGTCATCTGCCAGGGCGACGAGCGGCAGCCGCACGCTCGTCTCGGGCAGCGTGCTCGTCCATGCCAGGGCTGCCTTGAGCGCGGGCGGCGTGTTCACCGGGTCGATCAGCGCGCGCACCGCGTCCAGGCGCGCCTGGGCGGCCACGACATCGCCGCCGCCGTGATGGGCATCGTAGATCGCCCGCGCCAGCTGCGGAAAGGCGCTGGACAGGGCGGTGATCGCGCCGGCCGCGCCACCCGCCAGCGCATTGCTGATCAGCCGGTCACTGCCGGGGAAGATCTTCAGCTGTGGGAAGCGATCGATCAACCGTTTCGTGTGCTCCCAGTTGCCGCTACTGTCCTTGATCCCGTAAAACTGGCCGGGGTGGCTCGCGAGCAGCCCCTCGATGATCGGCAGCGTGATCGGAACGCCGGTGACCTGGGGGATGTGGTAGAGCATCAGCCGGGCATCGCCCGGCAGTGTGTCGGCGACGGCACGGAAGTAGTTGAGGATGCCCGTCTCGCTCGGGCCTTTGATGTAGAACGGCGGCATCACCAGCACGGCGTCAGCGCCGCGGGCCAGCGCGTAGTTGCTCAGCGCGATCGTCTCAGTGAGTGCGGCACAGCCCGTACCGGCAATCACCGCCAGCTTGCCGCGCTGGGCCAGTACGATGTCGAGCACCCGCTCACGCTCGGCAAGGCCCAGTGAGGGGCCTTCGCCGGTTGTGCCCAGAGCCAGCACGCCGTGCAGCCCCCCCTCCTCCAGAAAGCGCAGATACGCCGGCAGCCATTCATAATCGACCGGCCCCACGTCGCTGGTGAATGGGGTCAGCATGGCGCTGATAATGCCCTGTAGCTCGGCCATCGCTCGTTCCTCTCGCTATGCGGCCACACCTGGCCTGCTACTGTAGCATATCTCTGGCCGCTCTGAACGCATCATGCCAGTTTCACTTGCACACACCGCACGCAGCGTTGCGTCAAAGTGCACCTGGACGCCTTGCGCGACAATCGGCAATCCGCAATCTACCATCTGAAATGGTATAAGCCCCGCCGCACAGCATGACTCAGCCCCGGCCTGGGCCGGGGCTGAGTCCGCTGCTGGTCAGGTTGATCGGCGCACTTGCGTAGCAACGTACTGGTTTCGTGGTCGAGTAGTGCTGCTGACACTCTGGCACAACCGGTTGGGCTGCGACGGTGCTGCGATGTCGGGCTGGGACGGTGCTGGGACGGTGCTGCGATGTCGGGCTGGGACGGTGCTGAGACGGTGCTGCGATGTCGGGCTGAGACGGTGCTGCGATGTCGGGCTGGGACGGTGCTGCGATGGTGCTACGATGTCGGGCCGGGACGATGCTGGGACGTTGTGCTGGTACTCAGGAGCATCAGTCCGACCAACCGGATGAACAGCGGTGAGCGCCTGGGCAAGGATGGCGGGGAGGGTTGTCGCTCACGAGCACAAGGATACCATTCTGGCCCCGCGCGCTTCAATGGTGCAAGGGTCAGTAGATTGATGTGCCAGAGGTACTAGGCCAAAGCCCCCCCGTGGTACTATGACGCTCTGCGTTATCCCGCTGCTCGAACGAAGCGCCGTACGCGTTCGACGTCCACCGGGTTTGCGATCATGCCGTCCACCTTGATGCTACTGCCGACGATGACGCCGTCGGCCAGTTCCATGAACGCGCCGATATTCTCCGCATTGGTGCCGCTACCAAGCAGGAGCGGGGTGTCGCCGGCCAGCCGGCGAGCCTCACGCACCTGCTCCAGGTCGGGTGCATCGCCGGTCATACGGCCGGAGATGATCAGCGCGTCGGCGCCGAAGAAGCGTGTCCACTCGATGTGGGTGGCCAGATCGATGCCCGGGAAGCGTACCGAGTGCTTCTTATCGACATCCGCGAAGATCTTGATCTGCTCGGCGTGCAACTCCTTGCGCCGCCGCAGCAGATCAGCGGCGCAGCCCTCGTCCCAACTGCCGGCGTCCCACACCCCGGCGCCGGTGAACATGCAGACCCTGATGAAGCTGGCGCCGGCAGCAATGGCGATGCCGAGCAACGCCACACCGCCATTGTGGACGAGGTTGATGCCGAGCGGGAGCTGCGGCACAGCGTCGCGCACCGCCCGTGCCACCACGGCATGCGCCGCGATGCTCTCCGGCTGGATGTGCGGGCCGGCACGGAAGGGGATGTCCCACATGTTCTCGACGATCAGGCCGTGGCAGCCTCCCTCGGCCAGCGCGGTCGCATCGCGGACGGCGTGCTCGATGATCGGCTCCATGCCGTAGCCGCTGTAGCCGGGCGCGCCCGGCAGCGGCCAGCAGTGGACCATGCCGATCACCGGTTTGGCGACGCCGAAGAGCGCGCGCAGATCCGTGAGCCGCAGGGCATCGAGCCGTGCTTTCCAGGGCGGGGTCATAGATTGCTCCTTCCGCTGCATAACTATTCTGGCCGGAAGTGCGTTTATATTAAAGGTAGCGAGTGTCAGATCGGGGTGAGCAGGTGATGGAGCGCGTAATTCAGGCGGGCGGCGAGCTCGGCCCGGGTCGGGATAGCATCGGCAGCGCCCTGGCGTGTGGCAGTCAGCGCGCCCATCAGGTTGCCAATAGCCGCGCTGGCCGAGAGGTCGGCGCCACGCAGCAGGGCCCACGCATAGCCGGCAGCAAACGCATCGCCGCAGCCGTTGGTATCAATGACTGGTACGACTGGCGGTAATACACTGAGCCGGCTGGCGCCCTCGCCAACACTGCAGCCCTGGGCACCGCGCTTGACGGCGACATGGCGCACCCCTGCCTGGATAAGCGTGTCGATGGCCTGACGGGTGCTCTGCGTGGGCGCCAGCGCCCGTAGTTCATCTTCGTTCAGGGTCAGGAGCCAGATCCTGGGCAGCAGCGTGAGCACAAGCCGGCGCGCCGCCCTGATAACCGGCAGACAGAGGTCGAGCGCAACGGGTAAGCCCTGCGCGTGCGCCAGGTCGATGGCACGGACGGCTGTCGCCCGTTGCGGCCCCTCCAGCAGCGCGTGGCCGCATACGAAAAGCATGCTGCAGCCCTCGAGCAGTGCTGGCCCGATCGCACGCGGATCGCAACGGGCATTGGCCCCCCGGTAACTGAACAAGGTACGCTGTCCACCCAGGCTTACCACCACGCCGCACAGGCCAGTCGGCGCCTCCCGGTCGCGCTGGATGCTGGTCAGATCGATGCCCGCCCGCCGGGCAGCGGCCAGCGCCACCTCGGCCGCCGGGTCGTTGCCCACACGGGCCACCAGGCGCGTTACCGCGCCGAGCCGGGCGAAGGCGATCGCCACGTTGAGGCCCGTGCCTCCACTATCCCAGCGTAACCCGTCGGCTGGCACATCGTCGCCTTCGCCTGGATAGAAAGGCACGCTAAAAGTCAGATCGGCGTTCAGGTCGCCGATCACGACAATGGTAGGCGGGGCCGCGCTGCGCATAGGGTCTCTCGCCGGCACCTTGCGGTGGATGGTGCATCAGTGTACAATTAACATCTGCAATCGGCAAATGGGCGACGGATTGCCGTCGCCACTCTTAGCCCGCGCCAGCCTGGTGACCTGTTGTTGCTTCAAGGGCGCACCAGTATGATGGAAGAGATCCTGATCATCGACGATAGCGAGCAGATCGCCGGGCTCCTGGCCAACTATGTGCTGCCCGAACTCGGCTTTGCTCCTGTCGTCGCCCATACGGGGCGCCAGGGCCTCCAGCGCCTGCGGGCACGGCTGCCCGACCTGATCCTGCTCGATCTGCAACTGCCGGATATCAGCGGCCTCGATCTGCTGCGCTTGATCGCCCAGGAGGGCTATGATGTGCCCGTCATCCTCATGACGGCGCACGGCTCGGAGAGTATCGCCGTGGAGGCCTTCCGCCTCGGCGCACGCAACTATCTGATCAAGCCGTTCTCGGATAGCGAGGCCCGCGCCGTGATCGACCAGGCGCTGCGCGAACGCCGCCTCCGCCGCGACAAGGAGCGCCTCACGGCCTCACTGCAACAACGGGTCCAGCAGCTTACCGTGCTCTATCGCATCGGTAAGTCGGTCACCGGGCTGATGGACCAGGAACAGCTGCTTGAGCGCATCGTCGAGGCCGGCGTGTTCATCACCCAGGCTGAGGAGGGCTTCTTGCTGCTCCACGACGAGAGCCAGAATGAGCTCTATCTGCGCGCAGCCAAGAATCTCGGCGAGCAGCGCGCCCAGAGTCTGCGCATGCCGATCGACGATACCCTCGCCGGTCAGGTGTTTCGCACCGGCAAACCCATTCGCCTCGACCAGATCCGGGTCGGTACGGCGCTCAAGGTGAAGACCGGCTTCCTGGTGCGCTCGATCCTCCAGGTGCCGCTGATGGTCGGCGATCAGGTCAAGGGTGTGCTCGCAGTTGACAACCGGGTTGCCGAGCGCGCCTTCTCCGAGAATGACGAGTATCTGCTCGCGACGCTGGCCGACTATGCCGCGATTGCGATCGAGAATGCCCGGCTCTATGAGCAGGTCAAACTTTCCGAGCAGCGCTATAAGGGCCTCTTCGCCAATGCCTATGACCTGATCTTCATGCTCGACCCGGAGTTGACGATCAGCAGCATCAATCGGGTTGGCGAACAACTCACTGGCTATCGGGTCGATGAGTTGCTCGCGCGGCCGCTGCGCTCGCTCTGCGCCCCTGAGGCCTGGGTCACCGCCGAGCCCTATCTGCGCGAGCTGCTCGCCGGTCGGAGCGTGCCTCCCTTCGAGCTCGAACTGGTGCGCCGCGATGGCGAACCAGTCTACCTTGAGGTCTCCGCCCAGATGATCCAGAATGGTATCGGGGTCAAGGGCATCCACTGTATCGCGCGTAACCTGACTGAGCGCCGGCGCCTCGAACAACAGTTGCTCCACTCGGAGAAACTCTCCGCCATTGGTCAACTGGTGGCCGGGGTGGCCCACGAGCTGAATAACCCGCTCACCAGCGTGAGTGGCTACGCCCAGCTCTTGCTTCGCGACCAGCGCCTGCCCGAGGAGCCGCGCCAGGATATTGAGCAGATCCATGTCCAGGCTGAGCGAGCAGCCAGGATCGTCCAGAATCTGCTGATCTTTGCCCGCGAGCATAAGCCCGAACGCCGGATGATCTCGGTCAATGAGGCCCTGCGTAGCGCCCTCGCGCTCCAGAATTACCAGCTGCGGGTTGATAATATTGCGCTCAAGCTTGAGCTTGACCCATACCTGCCGCTCACCACTGCCGATTATCACCAGCTGCAGCAAGTTTTCCTGAATCTGATCACCAACGCGCGCCACGCCATGGTACAGAAAGGCGGTCGCGGCACGCTGACGCTGCGCACCAGCCACGCCCCTGGCCTGAATGGCAACCAGCAGATCAATATCGAGGTGATCGACACCGGCGTCGGCATCCCTGAACGTGACTTGCAGAAGATCTTCAACCCGTTCTTCACCACCAAGCCGGTGGGCCAGGGCACGGGACTGGGCCTGTCGATCTGCTTCGGGATCATCAAAGAACACGAGGGGCAGATCTGGGCAGAGAGCCAGATCGGCGCCGGGACGCGCGTGGTGGTGACCCTGCCGATCCGCGTCGAGCCTCAGGGGGCGCCCGTTACCGTCGCTACGCCCCCGGCTGAGCCGGACGAGCCTGAGCCGGAACTGCACGTCCTGGTGGTGGACGATGAGGAGCCGGTCGTCGCCTTAATGGCCCGCCTCCTGCAGCAGATGGGCCACCGCTCGACCCTGGTGACCAGTGGCGAGGCCGCGCTCGAGGTTCTCGGCCAGGGGCCGTTCGATGCCGTCCTCTGTGATGTCAAAATGCCCGGCCTGAATGGCTTTGAACTGCTGCGCATCATCCGTGAACGCGACGCCGAGCTCGCTGAGCGGCTGATCTTTGTCTCTGGCGATACCTTGAGCCCCCTCACCCGCGCCCGGATCGAGGAGAGTGGCGCGCTGTTCCTCGCCAAGCCCTTCTCGGTCGAACAGCTCGAGTACACCCTGCGGTTCATGCTGAAACGCCGCTCAATCGGGTCGCGCGAACCCTGAGCATGGCTCCCGACCGATCTGCCTGGCCTGGGTGAGACCCTCCCAGTTGGCGCACAGGCACCGACGCGCTGTCCCTCTGCCCTGGCCCCGCTGCACCTGACGACTGGCCAGCCCACGGCTCGACCGGCCGTAGACGGATACCTTGAGTCTTGCGGTATGATACGGAGTAGTTCGTCGCCACGTACGCGCTCACCTGCCCGGCACCGGCGCGGTTCGTTGTGGCGCCGGTGTTGTAAGCACGCACAGGATGGACGGAGTGGACAAGTTTACCCTGGAGGCGATCGCGGCGATCGCCGAGGATAGCGTCTCGGGGGCGGTTGAGGTGGCTGAGAAGAGCGCCGAGGTGCTGCAGCGCCTCGCTCGCACCGATCAGTCGACCCAGAAAGCAGAACTCAGCCGGGACGTGCTTGAGGTTGGCTGGGCGCTCATCCGCGCCCACCCGACGATGGCGCCCCTGGTGAACCTGGTCAACGGGGTCCTCTGGCGCCTCGAGACGGTGGATACACCCGACGAGGCGCGCCGCACGCTGGCTGATGCCACCGGCGACTTTAAACGCTGGTTGCGGGTGCACGAGGCGGCGATTGCCGAAACGACGCTGCGCCTGATCCCGGAGGAGGGCCAGATCCTGACCAACGGCCGCAGCACCACCGTGCGAGCCGCCCTGCGCCACGCCCAGCGCGCCGGCCGGCGTCTGCGCGTCATTTGCGCCGAGGGACGCCCGGGCTGCGAGGGCCGCACGCTGGCAGCCGAGCTTGCGGCCAGTGGCATGGACGTGACCCTGGTGATCGATGCCCTCGCTGTGACCATGGTCAAGGAGACCAGCCTGGTGCTGGTGGGCGCCGACTATCTGAGCAGCAGCGGCCTGGTAAACAAAGTCGGCACCTATGGCATTGCGCTTGCTGCAGACTCCTGTGGTGTGCCGATGTACGCCCTCTGCGGGAGCGAGAAGTTCCTGCCGCCGGGGTATGTACCGCCAGCACAGACGCTGTGGCCGGCCGAACAGGTCTGGGACGCGGCACCGCCGGGTGTGCACATCACCAACCTCTACTTCGACCTGACGCCACTCTCGGCCCTGGCCGGGATCGTTACCGAGCAGGGTGTGCAGCCGGCAGAGGGGATCGAGGCCTGGCTCGCCGCCACCAAGCTCCATCCCGGTCTACACCACGTCTAGCACGACAACGGGACGTCACCGTGGAAGCGCATCCTGATGCCAACCAGCGTTGCTCCCGGCGCTACTGGCCCGCCGCCGGGCCATCAGGTACGCGGAATGGCAGGGGCGCTGGCATATGACATACAACTGTCGTATTATCGGCTATCGGCCATGTTCACCTAAGGCCGCTCGTCCCGCGACCCTGCGGTAGATGGCCAGGGTTTCCTGCGCGGCGCGGCGCCAGGAGAACGTGGCGGCGTGCTGCGGCCCGCGTTGCACCAACTCGGCCCGGGTCGTCTCGTCATCCCAGAGGCTGGCGATGCGCTCAGCCCAGGCGCCTACGTCCTGTGGCGGGAGCAGGTAGGCAGCATCGCCCACAACCTCGGGCAGGCTGCTGGTATCAGCTACGATGCTCGGGGCGCCGCAGGCCAGCGCCTCCAGCGCTGGCAGGCCGAAGCCCTCATAGAGCGAAGGGTTCAGATAGATCCGGCACGCACTGTAGAGCCAGGGCAGGTCCTCGGGGTCAACAGCGCCAAGAAAGTGCACCACCTCGCCCAGGCCCAGCGTGCCCACCAGGGCATAGATGGGCTCATCGAGCCAGCCGCGGCTGCCCGCTACCACCAGGCGGTAGCCAGCCCTGGGCCGGCGGTCGCGGCAGATGCGCAGTGCGCGGAGAAGCGTCTCGAGGTTCTTGCGTGGCTCGACCGTGCTGACGAAGAGCAGGAACCCACCTGCTGTCAGTACTTGTCCGTTGATGATGCGCTGCTCGCCTGCAGCCAGGTTGAGCGGCGCGAAGCGCGGGTCAGCCGCCTCGTAGACCACGTCGATGCGCTCGGGCGGCAGGTCGAGCAGCTTCACGATATCCGCGCGTGTGGCTTCCGAGACGGTGATCACCGCGTCGGCATCGTGCACGGCCGCGTGCACCTGGCCGTAGAAGCGTCGTGCCTCGGCATCCAGGATCTCGGGGAAATGGAGGAACGCCAGGTCGTGGACGGTAACGACCGCCGGGCAGGGGCGACGCCGTGGCGCAATGAAGTCCGGGCAGTGCAACAATGCAAGGCGGCGGGGCAGTAGTTCGACCGGCAGGCTCCACGCTTCGAAGCGGTTGTGCGGGGGCGTGAAGAGCGTGGCGCGCTCGACATTGGGAGCGATGACCAGTGGGCGGCGCTGACTGTGGTGCTGGAGGGCAACGAACGTCTCGCTGCGGGCCTCCGCGGCGAGGGCGGCAAGCAACTGGCGGGTGTACTGCGCAATCCCGCCCTGGCGATAGGCGTTGAGGCGGGCATCAATCCCGATGCGCATGCGCAGATCAGAGCGGCGAGGCTGCGCCAGGTGGTGCGCGCCTCACAGCTCGACAGTCACCTCCAGGCCATCGTAGGCGAACTCGACGCCAGGGGGCAGGCTCGTGCCGGTGGCGTGGTCGATGCCATGGGTCATGTGCACCAGGTAGGCGCGGCGCGGGCCTAAGGCTGCGATCACGTCGAGCGCCTGGGCAAGGGTGTAGTGGGTCGGATGCGGCTCGTGGCGCAGTGCATTGAGGACGAGCACGTCGAGGTCCTTTAAGACGGCCCAGGAGGCGGGCGGGATACTGCTGGCGTCGGTGACGTAGCCGAGACCGCCCACGCGATAGCCGGTGATCGTCCAGGTGCCGTGGAGCACATCGAAGGGCCGGATGGCCAGATCGCCGACCAGGAAGGGCCGGTCGGTGGGCCGCAGGTCGAGGCTCGGGCGCGTCGAGCCGGCCGAGGTTTCATTAAATGCGTAGGCAAAGCGCTCACGGACCTCGCTCAGCGTGCGGTCACTGCCGTACACGGGCACACAGCCGCGGTGGAAGCAGAGCGGACGCAGATCGTCGAGGCCGGCGACGTGGTCGAAGTGCGAGTGCGTGAGCAGCACCGCATCCAGGTGGGTGAGCCGGGCGGCCAGCGCCTGGGCCCGGAAGTCCGGCCCGGCGTCGATCAGGATCGTCGTATCAGCCGTGCGCAGCAGAGCCGAGGTGCGCATGCGGCGATTCCGCGGGTCGGCTGAGGTGCAAACACTGCAGCTGCAGCCGATCACCGGAACGCCCATCGAGGTGCCAGTACCGAGAAAGCGTAGCTGCATGACTCCGCGGGGCTCAGCAGGTGGACGACGCGCCGCCCGCGCCGTACGCTGATTATAGCATATCCACTGTCGCTTCCTCTTGCTGGTGTAGCTACGTGGTGCGCTCGTACGGCCCGCTGGGTACTTGACAAAAGTGTTAGACAGTTATAACCAACGTCCTATTGATCGACGTTACCTGTGAACCTATACTCATGGATAGACCGCGCAGGATCAGCCAGGTGCTGGCATCCCTGCAACGGGTACGGGCGCCGGGCATGGCTTGCCAGCGCCGGGGTAGACGACGATGTATCGGTTGTGGAAAGAGCTGAACTCACAGCTCCGCTACCAGATTATCTTCCCCTTCTTGCTGCTGACCCTGATCGTGGCAGTGGCCGGGGGCCTCGTTGTCTTCTATCTGGTCGGCCAGTCGCTGCAGGAGCGCTTCGACAACCAGCTGGCCAGTGTTACACGATCGGCCAACGACGCGCTGACCAGCCAGGAGCAGGCCAATCTCCAGTTTCTGCGCGAGGTCGCCTTCGCCCTGCCCAATGAGACGACCAGGGCACCGGCCGTGGCCTACGCGCTCGCCCGCCGTGATGCTGACGGGCTGGCCCGGGCCCTCGACCCCTTCTTCCGCGTTGGCGCCAGCCGCAATGGGGTACGGCTCGATCGGATGATCGCCTTCGACCGCAGCGGGATGACGCTGGCCGACTTCGAGCGCTCGACCGAGGCCCTCACTGACGACTACCTCGTCCACCCCGCGCTCGATCTGCGTGGCGCCTGGTTCACCGACCGGGTGCTCAGTGGTGTGGCCGACGACCAGGGAGATAAATACGCCGGCCTGATCCAGTTCGCCGATACCAACACGCTCTACTTTGCCACGATTGCGCCAGTGCGGGCGGGCGATGAGGTCGTGGGCGGGCTGATCGCCGCGATGCGCGTGGATAGCCTCCTCGCGACCATGGCGGCCCGCTCGCAGGCCGCGGGGATCACCCTCTACGACGAGGCCGGTCGCGTCGTCAGTACGACCTTCGACACAACCAATGATGGCACTGTGCCGCCGATGAGCCTCGAACTCTTGAGCAAGTTCGAGGCCGGGGCCGATCCGCTGACCAGCGCCCTGTTCAGCAAAGAGACGATCGGCGGCCGCGAGTTTCAGTTTGCCTACGTGCCCCTGATCATCCGGGGCAGCAGTGTCGGTATCCTGGCACCCGCCCTCTCGCGGGACTACGTGATGGACACGTGGAACAGCACGCTCGGTCCGATCGTGACCCTGATCGTCGTGCTGTCGCTGGTGATCATCGTCGCCGGGATCAGCATCGCGCGGCTGATCACCCGGCCCCTTGAAGAACTGGCGGCCACGGCCAAGGCGATCAGCAGCGGTGAGACCCATCGCCGCGCGTATATCATTTCTGAGAACGAGATCGGCCAGCTGGCCAATTCCTTCAACCAGATGACCGAGTACCTCGTGCGGCTCTATGGCCAGGTCCAGTCGGAGGCCAGTCAGCGCGCCGCCATCGTCGAGAGCATCACCGACGGCATCGTGGTGGTCGATGACCTGGGCAATGTTAAGCTGATCAACCGGGCAACCCGGCGCTTGATGGGCCTCAGCGATGATGCCACGCCGCCGGCGAAGCTCAGCGACATCCCGCTCAACCGGCTCGTTGAAGGCGTGCCCGGCTTCGGCTCGCAGCGGGCCAGTGATCTCTACACGCTCGGCGAGTATATCGTACGTGCCTCGATCGCTCCGGTGATTGCCAGCGATGGCACCCGCTCGGGCTATGTCTGCCTGCTGCAGGACATGACCGCCGAGGTCACCGTCGATCGGGCGAAGACGAATTTCATCGGCACCATCTCGCACGAGTTGCGCACGCCGCTGACCGTGATCCGGGGCAATGCCGATGTGCTGCTGCGCGGACTGGCCGGCACCATCGACGAAGAACAGCGCGTCTTCGTCGACTCGATCCGCCACCACGCGAACAATATGACCGGCCTGGTCAACAATGTGATCATCATCGCGAACCTCGACTCCGGCACGCTCAGCACCGACCTCGAGCCGATGGACCTGGCACGCCCGATCGGCGAAGCAGCTTTCCCGCTGCAGAGCCAGATCAAGGCCAAGGGCCTGACGCTGACCATCGATGTCGCGGCGGATCTGCGCCCGGTGCTCGGCGACTACGACCAGGTCCGGCAGATCATCTACCAGCTGCTGGACAATGCGCGTCGCTACACCGCCACGGGAGGTATTACCATCCGGGCACATGATTGCGGTGATCACGTGCGCGTCGAGGTTGAGGATACTGGCCGGGGTATTCCCCCGGACATGCAGGAACAGGTTTTCGAGCGCTTCATTCGCGGTGACGGTACCAGCGAGGGCATCAATTCTACGGAGCGCGGCATCGGGCTCGGCCTGGCGATCTGCAAGCAACTCGTCGAGCGCCAGGGCGGAACGATCGGCGTGACCAGCGTCCCGGGGCAGGGCAGCACATTCTACTTCACACTCCGCTACGCCAATGACACCACGAGCCCTGAAAACTCTTCGACCCCGTTGGCTGCGGCTGCCTGACCGTCGGGCGCTCTCACGCCCACTGCCCTGGCTCATCCTGCTGGCCCTCATCACCGTGCTGATCGGCGTTACGATCATTGCTCGTATTGCGCTGGATCTGGCCTCGCCTGACATGGCCCGCTACGCGGGTGATGTCACCTCGCGCGGGCGGGCCGACTATGGCTTCTGGCCAGGCGGCCCGCGCATCCCGCCGATCAACCCGGAGGCGATCGCCGCAGCCGAGCGTGACCGGCCCGCCATGAGCCCGTCCGGCGAGCCGCAGCCGCCCGATAGTGTGCCGCTCGTGGTTGTCGCCGTGATGACGCCCAGCCCCACACCCACCACTGAGGCGCCCTCACCCACTCCAACCACAACCCGGACCGCCGCGCCGACCGAGGCGCCAGCGACGCTCACGCCAGACCCAACGGCAACGCTTGCCCCGCGGCGGGCGCCGACGAATGGCCCGCTGGCGGTCGCCACGTCACTGCCAACCGCCACGACCCAGCCGCCGCCCTCCGCAACGCCGGTATCCGAACCGGGTAACCCTCCTCCGGCGACCGCGCGCCCGACCAATCCGCCGGCGCCGACCAGTACGCCGGCGCCAACCAGTACGCCCGTGCCGACCAGTACGCCCGTGCCGACCAGCACCCCGGCGGCGACCAGCACGCCCGTCCCGCCAACTGCCACGCCAACCGCGACCAGCACGCCCGTGCCGCTCCCAGTGGAACTGAGCTTCGCTGCCACCACACTGATCGCCAGTGAGGCCCAGGGCCAGGCCACGGTCGAGGTGCGCTTGAACCGGCCCGCGCCAAATACCGTCAGCGTTGCCTATAACACGGGCGGCGGCACTGCCACACCTAATGCCGACTATCGCCCCGCGAACGGCACACTCAGCTTTCCCCCGGGCACGCTCACGCGGTCATTTACGATCGAGATCCTGCGCGACGACCTGAATGAGCTAGATGAGAGCCTGGAGATCCGGCTCAGTGCGCCGACCAACGCCGTGATCATCGGGGCAAACGTCGCGACGCTGACGATTACCGATAGCGATGCCCCTCCGATCGTGCGCTTTGCCGGCGAGCGCCGCACCCTCGCCGAGGGTGCTGGCTCGGCCGCCCTGTCGATTGAATTGAACCAGCCAGGTGCGATCGATGTGGTCGTGCCATACGTGGTGAGCGGTAGCGCCGGGACTGCCGACCACAATCTGCGCCCGGGGGCCGTGCTCATCCCGGCTGGCGCGACCAGCGCCCGGCTGCGTTTCACCATTATCGACGACAGGATCGATGAGGACGACGAACAGATCGTCGTCACCCTCGGCACACCATCCAATGCCAGCCCTGGCAGCCCCTCCGTCTACCTGTTCACCATCGTTGATGACGATACCGCGGGGGTCGCCCTCAGCCGCACCGCCATGGATCTCGCCGAGGGTGCGGCGGCAACCTATACCGTGGCGCTGGAGAGCGAACCGATTGCGCCCGTCACCATCCGTCTACGCCCCGACCAGCAACTCGCGGTCACGCCCACGACGCTGGTGTTTACTCCCGAGGACTGGAACCGCGCCCAGACGGTTACCGTCACCGCCCTGGACGATAATGTGGACGAGCCTGACCCGCATCCTGGCCGGCTCAGCCACGAAGTGATCAGTAACGATGCCAACTACGCCGGCCTTGCCGTCAGCGCGCTGGTGGTGGCGATCGAGGATAACGACACGGCTGGCGTGAGCTTTAGCCAGACGAGTTTCACCCTGGCGGAGGGCGAAGCGACCGCGTATACGGTTGTACTGGAGAGTGAGCCAACCGCCCCCGTGACGATCACGCTGACCCCGGATACGCAGGTCGAGGTGACGCCCCGCACGCTGGTGTTCACTCCGACAACCTGGCGTACGCCGCAAACGGTGCGACTCACCGCAATCGACGATACGGTGGACGAGGGCACGGCGCACCCCGGCCAGGTCACCCACCAGATTGAGAGTGCCGATGGCTTCTATGCGGACCTGAACATTGCCCCGGTCACCGTCTCGATCCTCGACAACGATCAGGCTGGCCTGGTGGTCGACCCTGTGGCCCTGAGCCTCACCGAGGCAGCAGGGCCGTCGCAGGCTGCCACCTACACGATGCGGCTGAGCAGCCAGCCAACCGCGCCGGTCGTGGTTGCCCTGCGCTTCGACCAGGAGGTGACGCTGAACGGCCGGGCTACCGGTTCATTGAACCTGAGCTTCACGCCGCTGACCTGGAACACGCCACAGATCGTGACCGTGCGCGCCGTGGACGACGAGGTTGACGAAGACGGCGATCGCCCGCCGCTCCAGCCGAATACGACCCCGCACATCAGCCGTATCGCACATACCACCTCGAGCGCCGATCCGTTCTACAACCGCAACGAGCCCGACTTGCGCCCGGTGGTGACGGTGAGCATCACCGACAATGATACGGCACAGCTCCTGCTGACGATGAGTAGCCTGACGATCACCGAGGGGCAGGCAGGCAGCTACAGCATCCGTCTGGCAAGCCAGCCGCGCGCCCCGGTGACGGTGCAGCTGGACGAACAGTCTGACGGGCTGCTCAGCCTCAGCCCCAGGACCCTGACCTTCGACGCAAGCAGCTGGAGTGTGCCGCAACTCGTGACGGCGGGGGTCGCTGATGACGACACAGACATCCCCTATCCGACGGAGCGGATCACCCACACGGTCACCAGCGCAGACCCGGCATACGATGCGCTTGCCGCCGGCAGCGTGGTGGTCCGGGTGATCGACAACGACTCGGCAGGGATCCTGCTCTCAACCAGCACCCTTACGATGACCGAGGGGCTGTCCACAACCTATACGGTGCGCCTGGCAACCCAGCCAACGCGACCTGTCACCCTCGCGCTGGCTGCGACCGGACCGATCACCGTCACGCCAGCGGCACTGGCCTTTGATCCTGCGAACTGGTACCGGGCGCAACTGGTCACCATCACCAGCCCCGCCGACGACGTGGACGCCCCCGATGCAACAGTAACGATCAGCCACAGCGCAACCAGCGATGATCCGGGCTACGCCGCCGTGGCCAGCAGAACGTTGACCGTGACCGTGCAGGACGACGACGAAGCAGGCCTCGTTGTCTCATCGCCGTCGGGCTGGACGACCAGCGAAGCTGGCGGGTCGGTCAGCTTCACGGTGCGCTTGCGGAGCCAGCCGCCTGCTCCGGTGCAGGTGTCGGTGACCACGAGTGACCCCGGCGAGGCGGTGGTCAGTTCCCCCACGCTCCCGCTGGTCTTCGACGCGACAAACTGGAACCTGCCCGTTTCGGTGACGGTCACGGGGGTCGCCGACGGGCTACGCGATGGGCCTGTTCCCTACGCAGTGTATGTGACCGTCGATCCAGGTTCCGGCTATGGACAACCCGGCGCGGTGACCGAGATCCGGCTCACCAATCTGAATGAGGACCGGGTGGGGGTGCGTTTTGCGGCCGGCGACGTTCTGGTCAGCGAGGCGGTCGGGGAAGCGCGACTCACCGCCCGGCTTGCGCAGTCGCTGACCTACACCGTGACGGCCGGCTACGAGACGTTCCCCGGCACAGCGACGCCGGACGAGGACTACACGCCGGTTAGCGGTCTGCTAACCTTTGCCCCGGGCGAGGTGACCCAGACGGTGACCCTGCCGCTCCTCGACAACGATGCCACCGCCGAGGAGCGTTATGAGACGCTATCGCTGCTCTTGCTCCCCGGCGACGGCACGGAACTGGCCCCTCCGGCGCTGGTCACGGTGCTGATCGAGGAGGACGGCGTCGCATCACCGCTGGCGTCGCCCCAATTCCTCGTCACTGCCGGGCCACTCCAGCCACCCCGCGCCGGCACCTGGTACACCAGCGCCATTGAAGGTGGCGCAGGGGGCGCCAACTTCGTGCAGATCGCGGTGCCATGCAGCTGGCCCGCCGGACAGCCATTGACCGTGGAGCTGTGGAGCGCGGCCATTCACTACGGCGCCGGCGCAGGTGCTGATCAGGTCGATCCGGACGCGGCAGACGGGCCGAATGAGACGCGGTTCACGCTCTACGATACGGGGAGCAGCGTTGCCCCCGGCACCGCCACGGTCACCCCGGGTGGATCTGGCGCGCTCATCACACAGACCTACACCGCCACCACCGCCAGCGAGGTCTGGGCGCCCATGTTCACGATCGCTGCGCCGCAAGCCTGTGGGCGCTACCTGCTGAGCAGCCAGACCGATGGCGATGACGACAACTTCTGGGCGGTGCGTGCCGGCTACGACGACGATGGGCTGCCTGGCACCGAACCGCTGGCAGAACTGCCAGATGGCGAGCGGGTGCGTATCGGTACGCTGCTGAGCAGTGTCGAACTGCACGGGGCGACAGATGCACAGGTGTGCCTGACCGCGTGGGTCGCCGTTGCCCCGGGCAGCGCCGAGCTGCGCCTGCGCAACTTCGACCTCGATCCCGAACTGGGCGGGCCGGGCATGAGTGGGTTGCGTGTGTATGCTCCGGGCCAGTTGTACGACCCGTGGGGTCGATCGGGGGGTGTGGCGGCGAACCTCTCGGGTGATGGCACGTGGGCGGAGGACAGCTTCCTCACCCCGGAGGCCGGCTGGTGGCGCGTGGTCGTGTGTACCAGCGGCAGCAACCGTTTCGCGCTGGAGGCGACCGGCGACGGGGTGGTGTTGCCGCTGCGCTATGATGCGCCCTACCCTTGAGTGGACAGAACCTCTGCAACGCTAGTAGCGCGCATACATGCTGGGATCGTGGGCGGGCCGCCCTGGGAGGACCCTCTCAGGGGTAGGGGGGTGGGGCATGCGGGGCCTGGGGGCGCAACTCCCAAAAACCCTATACCTGAGAGCTGGGAGGACCGGTGTAGCGCAGGTGCTTAACGCCTCCGGTCCGCATATGGGTGGGACGCCCGTATACCCGGCGTGGGAACAACAGCGTGTGCCAGCAGTATCGTTGCAACGGCCCTGGCTGGGTTGGGCTCTGTCGACAGTCACCCGGCGTTTCTGCGTTATCATGGCGTGGTGCGTGACGCGATCGCCCCTAATACCAAATCCAGTTGGCAGTTCCGCATTGTCGTTGCCGTTATCGCTCATCGTGACGCCATGTGCGGCAATCTGCAATCCAAAATCTGCAATCGGAAATGGTATAACCTATTGTGGGGCCGGCTACGGGCCTGGCTCCCGTTGCTGCTGATCCTGCTGCTGGCCCTGAGCTGGCGTCTCGTTCTCTGGGCCCAGCCGCTCCACGAGCCGGCCAACGACGAGGTCGAGTACATCCGCGTCGCCCGCGACCTGCTGGCCGGCCACGGCTGGTCGTTCTACACAGCGTGGCGCTGGCTGCGAGCTCCGCTCTACCCACTCTTTCTGGCCGGCTCGCTCTGGCTGGCAGGGGGTGACCTGCAGCGGGCCGCGCTGCCGAACATCCTCGCCAGCGTGGGCGTGGTCTACCTGGTCTACCGGCTGGCCCGTGAGTTGGCGCCGGCGGGCAGTGAGCGGGGACCGCTGCTGGCCGCGCTCGCTGCGGCGCTGCTGCAGACGAACGCCACCTTCGCCAGCCTGTATATGAGCGAAACGCTCTTCAGCCTGCTGTTTGGCGGCGCACTGCTTATGCTGGCCGTCTGGCGGCGAAGCGGAGGTGGATGGCGTCTAGCCATGGCGGGCGTACTCTTTGGGCTGGCCTGTCTCACGCGCTCGGCCGCGCTGGTCTTTCTGCCACTGCTCACGCTCTGGGTTGCGGGTGTCCTGGTGTGGCGAGAGCGCCGGCTGCAGTTCAAGCAGCTGCTGCTGGCCCTGCTGCCGGCCATCGGCGCGGCGCTGGTGATCGCGCCGTGGACGGTGCGGAACTGCCGGGCCTATGGCACGTGCATCCTGATCGAGACAGGCTTTGCCTACAACCTCTGGGCCTTCTACGAACCGCGCGAGGACCTGGAGGCGATCAACAAGGCGCTGGAGGCGATCCCCAACCCCGTCGATCGGGCGAACGAGGCCACCCGGCGAGGGCTGGAGCGGCTGCGTGAGGACCCGTCGATCCTGCTGCGCAAGATCCCCGTCGAGTGGCGACGCCTGTGGGCGGTGAAGATCATCCAGGACCGTTTCCTGCTGCCGAGCTACTACGCCGACCCGCCGCCCGCAGTCTTCCTCGCAGGGCTGGTGCTCGATGATCTGCTCTATCTGCTGGTGTTGAGTCTGGCAAGCTTCGGGCTGGCCCTGAGCTTGCCCCGGCGCGACGGGCTAGCCCTGCTGATCGCCCTCTGGCTGGGCGTCTTCGTGGCCGTCACGCTGCTGACCCATGCCGAAGGACGCTACCGCCACTTTCTGTTCATCGTGCTCCTACCCCTCGCCGGGGTGGGCGCGGATGCGCTGCTCCGCGGCGTGCGTCTGCGGCCGGCCGCGGCCCTGGCCGCCACGCTGCCCCTGGCTCTGGCGCTGCTGCCGCTCCTGGTCCACTACCCCTGGTCCTGGGCGCTCCACGGTGTGCCACGGAGCCTCTATCGCGGGGCCGGCGACGGCCTGGCGGCGCTGGGCCAGCTGGCGAGCGCAGAGCAGGCCTATCGAGCCGCCCTGGCGGCGAACGAGACGCCTGACGGCTGGCTCGCCCTTGGTGACCTGCGCCGCCGCCAGGGCGACCTGGCGGGCGCGGGCGAGGCCTACGACCTGGCGCAAGCACTTGCCCGGCCCTATGCCGCTGCCAGTGCCCGGCGCGGCGATCTGCTGCGCGAACAGGGCCAGTTCGACGCGGCGCGGGTGGCGTTCCGCGGGTACTACCTCGATGAGGGCCGCCTGACCGACTGGAGCTACCGCTTCCTCAGGCCACAACCGGCGGCGCAGATCGATCTCGGCGATGGCCTGGACTTTGGTTATGTCGGCGGCATGTACCCCGCGGAGCTGGTGCAGGGAGCCACGGCGCGCTGGACGGTGGGCGACGGCCGCGTGCGGGTGGGAGTGCCCGGTGCGGCGGCGGGTCTACTGACGCTGCGGGTGGCGGCGCCCTGGCCGGATAACCGGCCAGGGCCATTGCAGATCTGCGCCGGGGCACAGTGCGCGACCGTGGTTCTAGATGCGCACTGGCGCACCGTACGCCTGGTGCTGCCCGCTGGAACGAGCGAGATCAGGCTGCAGAGCCCGACCTTCGCCGCGGCGGACGGCCGCGAGCTCGGCGTGCTCGTCGATCGGGCAGCGCTCGTCGCAGCGCAGGGCGATGAGCCCGCGGGGGTGTTTACCAGGCGAAGAGCAGCGTCAGGTCATTCACGTTGGTGGCCGTAGGCCCGGTGCGCAACAGATCATCGAGGGCCGCAAAGAAGGGATAGGCGTCGTTGCGCGCCAGGTGCGCCGCAGGGTCGAGGCCAAGCGCCCGCGCCCGGGCGACGGTCTCACCGGTGGCAATGGCGCCAGCGGCGTCGGTGGGGCCATCGCCGCCGTCGGTGGCAAGCGCGGCAATGGCGACAGCGGGCAGCCCGGCGAGCGCCATGGCGGCGGCGAGGGCCAACTCCTGATTGCGCCCACCCTGCCCAGCACCGCGGAGGGTCACGGTCGTCTCGCCACCGGCGATCAGGCAGGCGGGGCGCGGCAGCGGCTGGCCACTGGTGGCGATCTCGCGCAGCACTGAGGCCAGGAAGCGGCCAGCCTCGCGGGCCTCGCCTTCCAGCGAGGTGGTGAGCAGCAGGGTCTGGAAGCCGGCGGCCTGCGCCGTGGCCATGGCGGCCGCAGCGGCTAGCTGGTTGCTGCCTACCAGCAGGTTGGTGACCCCGGCGAGGGCCGGATCGCCGGGCTTGGGGGTTTCGGGAACGGCCCCGGCAAGACCGGCGCGCAGGTGGGTGACGATCGCGGCGGGGAGGCGCGCGCTCAGGGTGTAGCGTTCGAGCACGGCCCAGGCATCGGCGAAGCTGCTGGGGTCGGCCACGGTGGGTCCCGAGGCGATGACATCGAGCGGGTTGCCGACAACATCGGAGAGGATGAGGGTCACCATGGCGGCCGGGTACGCCAGGCGGGCGAGCCCGCCGCCCTTGAGCGTCTCGAGGTGCTTGCGCAAGCTGTTGATCTCGCCGATGCTCGCGCCACAGGCGAGCAGTTCGGCAGTGAGGGCCTGCATATCGGCCAGGCTGAGACCCGGGGCGGGCAGGGTGAGCAGGGCCGAGCCACCGCCGGAGATCAGGACAATGACCAGGTCGCGCGCACTGAGACCCTGCAGCAGGGCGGCGAGGCGGTGGGCAGCCGCGACACCGCGCGCGTCGGGCACGGGATGGCCGGCCTCCACCAGTTCGATCGCGTGGGGGGCGGGGCCGCTCAGGTGGCCGTCCTTGACCACCACCAGGCCAACGTCAAGCCGCGGGCCGAGCAGGTCGGCGACGGCGTGGGCCATGGGGGCGCCGGCCTTGCCGGCACCAACCACCAGCACCCGGTCGATGGTGCGCAGGTCGAAGCTGCGTTCACCGGCGTAGAGCGTATCGCCGTCGCGGCGCAGAACGCGGCGCACAGCAGCGCCAGGCTCAACCGCGCTGAGCGCCGCAGCCATCATCCGAGTGATGGCGTCGCCCTGCGGAATGGCGCGGAGCGAGGCGGTCCAGAGACGACCAGGATCCATGTCAGACCATTTCAGATCAGCGATTGCGGATTGCAGAGGGCTGCGCAAGGCGTCCAGGTGCGCATTGACGTGACGCTGCTCAGCCGGTGGTGGGCGGCGGGCAGTAGCCGAGTTGGGCGCTGCACACATCGGCGGCCTGGCGCACCAGTGGCCCGAGCGCGCGGGCGCGCTCGATGCTCATACGCGCCGAGGGCCCGGAGATACTGAGCGCGCCAAGGCAGTGGCCAAAGCGGTCGAAGATCGGCGCAGCGACGCAGCAGACGCCCAGCTCGCGCTCCTCATCGTCCAGGGCAAAGCCCTGCTGGCGGGCGATCTCGAGCTCGGCGCGGAGTTGCTCGGCGCTGGTGATCGTCCGGGGGGTGAAGCCCTGCAACGTCGTGTGTGCGAGGTAGGCCTCGAGCAGGTCAGGCGACAGGGCGGAGAGGATGGCCTTGCCGCTGCCGGTGCAGTAGAGCGGGACGCGCTGGCCCACCTCGGTGAACATGCGCACCAGGCGCGGGCTGGTGACCTGCTCGCTATAGACGCCCTCGTCGTTGTGGAGCATGACCAGGTTGCTGGTCTCATCGGTGGCCTCAGTGAGCCGCTGCAGCGCCGGGCGGGCAATGCGCCCGAGGTTGAAGCGGCGGTTGCTGGCGGCGCGCGCGGCCACTTCGAGCAGCCTGGGGCCGGGGCCATAGAGGCGCGTCTCGCGATCCTGGGCGGCATAGCCCCGGGCAACCAGGCTGCCGAGCAGCCGGTGGACCGTGCCCAGGGGCAGACCGATGTCCTCGCTGAGCTGTGAGAGACTGACATCGCCCTCCGCGTCGGCCAGGGCTTCAAGCACATCGAGGGCACGGTCGAGTGACTGGACCATAGATTTTCACATGATGAGATCGCCTTCCATCACAGGAGCACTATAGCCGCAGGGCGGCGCTGCTGTCAATCGAGGGGCGTGGGCAGTTAACACATGACCATTGCGCGTAGCTATGGCTTCACCGTGCTGTCTCCAGCTCTTTCATATACTCTGCCATGTAAGTAAATTGTTCCCGCGATCACAAGTAACTTCAGAGCCCTATGAAGCTCGTCCTGCCAGCCGCGCCAATCCCCGACCGCGTACCTGGCCTGAGCAGGCGCACCAGAGCGGTGCTCTTCAGTGGCCTGGCGCTCGGGCTGGCGCTGGCCGCCCTGGCGTTCTGGTTCGCAGTGGCCCGCCCGGTGAAGGTCCTGCCGCGGATCGCGCCCCTGTCGGCCTTCAGCCTGGAGGACCAGTATGGCCTACCGCTGAGCTCGGCAGACCTGCGGGGGCGCATGGTCTTCATCAACTTCACCTACACCGGCTGTGAGGAGGAGTGCGCCGCCCAGCGCGCGAGCCTGGTGGCGCTACGTGAGACGCTGCGGGTCCAGGGCCGCCTCGGCAGCGAGGTGGTCTTCCTGACGATCAGCTTCGACCCGGAGCGCGATACGCGCGAGGCCCTGCAGACCTACGCGGCGCAACTGGCCGCCGATCGCAATAACTGGCGTTTCGCCACCACCGATCCCACCAGCCTCAAGGCGCTGATCGGCGGTGAGCTGGGCATCTACTACGACAAGCCCGACACAGCCGGGCGGATCGCGCACGACCAGCGGGTCGTGCTGGTGGACGCACATGGGATGCTGCGCGCCCGCTACCGGGCCGATGCGCTGGACCAGGGCAAGTTGTTGCGCGACATCGGGCTGGTCCAGCAGGAGCTCGGGAGCAGCGGCTTGATGCGCCAGGTCTACGAGGCGTCACACCTGTTTCTCTGTTATCCCGACTGAGCGTAGGTTGGCACATCGCTGGAACGGGCGCGGCAGGCCGCGTTCGCAGGGAGTAGTGAGGCAATGGCAATGCAAGGCACACCGGACAACGAGCGCTGGGCACAGGTGCGGCCCGCTGTGGAGGAGCAGGACGAAGCCCATGAGTCGCACGAGCCACCGCGCGGCGCCCTGCTGATCACCTGTGGCTACCTGGTGCTGATCGTGGGCCTGTGGTTGCAGGTCTACCTGCAGCTCCTGAGCAACGGGGGAGTCATCCAGCCATGATCAAGAACGACGAGAAGTTCATTGGCTACATCTTCGAGGTGGCCTGGATCCTGCCCAGTGTCGCGATCCCCGTCGCGGTGATCACCGCCGTGGTGCTCACGGCCTTTGCGGTGGGTATCCGCGTGCCCGATGTGGTGGGGCGGATCGAGCCGAAGGCGATCGCGGTGACGGCGCCGTTCGATCAGCCCGGGCTGCGCGAGTTGGCGCCCGGCAAGTACGAGGCGGCGATCGTGGCCCAGGTCTTCCTGTTCACACCGAATGAGATCGAGATCCCCGCCGGCTCCGAGGTGACGTTTGTGCTCACCAGCCGTGATGTCATCCACGGCTTCAAGATCGTCGGCACAGCGGTGAACATGATGGTCGTGCCGGGCCAGATCTCGAAGCTCACCGTGCGGTTTGACCAGCCCGGCGAGTACCTGATCGTCTGTCATGAGTACTGTGGCAGTGGCCACCACGTGATGTCCGGCAAGGTGATCGTGCAGTAGCCGCCGCGGCGCGAGCCGGATGCACGATGCGCGCTGAGAGTAAGGAACTGTGCTATGGCTGTGATGGCGCGACCGCGCGGGATGGTGCGCGAAGAGGTTGTCGATCGCTTCGCCACCGAGAAGAGCATCGCCGGCTGGAACATCCTGGTGGCCTTCCTGGCGCTGGCCCTGGGCGGGCTGATGGGCGTGCTGCAGGTGCTGCAGTACAACGGGATCGACCTCTATCGCCCGCTCAAGGCGATCCTGCCGGGCGGCTACTACCAGGGCCTCACGCTGCACGGCGTGCTGAATGTCCTGGTCTTCACCACCTTCTACATCATCGGCTTTCTGACCTTTATAGCAGCCAAGGCCTTTGACCGGCCGCTCGCCAGCAAGGGTATGGCCTGGTTCACGTTCTACTTCATGGTTGCCGGTCTGCTGATCGCGGCCGTGCCCATCCTGTTGAACCGGGCGACGGTGATGTTCACCTTCTACCCGCCGCTCAAGGCCAATGGCTTCTATTACCTCGGCCTGACGATGGTGGTGGTGGGCACCTACTTCCTGCTGGTCAACCTGGTGATGACCTACCGGGCCTGGCGTAAGGAGAACCCGGCGGCGAAGACGCCGCTGGCCGCCTACATGTCGATCATCACCATGACCATGTGGGTGATCGCCACCTTCGGCATCGCCACCGAGATGATCTTTCTGCTCATTCCCTGGGCCTTCGGCCTGGTGCCCGGCACGGATGTGCTCCTGGCGCGCACCCTGTTCTGGTTCACCGGGCACCCGATCGTCTACTTCTGGCTGCTGCCGGCGTACATCTCCTGGTACACCCTGGTGCCGAAGCAGGCGGGCGGCAAGCTCTTCAGCGAACCGATGGCGCGGGTGTCGTTCGTGTTGTTCCTCGTGTTATCGGTGCCGATCGGCATCCACCACCAGTACACCGACCCGGGCATCTCCCAGATCTGGAAGCTGGTGCACTTCATCTTCACGGTGGGTGTCTTCTTCCCAAGCCTGCTCACCTTCTTCAACGTGGTTGCCTCGCTCGAGCACGCGGGCCGCAGCCGGGGTGGCGAGGGCTGGCTGGCCTGGATCTTCGCACTCCCCTGGAAGGAGCCGTCGTTTACCACCCAGGTCTTCGCGATGCTGCTCTTCGCCTTCGGCGGCGCCGGCGGCGTGATCAACGCGAGCTACAATCTGAACCTGGTGGTCCACAACACCTCGTGGATCTCCGGCCATTTCCACCTGACCGTCGGCTCAGCCGTGGCGCTCACGTTTATGGGCATCACCTACTGGCTCGTGCCCTACCTCACCGGTCGCGCGCTCTGGAGCAAGGGGCTGGGCCTGGCGCAGGCCTGGCTCTGGCTGATCGGTATGATCCTCTTCTCGCACTTTATGCATATGTTGGGGCTACATGGCATGCCGCGGCGCACAATGATCGGCGCCGCGCCCTATGTGCTGCCCGAGTGGAAGCTGCTGCTGCCCTTCACTATGATCGGCGGGCTGCTGATGTTCACCAGCGCACTCTGCTTCCTGGTAAATACGCTGATGACCATCTACGCCGGCCGGCGTGAAGAGCCGGCCGAAGTGCCTTTCGCCAAAGCGCTCTCGGGCCCCGAGGACGTGCCCGCAGTACTTGACCGTTTCTGGCCCTGGGTGCTGGGCTCGCTAGTGCTGGTGGCGATCAACTACGGCCCGACGTTGTACTTCCTGGTTAGCACCGGTCGCTTCAACATCCCCGGTCTGTCACCCTGGTGATGTGATCGGGCAGGGAGACGCGCAGCCCCCCACGCCGAGTGGCGCGGGGGGCGCGTTGTCTGTGGTCGTGCGGAACGTGCCGACCAGGCTTACGCCGGCTGGAGCGCGGCCCGGCTCGTGGTGAAACCGCCGAGGGCGATCAGGCCGAGGGCCAGAGCAAGCAGGGGCAGGAGCAGGTCCTCCTCACCGGCCGTGTGCGGCATGATGTCCGGCGGGCTCGTGGTGACAGGCGTGGCGTCGCTGGCTGCCGTAAGGTCGAGGCCGCCCGCCTGCACCGTGATCTCGGCAAGCACCGGCACGCCATCGATGACGATCGGGCTGTCCGGGCCACCCGGGAACTCGTACTGGCCGATCACCCCCTCATCGACATGCAGCATGGCCCAGAGTGGTGCGCCCTCAGCGACCTCCTCGGCCAGCCGCACCACCACATCGCGGTTCGTCCCCGCCTTGAGCGCTGCCCGGCCGATGCTCGGTGACACGAGCAGCTTGCCGTCCGGGCCAGCTTTGTAGATCACGATCCAGCCATCCTGTGGAATCATCGCCCGCTGTACAACAATGGTCCCGGAGATGACCGGCTGGTCTGCAAGCGTAATGCTAGCCGGCCCCGACTGGGCCGCGGCTGGCAGCGCAACCGTCACGATCAGCGTCAGCAGGGCGATGAAGGCAACTCCCCCTACACGCCGTCCACGCGTTACCATCCTGAGCATCGTGGCAGGTTCCTTTCCGCTACTACCGCGTCGTGCGGCGGGTCATCAGTGCATCTCTATGAACGCAAACCGGCGCGAATCTGTACTATTGCTGGCGTGGCGTTGTGCTAACGGTGGCCGGGCGCACGCCGCGCATCATTTTGTCGAAGGGGGCGGTACATAGGCAGAGCTGGCTCAATGCCTGAAGGAGGGCTCTGCCGATGCGCTACCATTTCGTCCTGGCCACCTTGCTGGTGTGCATCCTCGCACCTGCCGCCGCTCACGCCCAGGATCAGGCGCCCGCCCTGCGCGTGGTCGAGGTGAGGCGCGAGGCCCTGGTGGCCGAGCTTGTCTGCCCTGAGAACGCTGCGCTCGCGCTGGCCGCCACGATCGACGGCGCGCCCCGTGACCTGGTTGTCCAGCCCGCTGCCGCTGAACCGGCAGCCCTGGCCCTGGTGATCGAGACGACCCCGGCGATGGGTGAGGCCGGCACACCTCACAGTTCGCGCCTGCACGATGCAGTGACCCGCGCGACGGCGCTGCTCGATCGTGCCCCGCCAGGTTCACAGGTGGGCCTGGTGGCCTTCGACCGTACGGCCCGGGTCATTCAACCGCTGAGTACTGACATCCTCGCGGCACGCCGCGCCCTGGGCGCCCTGGTGACGGCCCCCCATACGCCCGAAGACTCGTCTTCCGGCTATGCCCTCGATCAGGGGCTGCGCCGCGGTGCTGAACTGCTCGCCGCAGCCCCGGCGGGTCCCCGTGTGCTGGTTGTCTTCGCCGCCGGGCCTGCGGGCGAGCTCGACCCCACCACGCTGCGCGCCCCGATCGACACCGGGCTCTCACTCGCGCTCGTGGAGCTTGGCGGCCCTGCGGGCGCGGCGAGTGCACTGACCCGGGCCGCCTCCGAACTGGGCGCTGTCTACCTGTCCTACCACGCTGCCGAGAGCGCGGCGCTCCCGACGCAGGCCGCCAGCGTGGACCAGGGGCTTGGTGCGCTGCTGGCAGCGCCGCTGCGCTTGCAGGTAGCGAGCGAGGCGCTCGCTCCCGGCGCGCACCAGTTGACGATCACAGGCTGCGGCGCGCCACTCGCCACGAGCTTCGAGACCGCAGTCGCCCGCCACAGCGTGGGTGGCTGGCCGGCGAGCCTTGGAGTGGCGGTGCTGGTGGTTGGCGGAGCGCTGCTGGCCTGGCGGCGCCGCGCAACCCGTGCTGCGACGGGCAGCAGCGGCGCGAGCACGGCGCGCTACCGGGCGCCAGGTGCCGTAACCACGGCCCGTGGCTCGCGCCAGGGTGCCGCGCCGGCGCTGGAGCTCGTCGTGTGGGATGGGCGCGAGCGGCGCGTGCAGCCGCTCCGCGACCGCCAGATCAGCCTGGGGCGGGACCCGGGGTGCGACGTCTGCATCGCCAGCGAGTGGGTCTCGGCGCTGCACGCCCGTATCAGCGTGGTCGATCAGGGCGTCGAGATCACCGACCTGGGGAGCACCAATGGCACGACCGTCGGTGAGCCCGGGCGCATCCTTGCGCCGGATCTACCGGAGCCGCTGGAGCTTGGGGAGATCGTACGGATCGGGCCGGAGGTGCGCCTGAGCGTGCAGGCAGCCGCGCGGGCCGGCGCCGGGGCGGCCCCGTGA
>JACAEO010000016.1 GCA_013388805.1 Chloroflexota bacterium
CCACGGGGCATAATGTCGCGCCCCGGCGCCGCCACGCCCCACGGCGGCCCTACGCCCGCGGGCGCCCCCGCGCGTCCCGCAAGCCGCTACTGGGCAGCACCACGCACCCCGCGGCGCATCGGCGCCCCGCCGCTCAGAGCGAGACGACCTGTGGCCCCGTGGCGCTCGTGGGCGGTGTTTCTGGTTGCGCCTCGGGCTGTGCCGGCTGCTCGCGCCGGACCACTGACAGGTCGGGCTCGGCGCCGTCAGCCAGCGGGCGCTTAAAGATCAGGTAGCTGCGCCCGGGCATCGTGTGCTGGATGCCCGCCAGCTCCCAGCCGTCGGCACCGAAGCTGTTCAGCACCCGTCGCCCAAACGCGCTGTTGCGTTCCCCCTGCTCCGCCCGCGTCTCGTGACCCTCCACCGAGATCCGCGTCCAGCGCTCGACAAACGCGACTTTATACTCCCACTTCGCACTCATCGTTGTCCTCCTGATCGGGCGTGGGGCCGCGTCCCGGCCCTGCGCCACCTGGTGCGCCCGCTTCGCCGTGGGCGCTGTGTGGCGAGTGTAGCACGGCACCGGCTGCGATTCACGAGTGATCTGGCCAGGTTGGCAGGCGCGCCCAACCTGCCAATTCTTCCGGGTTGCGCGAATAAACCAAGTATTTTCCTTTTTTATTGACAAAACCCGCGAACGCTGGTAGACTCGCTAGTAGTTCGGAGGATTGCGACTATGCTTGTGATCGGTTACTCGGCCAGCAGCGCGGCCGGGCAGATCTTGCAATACCTGCAGCGGGCCGGCGAGGCGACCGTCAAGGATCTCGCCGCCTTGCTGGGCGTCAGCGCCACCGCGGCGCGTGACCACCTGGTGCATCTGCAGGCCAAGGGGCTGGTGTCGGTGCGCGCCGAACGCCACGGCCCGGGCCGCCCGCGCCTGGTCTACACCCTGAGCGACGAGGCCCGCAGCCGCTTCCCCAAACAGTACGACCGGCTGATCACCGGGCTGCTGCGCGAGCTGATCGCCCAGGAGGGCGCTGATAGAGTCGAGCAGTTGCTGGAGCGGGTCAGCCGGCGGCTCGCTGACGAGTACGCCGACCGGATGGCCGGCACCGGCATCAGCGAGCGGCTGGATGAGCTGCGCCGCCTGCTTGAGCAGCGCGGTGTGCCCGCCGAGGTGGCCGAGGATGGCGATGGCATCCGCCTCTTCGCCTGCCCGTTCTACGACATCGCCCAGGACCACCCGGAGGTCTGCTCGATGGAGCGGCAGATGATCGAGTACGCGCTCGGCGAGAAGCTGGCCCTGGAGAGCACCATCCGCGAAGGCGCCCACACCTGCCGCTTCGTGCTGCGCAGCGGCGACATTCCACTCAGCCCGCGCCGCACGAGCGTCGCATCTGACCATAGTTCCACCTGATAGCACAGTTCGAGGAGCACAATGAGCAACGATCTGGTGATCAAGGATCTGCGGGCGCGCATCGATGACAAGGAGATCCTCAAAGGCGTCAACCTGACGGTCCGCGGCGGCACCATCCACGCGATTATGGGCCCCAACGGCAGCGGCAAGAGCACCCTGGCCAATATTATCGCTGGCCACCCGGGCTACGAAGTCACTGGTGGCGAGATCTGGTACAAGGACCAGAATATCCTCGAGCTCGAGCCGGATGAGCGCAGCAAGCTGGGGCTCTTCCTCGCCTTCCAGTACCCGGTGGCCGTGCCCGGGGTGACGGTGGCCAACTTCCTGCGCGCCGCGATCAACGCTCACCGCGCCGAGGCCGGCAAGGACCCGAAGGAGACGGCCATCCCGGTGGCCGAGTTTCGCAAGCAGCTGCGCGAGGGTATGAAGATCCTGGAGATGGACGAGAGCTTCGCCCGTCGCTACCTCAATGAGGGCTTCAGCGGCGGTGAGAAGAAGCGGCTCGAGATCCTCCAGATGACCATGCTCAAGCCGAGCATGGCCGTGATGGACGAGACCGACTCGGGCCTCGACATCGACGCGCTGCGCATCGTGGCCGATGGCGTGAACCGCCTCGCCGGGCCGCACATGGCCGCCCTGGTGATCACCCACTACCAGCGCCTGCTCAACTATATCAAGCCCCAGTTCGTCTCGGTGATGATGGACGGGCGCATCGTGCGCGACGGCGGCCCCGAACTGGCACTCGAACTCGAGGAGAAGGGCTACGACTGGTTGCGCGAGGAGCTGGCAGCCTAGTGCGATTGCAGATTGCAGATGTGCGATGGTAGATTGGGCGCGGCGCATCTGGACACGGTCGAGGTCGCGCTGATGCCCGAACAGGTCGCCTGGAACTGCACTAGCGCGCACGGGCCAGGCTCATGTTTCGGCCATCCGAACCAGGGGACGAAAAGCGATCTATGAACAGTATCACCCTCAAGGATCTCACTGCCGACACGATCGTGGCGAGCTCGCGCGAGCGGGGTGAGCCCGGCTGGCTGACCGAGCGCCGCCGCGAGGCCTGGCAGTTCTTTGCCCAGGCCGGCCCGCCCGAGTGGCGGCGCACCAACCTGAGCGGGCTGCAGCCCGAGGGGCTAACCCTCAGCGCCAGCGGCAGTGTTAGCGTCAGCTGGGACCCGGCGCTCGCTGCGCAGGGCGTGGTGCTCAAGCCCCTGCACGAGGCCCTGGCCAGCCACGAGGCGCTGATCAAGGCGAGGCTGGATACGGCGGTCGCCCCGCTGGAGCACAAGTTCAGCGCGCTGCGCGCCGCACTCTGGAACGACGGCGCCTTGCTCTTCGTGCCGAAGAACGTGGCCGCTGAAACACCCATTCACGTGCGCTATAGCCTGCCCGCCGGCAGCCGTACCAGCTTTCCGCGCACGCTGGCGATCGTCGAGGACAATGCCCAGGTGACACTGATCGAAGAGTTCGCCTGCGCCGACCAGCCCGCACGTGTGCTGGCCGCGCCGGTGAGCGAGATCTTCGCCGGCCCCGGTAGCCAGGTGCGTTTCATCAGCGTCCAGCGCTGGGGCGACGGGGTCTACCACATCGGCGGGCAGAAGGTGCTGCTCGAGCGCGATGCCGCCCTGGAGTGGACCAGCATTGCCCTCGGCGCAACGGTGCAGCACATCGAGGCCGAGACCACCCTCAAGGGCGATGGCTCGCGGGTCAACTGGCTGGGGGCAACCTTCGCCAGCGGGACGCAGTTGCTGCTCACGGCGCCCTGGCTGCGCCATATCGGCCACCACGCCGAGAGCTTCATGGAGTTCAAGACGGTGGTCAACGATACTGGCTACTCGGTCTTCGACGGCATGATCAAGATCGAGCACGAGTCGACCGCGACCAGCACGCGCCTCGAAGAGCATGCGCTGCACCTCAGCCCCAGGGCCCGCAACGACTCCATCCCCGGGCTGAAGATCGATACCAACAGCGTGCTCAAGGGCGGCCATGCCTCGACCAGCGGCGATGTGGACGAGGAGCAACTCTTCTACATGCAGGCCCGCGGCATCAGCAAGACCGAGGCGAAGCGCATGATCGTGATGGGCTTCTTCAGCCCGGCCCTCGACAGCCTCCCGCTGGAGGCCCTGCGCGGTGAACTGGAGGCCATGATCGAGGCGAAGATCTAGGGGGCATAGCTTGCACCTACGGCGCTGCGTGCGGCACGGCCCCCCTCCCAACCTCGCCACGACGACGGGATGAATACAATGGCTGCTCCACTTACCCAGTTCGATGTCCTCGCCATCCGACGCGAGTTCCCCATCCTCCAGCAGGAGGTGAACGGCAAACCGGTGGCCTTCCTCGACAGTGCGGCCTCGTCGCAGAAGCCGCGCGCGGTGATCGACTGCCTGGAGGACTACTACCGGCGCTATAACGCCAACGTCCACCGCGGCGTCTACAAGTTCAGCGAGGAGGCTACCTTCGCCTATGAGCGGGCGCGGGGCAAGGTGGCGCGCTTTCTCGGCGCCGCCTCGCCCCGTGAGTTGGTGTTCACGCGCAATGCCACCGAGGCGGTGAACCTGGTGGCCCATAGCTGGGGCAGCGCCAATCTGCGCCCGGGCGATCACATCCTGCTCACGCTGATGGAGCATCACTCTAACATCGTGCCCTGGCAGATGCTCGCCGCACGCACCGGTGCCGTGCTCGACTATCTCAGCCTCGATGGCGAGGGCCGCCTGGTGCTGGAGGAGCTGGACAGCAAACTGAACGAGCGCACCAGGCTGGTGGCGGTGACCCACCAGTCGAATGTGCTCGGCACGATCAACCCGGTGCAGTACCTGGCCGAGCGGGCCCACGCCGTTGACGCAAAGCTGCTGGTGGACGGTGCGCAGAGCGTGCCGCATATGCCGGTGAATGTGCGCGACCTGGGCTGCGACTTCCTGGTCTTCAGCGGCCACAAGATGTGCGGGCCGACCGGGATTGGCGGCCTGTGGGCGCGGCGCGAGCTGCTCGAGGCCATGCCGCCCTTCCTGGGCGGCGGCTCGATGATCAAGGTCGTCGAACTGGATCACAGCACCTACGCCGATGTGCCGGCCCGCTTCGAGGCCGGTACGCCGGCGATCGCTGAGGCGATCGCGCTGGGTGAGGCGGTCGACTTTCTCAACACGGTGGGCCTGGAGCCCATCCGCCAGCACGAGCGTGAGTTGCTGGGCTATGCCCTGGAACGGCTTGGCGAGCTCGCAGAGCTGACCATCTACGGGCCCCACGATTGTGAGCAGCGCGGCGCGGTGATCAGCTTCACGCTGCAGGGCGTGCACCCGCACGACGTGGCCGCGGTGCTCGACAGCGACGGCGTGGCGGTGCGCGCGGGCCACCACTGCACCCAGCCGCTGCACCGCCACCTCGCGGTGCCGGCCACGACCCGGGCCAGCTTCTACATCTACAACACCCCCGAGGAAGTGGATCGGCTGGTGGCGGGCCTGGCGAAGGCGCGCAAGCTGTTTGCGTAGGAGTTGCGTATGGACGACATCTATCGCGAGCAGATCCTGGAGCACGCCCGCTACCCGCACAACTACGGCACGCTCGAAGGCGCCACCTGCAGCCACGAGGAACACAACCCGCTCTGTGGCGACCGGGTGCGCATCGACCTGCTGATCGCAGACGGCGTGATCGCCGATGTGCGCTTCAGCGGACGGGGCTGCGCGATCAGCCAGGCCTCGGCCTCGCTGCTCACCGACGCGGTCAAGGGCATGCCGGTCGAGGCCGCGAAGGCCTACAGCAAAGACGATCTGCTCGAACTGATCGGCATCCCGCTCAGGACGAATCCCACCCGGTTGAAGTGCGCCTTGCTCCCGCTGAAGGCGCTCAAGGTCGGACTCTATGGCGTAGGCTATTCCCACGAGGACGAGGACGACGATCTGTAGGCGCCCAGCCTGGCGCGCCCCAGCTAGCATGGAGGACCGCATGGTCGCTGAAGCAACCAATCTGCAGTTTGACTATAGCAAGTATGGCTTCCGCAACGAGGAGAACTACCTGTTCAAAGCCCCGGCCGGCCTGAACGAGCGCGTGGTGCGCGAGCTCTCGGGGATGAAGGGCGAGCCCGAGTGGATGCTCAAGCGCCGGCTCAAGGCGCTCGAGATCTTCTACCAGAAGCCGACGCCCCTGGTCGGGATGTGGGCCAACCCCGAACTGGCTGAGCTTGACTACGACAAGATCCACTACTTCGTGCGCGCTGGCGAGAAGCCGCAGACCGACTGGGATGCGGTGCCTCAGGAGATTAAGAATACCTTCGAGCGCCTGGGCATCCCCGAGGCCGAGCGCAAGTTCCTGGCCGGAGTTGGCGCCCAGTACGAGTCCGAGGTGGTCTACCACTCGCTGCGCGAGGAGTGGTCGAAGCTCGGCGTGATCTTCCTCGATACCGATACCGCGCTCAAGGAGCACCCGGAGCTGTTCAAGCAGTACTTCGGGACGATCGTGCCCGCGGCCGACAACAAGTATGCCGCGCTGAACACCGCGGTCTGGTCGGGCGGCTCGTTCGTCTATGTGCCGGCGGGCGTGAAGGTCGATATTCCGCTTCAGGCCTACTTCCGCATCAACGCGGAGAACATGGGCCAGTTCGAGCGCACGCTGATCATCGTTGAGGAGGGCGCCGAGGCCCACTATATCGAGGGCTGCACCGCGCCGATCTACTCGACCAACTCGCTGCACTCGGCGGTGGTGGAGATCGTGGTGAAGAAGGGCGGCAAGTTCCGCTACACGACCATCCAGAACTGGGCCAACAACATCTTCAACCTGGTGACCAAGCGCGCGGTGGCCTATGAAGAGGCCAGCATGGAGTGGGTGGACGGCAACATCGGCTCCAAGCTGACCATGAAGTACCCCTCGGTCTACCTGATGGGGCGCAAGGCGCGTGGTGAGGTGCTGAGTGTGGCCTACGCGGGCAAGGGCCAGCATCAGGATGCCGGTGCGAAGATGGTGCACGTGGCACCGGAGACCACCAGCCGCATCACCAACAAGTCGGTGAGCAAGGACGGCGGTAAGACCACCTATCGCGGCCTGGCCAAGGTGGCGCCGGGGGCCCACGGCGCGAAGATCAATGTGAACTGCGATGCGTTGATCCTCGACGAGCGCTCCGCCTCCGATACCATCCCCTTCATCGAGATCGAGGAGGATCGCTGCACGCTGGCCCACGAGGCCACGGTGGGCCGCATCGGTGAGGAGCAGCTCTTCTACCTGATGAGCCGCGGCCTGCCCGAGGCCGACGCGCTCTCGATGATCGTGCTCGGCTTCATGGAGCCGTTCACCCGCGAGCTGCCCATGGAGTACGCCGTGGAGCTCAACCGGCTCATCCAGATGGAGATGGAGGGCTCGGTCGGCTAGGATGTGCGCCAGCGGGGCGCGGCACGCCGCGCCCCGCTGGCACCGTATCGAGGACCCCTATGCCCAGTATCCAGATCGGCACCCTCGCCGAACTCCCCGACGGCACCGGCCGGGCCTTTACGGTCGAGGGCCGGCGGCTGGCCGTGTTCCGCGTCGGCGATGAGCTCTATGCGATCGATGATACCTGCTCGCACGCCGAGGCCTCGCTCAGTGCGGGTGAGTTCGACCCCGATGAGCTCTGCGTCGAGTGCCCGCTCCATGGCTCCAGCTTCGATGTGCGTACCGGCGTGCCCCGTACCCTGCCTGCCTTCGAGCCAGTCGCCGCCTATCGTATCTTCCACGACGGTGAGTTGATATTTGTTGAGTATCCTGAGTAACAACTTGACTAAAGCCGGAGCCCGGGGTAGAATACGGGTGCGACGACGATCGGCCGAGCGAACAAGGAGCAGCTGATGAGCGCGTATGCCCACCCCGAGGTGCTGGTCGACACCGCCTGGGTCGCTGACCATATGCACGACCCGGCGGTGCGCCTGGTTGAGAGCAACGAGGACGTGCTTCTCTACGAGACTGGTCATATCCCCGGCGCGGTCAAGATCGACTGGGTGACCGACCTGAACGACCCTGTGGTGCGCGACTACCTGGATGCCGAACGCTTCGCCGCCCTGCTGGCGAGCAAGGGCATCTCGAATGCTACCACGGTGGTGCTCTATGGCGATAAGCACAACTGGTGGGCCACCTACGCCTTCTGGGTCTTCAAGCTCTTCGGCCACCAGGACGTGCGTATCCTCGACGGCGGACGGGCCCGCTGGATCGCCGAGGGGCGCGAGCTCACCCGCGAGGTGCCCAGCTACCCGCGGGGCAGCTATGTCGCCCCCCCGCGCGACGATGTCAGCATCCGCGCCTTCCGCGATCAGGTGCTTGCCCACCTCAAACGGCCCGACGGCGCTCTGGTCGATGTGCGTAGCCCGCAGGAGTTCAGCGGCGAGCGCACCCATATGCCCGAGTATCCCCAGGAGGGCACGCTGCGCGGCGGCCATATCCCCACTGCCGTCAATATCCCCTGGGCCAGCGCGGTGCGCGACGATAGCACCTTCAAGGATGCCGACGAACTGCGCGCGCTCTACGCCGGCAAGGGTATCACCCCCGACCGTGATGTGGTGACCTACTGCCGCATCGGCGAGCGCTCCAGCCATACCTGGTTCGTGCTCACCTACCTGCTCGGCTATCCGCGCGTGCGCAACTATGACGGTAGCTGGACCGAGTGGGGCAATGGCGTTGGCCTGCCGATCGAAAAAGGATGACCTCTACGGGAGCGGCGAAGGGCATGGGGGTTGGCACCAATACTTTGCACATAAGCGCTTCGCCCCCACCCCAACCCTCCCCCGCTGGGGGAGGGCGTCCGCGGCGCCTCCCCCCCGCGGGGGGAGGTTGGGAGGGGGGCCGTGCCGCGCGCAGCGCCGTATGTGCAAGGTATTGGGGTTGGCACTGCCCCGTACGAGCGCAACCCGGCAGTGCCCCCAGCCGTGTCGCCCCTTCGCTCCCGCATCCCTCAGCGCTGCCATGGACCACCAGGCGATTATTGACCGGCTCCTTGACCACTACGAGCATCCGCGCCATCACGGGCCGCTTGCCGGCGCCGATGTAACCATGCCCGGCGGTGTTCCGGACTGTGGCGATACCGTGACTATCTACCTCAAGGTCGACCCGGCGGGTGAGCGGGTGGCCGCACTCCAGTTTGAGGGCCAGGGCTGCAGTGTGAGCCAGGCCGCCGCCTCGCTGCTCGCCGAGGCGTTGCAGGGCGCGCTGTTGAGCACGGTTGAGGGCCTGGACGATGAGCAGTTGCTCGACCTGCTCGGGCGTGAGGTGGTGCAGGCCCGGCCCCGCTGCGCGACGCTGGCCCTGCACACCATCCAGGCGGCGGTGCGCGCCTACCGGCGCCAGCAGCGGCACAGCCGGGCGGAGGACCAACGATGACCACGGCTCTCGATCTGATCGGCGCAACCCCGCTGCTGCACCTGACGAGCCTGGCCAGCGACCTGCCCCCTGCTGTTGAACTCTACGCCAAGGCCGAGTGGTACAACCTCGGCGGCTCGGTCAAAGACCGCCCCGCGCTGTGGATGATCCGCGACGGCGAACGCCGCGGGCTGCTGCGCCCGGGCATGCGTATCGCCGATGCTACCAGTGGCAATACCGGCATCGCCTATGCCACCATCGGCGCGGCCCTTGGCTATGGCGTGACCCTGGCCTTGCCCGCCAATGCCAGCCCTGAGCGGCGACGCACGTTGCGCGCGCTCGGCGCCGAGCTGATCCTCACCGACCCGGCCGAGGGCATGGATCTGGCGATCGCCACGATTCGCGCGCTGGTCGCTCGTGAGCCCGAGCGCTTCTTCTACCCCGACCAGTACAGCAACCCGGCCAATCCGCTGGCGCACTACGAGGGTACCGGGCCCGAGATCTGGCGCCAGACCGGCGGCCGGGTGACCCACTTTGTGGCCGCCCTGGGCACCAGTGGCACCTTTATGGGGACCACGCGGCGCCTGCGCGAGCTGAACCCCGCGCTGCAGGCGATCGCGGTGCAGCCCGATGGGCCCTTCCACGCGCTCGAGGGCGTGAAGCATATGGCCTCCACGCGCCTCGTCCCGGCGATCTACGACCCGGCGGCGCCCGATGCCATCCTCGAGGTGAGCAGCGAGGCCGCCTTCACCATGGCCCGCCGCCTGGCCCGCGAGGCCGGCCTGCTGGTCGGCATCTCGGCCGCGGCCAACGTGGTCGCGGCGCTGCGCGTGGCCCGCGAGCTCCACCACGGCGTGGTGGTCACCATCCTCTGCGATAGCGCCAATCGCTACCTCAGCGAGCGCTTCTGGGAAGAGCCGGGCTTTGAACAGGGCGGGGGGATTTGAGAGGTGTGGAGCTGTGGAGGTGTGGAGCTGTGGAGGTGTGGAGCTGTGGAGCTGTGGAGCTGTGGAGCTGTGGAGGTGTATGAAAAGTATTTCTTTAATGTACAACATTCAGATCAGAAATATCATATGTCTTTAGTAATTTCCTTTACTGCGGTGGCGGCGATCGCGGCCCATGCCGAGGCGACCTATCCCGACGAGTGTGTCGGGCTGTTGCTGGGCCGGCTGGCGGGCGAGCGCACACAGGCGCTGGTCGCCTTCCCGGTGGAGAACCGCTGGGCCGGCCAGGTGCAGCTCAGTGCGAGCGACGACCCCAGCTCGCGGCGCGATCGCTTTTATCTCGACCCGCGCGACTATCTGCGCGCCGACCGCGAGGCGCAGGCGCAGGGCCTGGACGTGGTTGGATGTTACCATTCGCACCCCGATGCGCCGGCCAGCCCCTCGGAGCGCGACCGGGTGGGCGCCCAGGCGATTGGCGGATCGCGCTTTGCCTTTGTGATCCAGGCGGTGCGTCAGGGTCGTGCCGCCGAGCTCACCAGCTGGCTGCTGGTTGATGCTGGCGCGCGCTTCATCGAAGAGCCGGTGAGCATTGAATAGCGCGGGCGCGTGGCGCCCATACAGGAGAACGAACGATGGCCATAACAATCAGCATTCCCACCGCGCTGCGGCAGTATGCGGGGGGCAACGCCCAGGTCAGCCTGGAGGCCGACAGTGTGGGGGCGCTGCTGCGCGGCCTGGCGGAGCTGCACCCCGGCCTCGCCAGGCAGATCTTCGGCGATGATGGCCAGTTGCGCAGCTTTGTCAATCTCTACGTCGGCGACGAGGATATCCGCTACCTGCAGGGTGAGGCGACCCCGCTGCGCGATGGCGAGCATGTGTCGATCATCCCCGCAATCGCTGGAGGCAGCCGATGAGCAGGGTGACACTTTCGCATGACGAGATCGCCCGTTACAGCCGCCACCTGATTATGCCCGAGGTGGGCATGGAAGGCCAGCGCCGGCTCAAGCAGGGCAGTGTGCTGCTGATCGGCACGGGGGGCCTCGGCTCGCCGCTGGCGCTCTACCTGGCAGCCGCCGGGGTCGGTCATATCGGCCTGGTGGATTTCGATGTCGTCGATGCAAGCAACCTGCAGCGCCAGATCGTCCACGGCACCAGCACGGTCGGCATGGCCAAGACTGAGTCGGCCAGACGGCGCCTGCAGGATCTCAACCCGCACATCGAGGTGACGATCTACGAGACGCAGATCACCTCGGCCAATGCGCTCGAGCTGATGCAGCCCTACGATGTGATCGTCGATGGCACCGACAACTTCCCCACTCGCTACCTGACCAACGACGCTGCGGTGTTGCTCGGTAAGCCCAACGTCTACGGCAGCATCTTCCGCTTCGAGGGCCAGGCGACGGTGTTTGCGCCGCAGCAGGGCGGGCCGTGCTATCGCTGCCTCTACCCCGAGCCGCCGCCGCCCGGGCTGGTGCCTTCGTGCGCCGAGGGTGGCGTGCTGGGCGTGCTGCCAGGGGTGATCGGCACCATCCAGGCCACCGAGGCGATCAAGCTGCTCACCGGGATCGGCGAGCCGCTGATCGGTCGCCTGCTGCTCTACGACGCGCTGGCCATGCATTTCCGCGAGCTCAAGCTGCGCCGCAACCCGGCCTGCCCGGTCTGCGGCGAGGATCCGACCGTCAGCGAGCTGATCGACTATGTGCAGTTCTGCGGCATCGCGCCTGAGGCGCCGCAGATCGGCGCCCAGTATGTGATCACGCCGACGGAACTGGCCGCCTGGCTGGAGCGCGATGACCGGCCCTTCCTGCTCGATGTGCGCAACCCCTACGAGGTGGCGATCGCGAACATCCCGGGCACCGACAAGCTTATCCCGGTCGACCAGCTGCCGGAGCGGATCCACGAGCTCGACAGCGCGCGGGAGATCGTTGTCTACTGCCGTAGCGGGGTGCGCAGCGGACGCGCGGTGGAGTTGCTTGTGCAGGTGGGCTTCCGGAAGGTGAAGAACCTGGAGGGCGGCGTGCTGCGCTGGTCCGACGAGGTCGATCCGAGTGTGGCGAAGTATTAGCCCAGCAGGACAACGAGCAGCTGGGCGAGCACGATCTTGGCGATCGTGGCCAGCGGGTAGACGGTGGCGTAGCCGAGATTGGGCATGTCGTTCTCGGTCTGCTCGCTGGCAAAGGCCAGCACGGCTGGCTGGGTCTGTAAGCCGGCGAGGAGGCCAATGCACAGGCCCATGGGGATCTTGAGCAGCCGGTGCCCCACGAAGAGCAGCGTCACGGCGGCGACGGCGGTGATCAGCGTGCCGGCGATCAGAATGCTGAGCCCGCCCCCCTGGGCCAGGGTGTTGACGAAGCTGTAGCCCGAGCGGGTGCCGACCCCGGCGAGAAAGAGCGTCAGCCCGAGCTGGCGCAGGGTCAGATTGGCGCTGTAGGGCAGGCTCCAGACGATCGGCCCGCTGCGCTCCAGCCAGCCGAGCACGAGCGCCACGAGCAGCGGGCCGCCGGCAAAGCCCAGCGTGAAGGTGCCGCCCCCTGGTAGTGGGATGGGCACCATGCCCAGCAGCAGGCCGAGCGTGAGCCCCAGGCCGAACGAGACGACATCGATCTCCGAGAGGCGGCGATAGGAGTCGCCGAAGTACGCGCTCAGATTGTCCAGGTTCTCGCGCCGGGTGACCACGCGGACCCGGTCGCCCAGTTCGAGCACGGTATCGCCGTGGGGCAGGATCTCGCTATCGCCGCGGCGCAGGCGGGTGATGATCGCACCCTGGGTGTGCGGGAGGTCGAGCTCACGCAGACGTTTGCCGGCCACCTCGGGGTTGGAGACGAAGACGCGCCGGAAGTCGAGGATATGGCGATCCAGCTCCAGCGGCTCAGGTGCCGGTTCACCCAGCTGGGCGATGACCCGCTCGACCTCCGCGGTCGTGCCGACGACGCTCAGCAGGTCGTTGAGCTTGACATACGAGTCGCTGGTGGCGATGCTGACATGCCCATCGTGCTGGAGGCGCCCGAAGACCACGTCCCAGCGATTGGTGCGGGTCAGCTCGCCGAGGTTGCGGCCGTCCAGCTCGGGGCGCGTGATGCGCAGCGTGCGGCTGACGAGACCCTCGGTGCCGAGGCCGAGCTCCGGTACAGCACGGGCCTCAGCGCGATAGTCCACCTGCCAGAGCCGCTGGAAGAGATAGATCGCCAGGATCATGCCAAGCACGCCCATCGGGTAGGTGACGGAGTAGCCGACCACCGGCTCGGCGAGGACGGCGTCGTTGAGGGCGCCCGCGCTCCTGCGCTTGAGTTGCTCGATCACACTGGCCAGGGCGGGGGTGTTGGTCAGGCTACCGGCGAAGATCCCGGCGGTGATCGGCGCGCTCGTGCCGATCAGCCAATGGGCAACCACGGTGAGCGCGGTCGCGAGCAGCAGCACGCCGAGCACGAGCAGATTATCGCGCAACCCCTTGCGCTGCAGGGAGACGAAGAAGCCCGGGCCGCTGCTCAGGCCGATGGTATAGACGAAGAGCACCAGGCCGAGCAGGTAGACGATCTCGGGGAGCTTCAGGTTCGGGTCGAGTGCGCCAAAGGCCAGACCGACGAACAGCACGGCGGCTACGCCGAGGCTCACCCCCGCAATGCGGATGCGACCCAGTACATAGCCGATCGCTGCGACAACAAAGAGCAGCAGCAGTGGATTGTTGATCAGGAGGGTTAGCATACGGAAGCTATGGTATCATACCTCAGGCCGCTGCCGATGCATACACGAGGAAGCATATGATCACCGACGAGCTGGTGCGCGCCGCGCTGAAGAACGTGGTCGACCCTGAGATCGGGCTGGATATCGTCAACCTGGGGCTGGTCTATCGCATCGACGTGCTGGAGGATGGGCGGGTGGTCGACATCGACATGACGCTGACGACCCCGGCCTGCCCGGCCGGCCCGCAGATCCTCGACCAGGCGAAGCGCGAGGTGCTGGCCCTGGGCGAGGTCTATAAGCAGCTGCAGGATGTGCGGATCAACCTGGTGTGGACGCCCTTCTGGAACCCGAGCCTGATGAGCGAGGAGGCCCGCGAGGAGCTGGGCTTTTTCTAGTGCAGTTCCAGGCGACCTGTTTGGGCATCAGCGCGACCTCGACCGTGTCCAGCTGCGCCGCGCCCAATCTACCATCGCAAATCTGCAATCTGCAATCGCACTAGGTCGGCTGTTCCGCAGGAGAACGAACATCTGGACGAGGCCGCGAGATAGGGCCTGGGGACGCTCTGGAGGCCCTCACCCCCGGCCTCCACACCAGGCCGGATGCAACACGCTGTTCCATGCTGCCCCGCACCACAAGGCCGACGCAGCTCTCGGTCGCGATCATTGCGCGTGACGAGGAGCGCCACATTGGCGCGTGCCTGGCCAGTGTGGCCGGCCTGGCCGATGAACTGCTCGTGCTGCTCGATCGGCGCACCACCGACCGGACGGCCGCCGTGGCCGCGGCCTATGGCGCCACCGTGCTGCACGAGCCCTGGCGCGGCTTTCCCGCCCAGCGCAACCGCGCGCTCGCGTTGAGCCACGGCGCCTGGGTGCTCTTCCTCGACGCCGATGAGCGCGTCACCCCCGAACTGGCCGCCGAGCTGCGGGCCGTGCTGCACGATGCCCCCTCCACGGTCAGCGGCTACTGGATCCCACGCTACAACCTGTTCTTTGGCCGCGTGCTGCGCGGTGGCGGCTGGTATCCCGACCATCAACTGCGGCTGCTGCGCCGCGGCGCCGCCCACTACGACGAGCGCCATCAGGTCCACGAGGTCGCGACCCTCGACGGCGCGGCGGCTACCCTGCACGGCCACCTGCAGCACCTGAACATCGAGCGCCTCGACGAGCTCTGGGTCAAGCAGAGCCGCTACGCCCTGGCCGAGGCGCGCACGCTGGCCGCTCTGGGCAGGCGTACCCGCCTGCGCAACTTCGTTGGTGCCCCGGTCCGCGAGTTCTGGCGCCGCTACGTGCGCCTCGGCGGCTGGCGCGATGGCGCGCTCGGCCTCGTGCTCTGCGCCACCCTCGCCTGGTTCGAACTGGTCACGTTCGCCTTCCTGCTCGGCCTCGAGCCACGACGGTGTCGTGAGGGCTGAGGGCTGAGGGCTGAGGGCTGAGGGCTGAGGAAAGGCCTACCTCCTCTCCCCTCAGCC
>JACAEO010000205.1 GCA_013388805.1 Chloroflexota bacterium
CCACGGGGCAGCACCACGCGCCCTCCGGCGCCCGCGGCGCCGCCCCGCCAGCCCCCACTCCTAAGCGCTGATCGACCGCCGGAACAGGCGCAGGGCCAGCCAGGTGCAGCCAGCGGCAAACAGGCAGACCACGGCAACACTCAGCGGCAGCGGGAGCGTCACCTCGGTACCGAAGGCGAGGGCACGCACCGCGTCGATCAGGTAGGTGGTGGGGTTGAGCAGGACGATGGCTAGCATCCAGCCGGGCAGCACCGCGAGCGGGTAGAGTGCATTGGAGGCAAAGAGTAACGGCAGGTTGAAGAGGAAGATCATGCCGTGGTAACCGGCGATCGAGCGCGAAACCGCTGCCACCGCGAGCGCCAGACCGCTGAAGCCGACCGCGAAGATCGCGATCAGGAGCAATGAAGCCAGCCAGCCCAGCGGATTGGGCGCCAGTCGCGCGCCCATGAGGATGCCAACCACCAGCATGATCGTCGCCTGGATCAGCGCCTTCGTCGCGGTGCTGGTCGCACTGCCTAGCAGGATGCTCAGTCGCGGGATGGGCGCCGCCAGATACTCCTTGAGGATACCGCGCAGCCGCTCGTCGAGCAACACCATGCCCCCGCCCACCGCGCCGCCCAGCGCACTCAGGGCGATGATCCCTGGCAGGATGTACGACATGTAGTCGCGTCCGTCCACCTCTGCGATCATGCCACGCATGCCCACGCCGAACAGCACAACCCACAGCACTGACTGGAGCGCCAGCCCCAGCAACTCCTCCGTGCTGCGCAAGAACTTGGTCATGTGCTTGTTCCAGATCACGAAGGTTGCGTACATCGGCCTCCTCGGTTCTAGCCTATCATCGGTACCGAGCTGTCAGTCCCGTAGCGCCCGGCCTGTGTGGTGCAGAAAGACATCGCCCAGGCTCGGGCGGGCCAGGGTTACATCCTCAACAAGAAAGCCATTGCCGCTCGCAGCGCCCACGACCTCCACCAGGCGCCGGCTGCCGCTATCGACGTAGACGAGCACCATCGCGTCCGCGGCATCGGTCTCTACCCGCACCACAAACGGCAGGCGCGCCACCTCAGCCACGAAGTGGGCCTGCTCACCCTGGCCGCGGACCCGGATCACGTCGGCGCCGAGGGTGGCTACCAGTTCGCCCGGCGTACCTTCGGCGACCAGCCGCCCCCTGTCGACGATGCCCACCTGGCTCGCCAGGGCCTCGGCCTCGTCCATGTAGTGGGTGGTCAGCAGCAAGGTCAGGCCGCGGACCCGGTTCAACTCGCGGATGTACCCCCAGATGCCGACTCGGTTCTGCGGGTCGAGGCCCTGAGTGGGCTCGTCGAGGAAGAGCACCCGGGGCTCGGTCATCAGCCCGCGGGCCAGTTCGAGCCGTCGCTTCATGCCCCCCGAGTAGGTGCGCACGCGCCGATCGATCGCGTCGCCAAGCTGCACCAGCTCAACCAGCTCAGCCAGGCGACGGCGGCGCAGCGCACCGGGCTGGCGGTAGAGCCGCCCGTGGATGTCGAGCACCTCGCGACCGGTCAGATCCGGGTCGAGCACAATGTCCTGAAAGGTCACGCCGATACAGGCGCGCACCTGGTCGGCCTGGCGCAACACATCGTGGCCGCACACCGTGGCCTCGCCAGTGGTGGGCCGGGTCAGCGTGGTGAGGATGTTGATCGTCGTGGTCTTGCCGGCGCCATTCGGCCCCAGCAGGGCGTAGACCGTTCCGCTGCTCACCGCCAGGTCGATGCCGTCCAGCGCCGTCACCGCACCGTACTGCTTTGTGAGGCCACGCGCCGTAATTGCCAGCTCAGCCATGGTCTATCTCTATCTTCTGGTTGCCACCAGCCAACTCCCGGTTAATCTTGTGATATTCTACACCGGTTAGAGTTGAAAGATCACTACCCGGCGCCGGAGAAATTGACGGACAGTGGCCCGTTTTGCTATAGTGCTCGCAATCAGAATGGCCGTGCACCCGGGCACGGCCAGCACCACCGGTCATACCATTTCCGATTGCAGATTTTGGATTGCAGATTGCCGCACATGGCGTCACGATGAGCGATGACGGCAACGACAATGCGGGACTGCCAACTGGATTTGGTATCACTACCTCGACGCCGAGGACCGACAGCCGACGCTATGCCGACTGCCGAGGTCGTCAGGTCTTTTTTTGTCTTTCAACAGGCGTGACACCGGCCACGCACCGCCGGCGTGAAAGGCAAGCAGCTCGCTATGGCATCACAGATTAAACGCTTCCTTGTCGGCAAACCGATCGCCACCGAGCATCAGCACCAGGAGCGGCTGACCCGCACGACGGCCCTGGCCGTCTTCTCCTCGGACGCGCTCTCCTCGGTCGCCTACGCCACCGAGGCCATTCTCACCGTGCTGATCCTCGCCGGCACCCAGGCACTTGGCCTCGCCCTGCCGATCGGTGGCGCCATCGCCGCCCTGCTGTTGATCGTCGCCTTCTCCTATCGCCAGACCATCCATGCCTATCCCCGCGGCGGCGGCGGCTACATTGTGAGCCGTGAGAACCTCGGCGATACTGCCGGCCTGATCGCGGCCGCTGCCCTGCTCATCGACTATGTGCTCACCGTTGCGGTGAGCATCTCGGCCGGGGTCGCGGCCATCACCTCACTGGCCAGCACCTGGGGCTACCCCGCGCTCAAGCACGCCTCGGTGGAGCTTGCGCTGCTCTGCATCGCCCTGGTCACTCTGGCCAACCTGCGCGGCGTCAAGGAGAGTGGCTCGATCTTCGCCGTGCCCACCTATGCCTTCGTTGTCAGTATCATCGGGCTGATCATCTTCGCCCTGCTGAAGGACGCCTTCTACGGGGCTATGCCAGTGGTGCACCCGATCGCCCCGCCGGTCCACACCACCGGCGAGGCCCTTGGACTGTGGCTGATCCTGCGCGCCTTCGCCGCCGGCTGCACTGCGCTCACCGGCATCGAGGCGATCAGCGACGGCGTGCAGGCCTTCAAACCCCCCGAGGCCAGAAACGCCGCTGCGACCCTCACCCTGATGGTGACGTTGCTGGTCACCATGTTCCTCGGCATCACCTGGCTGGCCCATCTCCACGGCGCCATGCCCAACGAGGCCACCCACGAAACGGTGGTCTCGCAGATCGCCCGTACGGTGGTCGGCACCGGCCCGGCCTACTTTGTTATCCAGGTCGCTACGGCTCTGATCCTGGTGCTGGCGGCCAATACCGCCTTTGCCGATTTCCCGCGCCTGGCCTCCTTCCTCTCACGCGATCGCTTCATGCCTCGCCAGTTCGCCTCCCGAGGCGACCGGCTGGTCTTCTCCAATGGCATCCTGGCCCTCGGGCTCTTTTCGGGATTGCTGGTGGTGATCTTCCAGGCCAACGAGATCGCGATGCTGCCGCTCTACGCGGTGGGCGTCTTCATCTCGTTTACGCTGTCACAGGCCGGTATGGTCAGGCGTCAGCTACGCGTCCAGGAGCCGGGCTGGCAACGTGGCGCGCTGATCAGCGGCGTCGGCACGGTCCTCACCGCGGTGGTGCTGGTGATCCTCGCGGTGACCAAGTTTACCCACGGCGCATGGATCGTGCTGCTACTCATCCCGCTGCTGGTACTGGTCTTCCACGCCATTCACCGCCACTACCTCCGCGTTGCCGAGCAACTCTCGCTGTCGACTGCGATCAAGCCCAGCGACCTGCGTCGGCATACTGCGATCGTGCTGGTGAGCGGCATCCACAAGGGGGTGTTGCCCGCGTTGCAGTACGCCCGCTCGATCGCCCCCGATAATGTCACCGCCGTCTATATCAACCTCGACCCGGAGCAGACCGAACGGCTCCGGGCCCGCTGGGCGGAGTGGAGCTGCGATGTGCCGCTGGTGGTGCTCGAGTCGCCCTTCCGCTCGCTGATCACGCCGCTCCGCAGCTATATCAACGAGGTGCAGTCGCACTACAAGGATGGGGTCGTGACGGTCGTCCTGCCAGAGTTTGTGCCCGCGCGCTGGTGGGAAAATCTGCTCCATAACCAGACCGGGCTGCTGATCAAGACCGCGCTGATGTTTCAGAAGGGCACGGTCGTCACCAGTGTGCCCTATCGCCTGGAGCGCTGATCACCCGGCACCCCGCGCCAGCACCGCTGCCCGGTCGGGCAGCGCCAGGTGACCGACGCCCTCCACCGCGCAGGCTGCCGCCGCGCTCGCAAAGTTTGCGGCGGCGCGCGGGTCACCCGTCTCGGCGAGCCGCAGCAGCAGCGCCGCCGCAAACACATCGCCCGCCCCCGTCGGGTCACACTCGCGCGCGGGACAGGGGGCCACCGGCTCTGGCACGCCAGCCAGGTAGAGCGTGGCCCCTGCGGCACCCCGGGTCACGACCACGAGGGAGCAGTGGGCGGCGTAGCTCGCAGCCAGGGCTTCGTCGTGGCCCACGTCTTCGATGCTCAGCACGATCAGGGCGAGCTGGCGCAGCAGGGCCGGCGCAGGACGCCAGGGCGCCGGGCGCACCGGTGCGGGCAAGGGCGCATCCCAGGCGCGCATCCAGCCCTGAGGCGTCACGCCGACCAGGGCTGTGGGGAAGGCAGCCGCAAGGGCCAGATCGACTTCGCCGGCGACGGGCGCAAGGTGGACCACCGGGGCCGCGCGCCAGGCGGTGGGCAAGGTAGCGAGTGTAATCGGCGGCGCCAGCTCGTGTAGGCACTGATGGCGCCCGTCGGGGTGGTAGCGATTCGCGAAGGTGGTCGTTGCGGCTGCCGGCGTCACGTGGAGCGCAACCCCGGGTGGTGCCAGCGGCAACTGGGCGGGGTTGCCGGCAGTAAGCACCGCGGCCCGCGCCCCGAGGCGGGCCGCGGTCGCCGCAGCGTAGAGTGCCGTTCCCCCGGGGGCATAGCCGCCGTCAGGCAGGCGATCGCGGGTGATATGGCCAATAACGAGGTAGTCGATCACCGCTGGACGAGGCCGTGAGCGGGCTGGTGGAACACCCGGAAACGGACGTTACGGACCACTCACTGCTTGGCGGGATAGATGACGATCTTACGGTTCTCGCCCTCGCCGGAGCTCTCGGTATAGATCGTCTTATCATCGCGCAGCGCGAGATGGACGATGCGCCGCTCGTAGGCAGCCATTGGCTCAAGCATAATCGGGCGGCCAGTCTGGCGCACCCGCTCGGCCATCCGGCGCGCCAGGCCCTCGAGCGACTCCTGGCGCCGCTGGCGGTAGTTGCCGACATCAACGACGATCTGCGGCCACTTCTGAACCCGGCGGCTGACCAGCAAATTGAGCAAGAACTGGAGTGAGCGCAGCGTCTCGCCACGCCGCCCGATCAGCAAGCCCATGGCCTCTTCGTCGGCGCCCTCGACGTGCAGGGTAATCGTCTCTTCAATATCACCCTTCTGTCCGGGAACCCGTGTCACCACGGGCGTGACATAGGCGTGAATATCCATGCGCTCAAGCAGATCTTCGAGGATGGTGCGCGCGATCACCTGCACGTCGCTGCCCTCACTCGCCGGGGCAACGGTGCTAGTCTCGTCGTCCGCTTCCTCTTCCTCGTCATCAACGACGGTGACCCGAACGAGCGCCTCGTCACCGGACTCGCCCGCGTCCAGCACCGCGATCGCCACCTCGTCGCGATCTTTGCCAAGCTGCGCGAGCGCCAGTTCGACAGCCTCGGCAACGGTACGCGCGCTGATCTCGATGCTCTTCATAGCGTCCCTCTACGAGTACCTGACATCTCCCTGGCGCGACCAGGCTCAGACGGGTACGAGCCGCTCACTTGCGCCGACGCGGCTTGCGCTGGTTGACCACCTGTCGCTGCTGGCTCGGGCTACGCGCCTCATCGCCCGGCTCCTCCGCCGGGGCAGCGGCCGAGCTCTCACCCGCCTGCTCACTGCGCTCCGTGAGCGGGCGCATCACACTCCAGAAATCAACGCGTGGCGCCGTTGGCGCGGCAACCCCGGCTGCATCAGCGCTGACCGCCGCCGGGGCAAGCGTGGGCGAGGTGGTTGGCTTGCCATCAGGCGGGAGGAACTTCAGATAGTTGGCCAGTGAGCCCCAGCCGGAGGTAAAGTACTGCTGGACGATGCCAACGACGCTGCTCACCACCCAGTAGAGCACCGCGCCCTGGGGAAAGGTGAAGGCGATATAGCCAAACACCAGGGGCATAAACATCATCATCTGGGTCATGGCCTTCTGCTGCGGGTCCTGGACACGCGGCGTAGCCATCACCGTCTGCAGCAACTGCAGGACGATCGACAGGGTGGGCAGGATGATATAGACCAGCCCGGCAAAGCCATTTGGGCCAAAGGTTACTGCACCGGCATCGATCACTCCGAAGAGCTTCTGCGAGAAGATCGCGGCAACCGCCGGATCCTGGAGACGCTCGGCCGCGCCAGCGCTCAGAAACTGGCGTCCCGCCTCACCACCAAAGAGGTGATACACTGCCTGGTAGACGCCGAAGAAGATCGGCAACTGCAGGAGCAGTGGCAGACAACCACCCACCGGGTTGATCTTATACTCCCGGTAGAGTTTCATCGTCTCTTCGTTGAGCTTCTGCGGCTCCTTGCCATACTTACGCTGCAGCTCTTTGATCATCGGCTGCAGCTCCTGCATGCGGCGGCTGGAGCGGATCGAGCTCAGCGTCAGCGGCAGGATCACCAGGCGCGCTGCAATGGTGAAGAGGATGATACCGAGGGCGACGTTGCCCATGATCGAGGAGAACCAGATCAGCGCTAACTCGAGCAGGCCAACGAACGCGGACCAGATACCACCCATTGTTCTATCCTCGGTAAGACGATGGTCAGGACCGGGGCTCGCCCTCGGTCAAGGTATGGTTCCCGGCGAGCGCCGGGCGTACATCACAGTGTAGCGCAGGTGGAGCATCAGCAGGGCTTGTACCCTCCGGCCCACGCCAGAGCTGCGCACGGCGAAGCAGGTGCTCCACGGCCTGCTGGATAGCTGGAAAGGGGATCGTCAACACCTCAACGTCCCGGACCACGAACACCAGGTCGTAGCCGGGAGTGATCGACGGCAGAGCGAGCCGTACGGCTTCGCGGACACGACGCCTGGCGCGGTTGCGCTGGACCGCCGTCGCAAAGGGTTTTCCAACCACGAAGCCGCAGCGAACACGACGTCGCCGGCCAGCCACGACATTCAGGGTCAACAGCGGCGAATGATAGCTACGACCCTCGCGTCTGGCTCGGCGGAACTGATCCGGACGGCGGAGCCGATAGACGCGCTTCATGGTCGAAGCGGACCCCGGGTACAGGCTCGTGCGTGTGGCGACACAGCACCCCCACTGCCCAGCGCCCATACCCTGGACCCGTGTCCTCGCCTAGCGGTGGCCACGACGCGCCCCATGGCGGCGCTCGTCGCTAACGGTCAACTTCCAGCGGCCCTTGGCGCGGCGGCGGCGCAGCACCTCGCGCCCGTCCTTCGTCTTCATGCGCGCCAGAAAGCCATGTTTACGCCGGCGCGGAATGCGCTTGGGCTGCCAGGTACGCTTCGGCATCGTCTATCTCCTCGTGGGGTCGTGCCCAGCTAGATACCAATTGCAGGCAGACTCCGATGATTATACTCGCCGCGTTGGGGCAGTGTCAAATACCAGCGCGTAGGTACCTGTTCACACCCGGGGTCATACACGCGCCTGGGAGCGAGGGCGTCCCGCCCTCGTCGCGTCTCCGCGGGCAAGATGCCCGCGTTCCCGGGAGACATGTGAACACGTA
>JACAEO010000188.1 GCA_013388805.1 Chloroflexota bacterium
CCCCCCCCCCCGCCGGCGGGTGGGGGCGGGCGCCGCCCGCCCGAGAGCAACCTTTTTCATCAGGTGATGTGCGGTGTAGCCGCACCCCCCGTTCCGCCTTGAAAGGGGGGGGGAAAGGGGCGCTGGCGCGCACGGTGATGCGGCATTCTTCTGACGCAGTTGTTTGCGGCATCACAACGCCAAAAAACGTCTCTCATCCCCCCCCTTTCAACCCGTTCCGCCCGGGGCGGCCAGGCGCCTCACAGCCATGGCAGGGCCGCGCCCGGCGCGAAGGCGCTCACCTCGAGCCCGGCCAGGGCGATGAAGATGGCGATCGCCAGGCAGAAGAGCAGGAGAGGAACGAGCGCGGGGATGATCACGACCACCAGGGCCCGGCGCGGCGGCAGGTTCATCCCCGCCTGCACACTGAGGTAGGTCAGATAGAAGCCCAGGCCGGTCACCCCGATTGCCAGCGGCGCCGTCAGGCACGAGAACCAGCCGATCGAAAAGAGGTTGATCAGCGCGCCAGCGATGGCGATCGGCACCCAGAAGAGGGCGATGTCGTAGGCCAGTTCGCCCAGGCGGCCCTTGCCTCCCAGCAGCCGGCCGAGCACATAGACAACGCCGAGGTAGATGAGGAAACCGGCCATCGTGTTCATCAGGCTGCCGAGCACGGGAATGCCGGGACTGCGCGCGGCGAGAAAGGCCTCGAAGGGGAGATCGCGGCCCAGCCGCGCCTCCAGGTCGGCGAAGTAGGCCTCGAGCGTCGCCCGCTGCCGCGCGAGGAAGGGCTGCTGCACGAAGAAGGTGATCCAGCCGAGGACGGCGTTTATCGCTGCGCCGATCAGCACGTAGAGCAAGGCCCAGCCGAGCTTGCGCTGCTCGTGGGCCTCGAAGGTGGCCACCGAGGGCTGCAGGAGCACAGCCCGGCTGCTGCGGAGCATCTCGATCAGCATCAGCGTCGCTCCGCCACTGCCGCCAGGCGCTGCCCGCCGCCCGGCCCCGGCCGCGCGCCGCTGTAGTGCTGGTGGAACGCTGTGATCAGCTCGACCGTCGTGGCGGTCGTGTGCTCCATGTAGCTCGGCCCCTCCGGCAGAAACGTCTGCGTATCCAGGTAGCCCTTCGGGCCGGTGTGGACCATCGGGCCCAGGGTGATGCGCCGCAGCTTGCCCGCGGCCAGGGCCTTGTTCCAGCGCGAGTGGCGGGCGATCGGCCAGCGCCCCCAGAAGAGGATGTCGGCCGTGGCAGCGACTGTGTCGTGAGTGCCCTCCAAATGGACCAGCTCGTCGGCGGCGTCGATGCCGCGGGTGCTGGCCATCACGCCGCCGAGCGAGATGACCTGGAGCGGCGCGCCGATCGCCGGCTTGAGGAAATGGGCCGCGCCAAAGACCACCTGGCCGCCGCCGCTGTAGCCCATCAGCGTCACCGGCACGCCCATACGCGGCGTGTAACCCGCGTCGAGCAGCGCCTGAAAGATCGTGCTGGCGGTGCCATAGTTGAAGACCGGGGCGTAGCGTCGATCGGCCGAGACGGCCACCTGGAGCAAGTTGCGCATGTTGATCAGATTGCCCAGGGCCGCCCCACGCCCACCGGCTGTCTTCACCGCGAGCACTGTGCGCCAGAACTCGCCGCGCTCCTCGTCCTCGGTCAGGCCGGTGTTGTCTGGCGAGTAGGCGAAAATGTTATCGATAATCGCGAGCCAGGGCATCGCCGCCTGGAGGTTGCGCAGAAAGGCCTGCTCCTCGCTGGCCAGGGCCTCAGCCGAGGTATTGCCGATCCCCGAGAGGAAGACGAGGTAGTGGCGCGGCGGGACCCGCGGATGGTCGTCTCCGGCCTTGACCACTGACGGCTGCACAGGTGCGCGCTGTTTGCGCTCCTCGGCCGGCTGCTGCTTCGCCTCCGTCCAGCCAGCCCACCAGCCGAGAAAGTGGAGCGGCGCCAGCACCCCGGCGATCAGCATGGCGAAGACGAGCATGCCGACGAGGAAGAGGATCTCGACGCCGAAGGTGAGGAAGAAGGCCCTGAGGCCCTCGAGGATCAGAAAGAGGCTCTGCATCGGGCTGATCCTCTCCGGCTAGTTCTGGCGCCGCAGGCCGAGGGGAACAGAAGGGACCACATCGCGCAGCCCGTAGTCCACATCCTGACCGGTGATCTGGCGCAGCAGCCAGCGGCTGATCAAGGTGACCGGGCCGGCCGTGAACCAGCGGATGATCTGGAAGAGCACCCAGCCGCCGGTGGCGCAGAGCGCCGCGTTGGCGAAGGGTAGCCCGTAGGCCAGCGAGAGGGTGAGGGCCGCCAGGAAGAGGCTGAGGCCCTGAAGGATGATCAGCAACCCCTGGCCCAGGTAGGGGGTGAAGCCCAGAAAGGCGAAGAGCAGGGGGAGGAAGCCGACCGCGACGGCCCGCAGGCTCACCAGGAAGACGCGGTCGAGGTCGTAGAAGAGGTCGACGACGAGCGCCGTCGTGGCGCCCCAGACAAAGCCGCCCGCCACGTAGGTCAGGGCGGTCAGCAGCAGGGCAATCCAGAACGGCCGGCGGCCGACGCGGTTGAGAAACAGGACTACCGCCCGCGTGCCGAAGCTCTCCGAGAGCCCGGCCACGAAGAAGATCAGCACGATGCTCGGCAGCCAGAGGGGCCCCGCCATGAGTTCCGCGTTCACCGCCGCAACCAGACCACCCTGCGCCTCGCCGAGCGACTGAATCACCGTCCAGAGGGCGATCAGTGACTGAGTCAGCGGACGTACATCAAAGAGCATCCTACACCTCGGTGGTTATACCATGAGCTGCAGAGGCTGCATCGTGCTCTGTCTGGCACCTGCCGGCAACCAGTTCGATTGTACCACGGCTGTCCGAGATCAGGTGCGGAACCAGAGGATCTGCTCCTGGGCGCCGTAGAGCTTGTAGGCAGACGATCCTATCCAGGCCTGCCATCAACCAGGAGCGACGCAAAGCCGCCGACACGGTCGGCGTCAAACCAGATCAGATTTCGACAGCGGGGAGAACATCTGGCTCACCTGCACCGGGCGGGTGCTGCCGTCGCGCACGTTCAGAAGAACGCGCTCCGCAGGACTCCTGCGCACCAGCGCCGTGTGGTCGTCAGGACTGACCGGCGTCTCGATTGCGAGATCGCCACTGCCGATCGGCGCGCTCTGCAGTTGCGCGATCTTCTGCACATCTGCGGCCGGCAACAGGTTCGGGATC
>JACAEO010000189.1 GCA_013388805.1 Chloroflexota bacterium
CTGCAACGCCAGATTCTGGCCCCCTCCCCTGGCAGGGGAGGGGGGAGGGGGGTGGGGTATGCGGGGCCTGGGGGCGCACCTCCCAAAAACCCTATACCTGAGAGCCCTCTGCCCCCCGGCGGCTCTGAACAGCCTCTGCCCAGAATTTGCACAGAAAAACCCGGCCAGGCCCTTGACAAAGCATGTTCATGGCGGTATACTCTTCCTGACCGGTCGGTAAAGTTACGTAATTGTGTGGCTTCAAATACTTCCTGACCGGTCAGGCAAAATACCAATGATGCACGATCTCGAACCAATCAGCAGCCCGACCGCGGTGAAGATCGTCGATGCCGCGGGCCAGCTCTTTATGCAGCGGGGCTACAAGGCCGTCTCGATCAACGACATCATTCGCGCGGCCGACGTGACCAAGCCGACGCTCTACTACTACTTCGCCGATAAGGAGGAGCTGTTCGTCCAGATGGGGCTGCGCGTGCTCCAGGAGATGGGCGTGCGGCTGCAGGTCGCCGCTACGCTCGCCGGGGACACAACCGCGCGGCTCCAGGCCCTGGCTGCGGTGGTGATGGACGGCCAGGACCGTGATATGCGCATGATGCGCCACGAGATGCTCGAGCACCTCGGGCCGGCGAATCGTGACCGGCTGGCCCGGGCCTTCTTCCGCCATCTCTTCCGCCCGGTGCTCCAGGTGATGGAGCAGGGTGTCGCCGATGGCGTGCTCGGGCACTACCCGCCGGTCACGCTTGCCAACCTGTTTCTCAGTGTGGGCGAGGCCTGCCGCGAAGTTACGATCGACGGTCGGATGGCGGCCTGGGCTGCCGAGAGTGGTATTGCGATGGATGCGCGCCCGCTCAGCGCGAGCCAGATGGTCGACCTGTTTCTGCATGGTGTTGCTGCATAGCGGCGCCAGCGCGCTGCAAACCAGTCTGTGTAAGGAAGACGCTCAATGACTACCGTTCCACAGTCCCGTCCCGGCGGTCGTCTGCGCCGCCCGCCGCTTGCCGTGATCATCGCCGGGGTGCTGCTGCTCGCCCTGGGCGCCACCTTTGCCGTGCGCGCCTTCAGCGGTGCGCGGGCCAATCCGCTCGCCGACGCTACGGTTGTTCCAGTGACCCGTGGTGATCTGGTGCTGGGGGTCAGCGCCACGGGCCAGATCGAGCCCCGGGTCCAGGCCGCACTGGCCTTCCCCGCCAACGGGCGGGTGGCCGAGGTGCTGGTTGCCGAGGGCGATGCCGTGCGGGCGGGCGATGCGCTGATGACGCTCGACAATCGTCAGCAGCTGGCCGCCCGCGACGCCGCCGCCGCCAACCTGGCGGTGGCCCGGGCCGACCTGCAGGCCCTGCGCGATGGCGCCACCCCCGAGCAACTCGCCGAGGCCGAGGCGCAGGTGCGCGCTGCCCAGGGCAACCTGATCCAGACCCAGGGCAGTGTGACCGCCGCCGATCTCAGCGCGGCCCGCGCTGCGGTCGATGAGGCCCGCGCCCGCCTGGCCCGGTTGGAGGCCGGCCCGAAGAATGATGCCCGGACGCGGGCCGAGACGACGCTGGCCGATGCCCGCGCCGAGCTCGATCGCCAGCGGGCAGCGCTGGCCAGCGCCAAAGAGCAGGCTCGCCTGAACGTTGAGGCGGCGGCCAATGCCGTGCGCAATGCCCAGAGCGCCTACAGCACCGCCTACTGGGACCTGGAGCATGTGCGTGCCAATAGCACCGATCCGCGGACCGGCCGGCCGCTGAACGATATCCAGGAGCAGGACTTCCAGGTCGCCTTCGACCAGGCCAGCCGCGCCCTGGCCGACGCCGAGGCCAGTCTGCAGCAGGCCCAGGTGAGCTATGAGACGGCTCGCCAGAACGAGATCAGCGGCCTACAGAGCGCCGAGGCACGTGTGCGCGCCGCCCAGGCCGACCTGGACACACTGCTTGCCGGCAGTGATGCCGACGAACTGGCCGCGGCCCGCGCCCAGCTGGCCCGTGCCGAGGCCGAACTGGCCCGCCTGACCGGCGCCCAGCGCGCCGGGGCCGTGGCTGCCCAGCAGGCCAGTCTTGAGGCTGCCCGGGCGCGCTTCGAACAACTCAGCGCCGACCCGACCGCCAGCGACCTGGCCCGTGCCGAGGCACGTGTGGCCCAGGCCCAGGCCCAGCTCGACCAGGCCCAGATCACGCTCGACGACACGACGCTGCGCGCCCCCTTCGACGGCGTGGTCGCCAGGGTCGGCGTCGCCCAGGGTGAGGCGGTGAACGGGGCAGCCCCGCTGGTGCTCATCGACGTCAGCCGCTACCTGGTCAAGGTCACGGTCGATGAGGTCGATATTGCCCGGGTGCAGGCCGGCCAGCCGGTCGAGGTGCTGGTCGACGCCCTGGGCACGACGCTGCCGGGCACGGTGCTGCGCCTGGAGCCATTGCCCCGTGGCGACAGCACGGTCACTGCCTACCAGGTGACGGTGGAGATCGACCCGGCGGGCAGGAGCCTGAAGTCCGGCATGACCGCCAGCGCCACGATCATCGCCGAGCGCCGCGCTGGCGTGCTGAGCGTACCGGCCACCGCCGTGCGCAACGTCGATGGCCAGAGTGTGGTCAGCGTGGTTGTCGGCACGGGCAACGAGCGCCGTATCGAGGATCGCCCGGTTGAGCCTGGCCTCCGTGCCGGTGAGCAGGTCGAGATCCGCAGCGGCATCGCCGAGGGCGAGCAAGTCGTGATCCGGTAAGGACGCAGCACCGTAGACCGGCTGCATAAGGAGCAGTGTGCGATGAGCACTGATTACATAACCAGTCCGATTGTCCAGATTAGCGACATGGTCAAGGAATTTCCCACCGGCGACGGCGCATTCCGCGCCCTCGACGGGGTCTCGATACAGGTGGATCAGGGCGAGATGGTGGCGATCATGGGGCCGTCGGGCAGCGGCAAGAGCACGCTGATGACCCTGATCGGCCTGCTGGATACGCCGACCAGCGGGCGGTACATCCTCGATGGTGAGGATGTGAGCAGCCTGAGCCGGCTGGAGCAGGCCCGCGTGCGCAACCGCAAGCTCGGCTTCGTCTTCCAGAACTTCAACCTGCTGCCGCGGCTGAGCGCCGTGCAGAACGTGGAGTTGCCCCTGGTCTACGGGCGTGTGGATAGCCGGCAGCGCCGCGCGCAGGCCAGCGCGGCGCTGGAGGCGGTGGGGCTGGGAGCCAAGCTGCACAACCTGCCGAACACGCTCTCGGGCGGCCAGAAGCAGCGGGTGGCGATCGCCCGGGCGCTGGTACACAACCCGGCGATCATCCTCGCCGACGAGCCCACCGGTGCGCTCGATACACGCACCGGCGCCGAGATCATGGCCCTCTTCCGCGAGTTGAACCGCGAGCAGGGCCGCACGATCATCGTCGTCACCCACGACCCGGAGATTGGCCGGCACATGGACCGGGTGATCGGTCTGCGTGACGGGCGGCTGGCCGAGAACATCCTCAGCGAGTACTACGGTGTCGAGGTCTTCGAGCGCGTCGAGCGCGAGCACGGCCTGGAGCCGGTGCCTGTGCCGGTTCGCCGCCAGGGCGAAGCCAGCCGGATTTGAGCGGCGCAGCCGCGATACCGTTTCTGCTTGATGGCATCGTATTGGCTCAGCTCCACAGCTCCACAGCGCTCCAGCGCTACCAAGCCCTGTGTGGCGCTGGAGCGCTGTGGAGCTGAGCGGGACCATGCGGGATTGCCAATTCCACGTGGTATAACAGGGTCCAGAAGGAACTCGCATGCTCAAAGAGCAGATTGGCATGGCCCTCGACAGTCTCAGGGCCAATAAGTTTCGTTCGTTGCTGACCATGCTCGGCATCATCATTGGTGCCGGCACGCTGGTGGCGGTACTCTCGCTGGGCAACGCCCTGCAGAGCAGCGTCTTCGAGCAGTTCGTCGACCTGGGCACGCGGCGCATCGCCGTCGAGCCGGGTGACCCGCGGGCCAAGGGCGCGCGCGACGTGCCCGGCTACGGGCTGCTCTCCATCCAGGACTACCGTGTGCTGGAGGATCTGGCTGCGGCCCGCCCCGACCTGTTCCGTACGGTGGTGCCCGAGGTCGCGGTGAACACTGAGGTGCGCGCCGGGACGACGGCCATCCGGGCGTTGCTGGTCGGTACCAGCGCGGACTACCCCGAGGTGCAGACGGTGCCGATGCTGGCCGGGCGTTTCCTGACGGCCGCCGACGAGGCGGACGGGGCGCGGGTCGGCGTGCTCGGCTACCTGGTGGCCCGCGACCTGTTTGGCGCCGAGCGGGAGGCGCTCGAGGCCGCCGTGGGCCGTAGCATCGAGGTCAACGGCCAGCCACTGACGATCATCGGCATTGTCGATGAGAATGGCGGCCCCTTCTCGACTGATGGACGAGTCTTTGCGCCGGTGAGCACCGTGCGGCTGCGCCTGGTGGGCGACCTCGACCTGCCGGGGCGTGGGCTCCAGGTGAACAGCGTGTTGCTGGGCCTCACCAGCGAGCAGCTGGTTGACCCGGCCGAGGCGGCGATTGTGGCTGCGCTGCGCAGCGCCCGCAACGTCCCGGAGGGCGCGATCAACGATTTTGAGGTCAATACGCCTACCCAGGCGCTCAGCGTGCTGCAGGGCATCAACGGGGCGATCACTGGCTTCATCGCGCTGGTGGCCGGCATCAGCCTGGTGGTGGGCGGCATCGGGATCATGAACATCATGCTCGTCGCGGTGACGGAGCGCACACGCGAGATCGGTGTGCGCAAGGCGCTTGGCGCCTCCGATGGCGACGTGCTTGGCCAGTTCGTGCTCGAAGCCCTGGCGCTCAGCATCGTGGGCAGCCTGATCGGTATCGCGGGCGCAATCGCCATCGTGGTGCTGATCGGCGCGGTCACGGGCATCGGCGCGCCGATCTCCTGGAGCGCGGTGGCGATCGCACTGGGCTTCGCCTCGCTGATCGGCATCGGCTTCGGCTTCTACCCTGCCCGTCGCGCGGCCATGCTCCAGCCGATCGAGGCGCTGCGCTACGAGTAGCGGGCCAGCACGACCTCTCATACCGATTCTGCTTGCTGGCATCGCATTGGCTCTCAGCTCCACAGCTCTACAGCTCTACACAGGGCTTTGTAGAGCTGTAGAGCTGTAGAGCTGTGGAGCTGAGCGGGGACAATGCGGGCTTGCCAATTCCACGCGGTATCAGGTGGAGGGGGTGTGGGCCACGACCGTGGGACGTTCTGGAGGCCCGCGTCCCGGCGCGATGGCCTTCAGGATGCGCGCCGGGACGACGCGAGCGGCAGGCACGGGAAGCCCCAGGCGCGCAACTCGTCGGCGACGCGCGCGGCCAGTGTATCTAGCTGAGCCGCGATCAGCGGTGAGGGTTCCAGGCCGGGTTCCAGACTGGCAGGCTGGACGCCGATCAGCACGATGTGGGCCGGCGTGTGGCCGCTCAACTGGCTGAGTGCCAGCAGTTCCTGCAGCCCTACCTGGTGCATCGACATCTTGTGCGCCAGGGCGGCGGGGATCTCGTCACCCTCCAGCCGAACGATCGTGCCCGGCGGCTGCGCGGCATCGACGGCATCGACCACGAGCAGGTGCGTCACGCTTGGCAGGTAGGGGAGCAGACTCAGACCCAGGGTGCCACCGTCGAGGATCTGCACCTGCTGCGGGATGTCGTAGTGCCGGCTTACGTGCTGCACGACGTGAACGCCCACCCCTTCATCGCTCAACAGCATGTTGCCCAGGCCCAGCACCAGGGCCGAGGGAGCAGCGCGCTCTGGCATATTGTGCATCCGATGCGCAGAGGCGGGTTGGGGAACACCCGACCCGCCTAATCCGAAGCCGGTTGTTCGCGTTTCGTCGCCTGTGGCTCAGGCTGTGGCGCCGCTAGACGGTTCTCGATCCAGTCCGGCCGCTGGCCCATGCGCAGGAACTTGAAGCCGCTGAAAATGCTGCTCATCAGGCCATTACCTTCTTCCATATCGACCAGCCAGGCGCTGTAGATATGGTGGATGGCAAAGGCGATCAGCAGGTACATAATCAGGTGGTGTGCCAGACGCAGGGTTTGTGCATCAACGATGGTGAAGACCCAGCCGGTCAGCGGCCACCAGATGCTGGCCGGGTGCAGCAGGCCGTACAGTGCCAGCCCGCTGAAGGTGATCAGCATGTACAGGAACACGATGATCATGTACGTGGTGCCTGCCAGGGCATTGTGCCCGGCTACCTCAGGCGGATCGCGGCGGATGAAGAGATAGTACTGCAGCGCGTGTCGCATATTCTTGCGCCCCTCGCGTGTCAGGAAGGGGAACAATCCGCGCCAGCTGGCCCACGCATTGCCACGAAAGGCCCAATAGGTGCGCAAGAGAATGCTGGCGATGAAGATGTAGGCGGTGACGAAATGGATGCCGCGCATCAAGCCCATGAAGTTCGCAGCATAGGGTTCACGCCCGCTGACGGCAAGATACGGATTGCCGATGTAGTAGCCAGTGAATGACAATACCACGATGCAGGCGACGTTGACCCAATGGGTCAGCCGTACTGGCACTTCCCATATGTACACACGTCTACGCATATATCCTCCCTGGGCGTGGGTTATACCATTTCCGATTGCAGATTTTGGATTGCAGATTGCCGCACGTGGCGTCACGATGAGCGATGACGGCAACGACAATGCGGAGCTGCCAACTGGATTTGGTATTAGACCACCTGGATGCGCGTCAACTCGCGCCCATTGCCGTTGAGCACGTGGACAGCACAGGCGAGGCACGGATCGAAGGAGTGGATGGTGCGTAGGATTTCCAGCGGCTGTTCGGGGTCGGCCACGGGTGTGTCGATCAGGGAGGCTTCATAGGCGCCAGGCTGCCCGCGGGCGTCGCGTGGTGAGCCGTTCCAGGTGCTCGGCACCACCGCCTGGTAGTTTTCGATCTTGCTATTCTTGATCCGCACCCAGTGACCAAGCGCCCCCCGCGGGGCCTCCATGAAGCCCCATCCCTCGGCCTCTGCCGGCCAGCTCTCCGGACGCCAGCGTTCGCCGCTATGGATGGCCAGATCGCCGCGCCCTATGTTGGCTGCCAGCTCGTCGATCCATCGGTCGAGTTCGCGGGTCATCAACAGCGTCTCGATGCCACGGGCCGCTACACGCCCCAGGGTCGAGAAGAGCGCCTCGGGGCCCACGCCGAGCTGTTGCAGCACCCCGTCAACCGTAGCGCGCACCTCGGGGTGACCGGCGGCGTAGGAGACGATCATGCGGGCCAGGGGGCCGACTTCCATCGGGGTATCGTCGTAGCGCGGCGCCTTCAGCCAGGAGTATTTCGCATCGGTATCGAGGAACTCAAACGGCGGCTTCGGGCCGGTGTAGCGCGGGCTGGTTTCACCCTGCCAGGGATGCTTGCCCTGCGCATCGCCCCCGGCATAGGTGTACCACGAGTGTGTGACATACTCGGCGATGCGCTCCTGCTCCATCGCTGCCGGGGCTGTGGCGAGGTTTTTGTTCAGCACCACGCCGCGGGGGATCCAGAACTCAGCGGGCTGGTCGATGGTTCTGCGCGGGAAGTCACCGTAGGTCAGGTAGTTGCCCAGCCCGCCGCCGATCGCGGCCCAGTCTTTGTAGAACGAAGCGATCGCCAGCAGGTCCGGGATGTACACCTGCTCGACAAAATCGCGGGCCATCGCGGCCCACTGCTTCATCTGGGCGATACGCTGGGCGTTGATGGCGATCTGGCTGTTGGGGTCCACCGGGATGGCCATACCGCCGACGAGATACGTCTGCAGATGGGGGTTCTTCCCGCCCAGCATGGCGTGGATCTTGATAAACTCGCGCTGCCAGTCCAGCGCCTCCAGGTAGTGGGCCACCCCCAGCAGATTGGCTGCAGGTGGGAGTTGATATGCCGGGTGCCCCCAGTAGCCGTTGGCGAACAAGCCCAGTTGCCCCGATTCGACAAAGGTCTTCACCCGGTCCTGGACGCTCTTGAAGTAATTCGCGCTCGATTTGGGCCAGGTGGAGATGGACTGCGCGAGGGCCGCGGTTTCCCCCGGATCAGCCTGGAGCGCGCTCACCACGTCCACCCAGTCCAGGGCGTGCAGGTGGTAGAAGTGGATGACGTGGTCCTGGATGTGTTGCGCACCATCAATGATATTGCGGATGATGCGAGCATTTTCGGGGATGGTGATATTCAGGGCGTTCTCCACGGCGCGCACCGAGGTCAGGGCGTGGACCGTGGTGCAGACGCCGCAGAAGCGCTGGGTAAAGACCCAGGCGTCACGGGGATCACGGCCCTTGAGGATGATCTCCACGCCGCGAAACATCGTACCGCTGCTCCAGGCCTCTTTCACGCGCCCGCCTTCCACCACGGCTTCAATCCGCAGGTGCCCTTCGATACGCGTGATGGGATCGATGACCAGTTTTGCCATAGTGCCCTCCTTGTGAACACCGGGCCTGGCTACGAGCCGTTTGAGTTACCGGAAGGAGGTGGCTCGCGGGTATCGCTCTGCTGATCTGGTGGTTGGCCGTGGCGGGCGATCGGCTGAACGCCGGCGCGCACCGCGCTGATGACCGCGTGGGCGCCGAAGGCCGCAGTGACGCCGGCGACCACGCCGAGGCCGAGTTGATCGGCGGTAACTTCGATGCCGAAGCCCTCGACATTCGGCAAGCGTTCGTAGAACGGCGTCCGGGTATCCCAGAAGTGCGGCGACATACAGCCCACGCAGCCATGGCTGGAACCGATCGGCCAGCTGGTGGCATCGTTCCAGCCGACACTCGGACAGTTCGACAGCGCCTGAGGCCCTTTGCAGCCCATTTTGTAGAGGCACCAGCCCTGCCGGTGACCGGCGTCGCCCCACTCTTCAACGAAGCGTCCGGCATCGAAGTGCCCACGGCGCGGGCAGTAGTTGTGGATGAGTTGCCCGTAGGCAAACAGTGGCCGCCCCAGCTGGTCGGTGGCAGGGAGCTCCTTGAAGGTCAGGTAGTGCACAATCACGCCGGTGAGGTTGACGACGTTCATCGGGCAGCCGGGCATGTTGATCAGCGTGATGCCGGGCACCGCGTCCTTGACACCCACCGCCGAAGTCGGATTGGGCGCGGCGGCGGGCAGGCCGCCGTCCCAGGCGCAGGCGCCGACGGCAATGGTGGCCAGCGCGTTGCCGCACACCTCACGCACGATGTCGCGCGCCGCGCGCCCGGCAATGGTGCAGTACACGCCATCCTCGCCCATCGGGATGGCGCCTTCGACCACGGCCAGGTAGCCTTTGGGATAGTTCGTGAGGGTGTCTTCGAGCGATTGCTCGGCCTGCTTGCCCGCCGGGGCCATGATCGTCTCGTGGTAGTTCACCGACAGCAGGTCGAGCACGATCTGTGACACGGTGGGATTGGAGGCGCGCAGGAATGACTCGGTGTTGCCGGCGCAATCCTGGAACTCCAGCCATACCAGCGGCAGGCGCGGTGCAGCCTGGAGCGACGTGGCGATCGTGCCGGCAAAGCGCGGTGGGAGGGCCAGCACGGAGGCCATGAGGCCGCAAAACTTGAGGAACTGGCGTCGCGTGACCCCTCGATGGTAGAGGGCCTGCTCGAGACTCATTGCATCAGCCATGCCCAACCTCCTGACGTGGACAACTGTTGCGACATCCTTTACCGGGAAGTCGCATCAACATCCTGCGCCATAGAGGCTCGCCGGGATGCGATGATGCTGCAACTGATGAGCTGCTCCATGGCACATGTGCCTGCGCCACTGGGTACTAACGCAGCCCTACGCGTTGCCAGGTGGTATGACCTCACGCCGCGCATCAGGCGGGCGGAGATCTCGATGATGGCGTGACTGGCTGGACAATTGTCTCTGGTTGCGATATGTGCAACCATTATACGCAGTCGCTCCGCTCTGTTCGTTGTTATGTCGAAACTTATGCAACAAAAAGGTTAATCTTTCACCACGCATGGCGGAGCGTGGCCAGCCGCAGGCGTGGGGCGCCGCTGTACGCATCCGCCGCTCATCCGCCGCGACGAGCGTACCTGGCACGGATTGGGCCGGAGATCGTTCTCTGGGCCAATGGCAAGGGGCGCGCGATCTGCTATGCTACGGATCGCAGTGCGTACTGGCCGCAGCAGAGGAGACGATGATGTTCGGACGCTGGTTTTCCCGTAACGGCAGCACGAACAACTCCCACGCTGGCCCCAACGGCGGCAAGCACCTGATCGACCTGCGCGATGTGGTGAAGACCTACCAGAGCGCCGCCGGGAGCTTTACCGCGCTCAAGGGTGTCAGCCTCACGGTGGACGCGGGCGAGTTTGTCGCGGTCATCGGCAAGTCGGGCTCGGGCAAATCGACGCTGATCAATATGATCACCGGCATCGACCGTCCCACCTCGGGTGAGGTGATCGTGGGCGATACGGCCGTGCATACCCTCAGCGAGGGGCAGATGTCGGTGTGGCGGGGCAAGCACCTGGGGATCATCTTCCAGTTCTTTCAGTTGCTGCCCACGCTGACCGTGGTCGAGAATGTTATGCTGCCGATGGACTTCTGTCACACCTATCGGCCGAGCGAGCGGCGCGCCCGGGCGCTGGCCCTGCTCGAACAGGTAGAGATGGTGGATCAGGCCAACAAGCTGCCGGCAGCCATCTCTGGTGGCCAGCAGCAGCGCGTGGCGATTGCCCGCGCCCTGGCCAACGACCCGCCCATCCTCGTCGCGGACGAGCCCACCGGCAACCTCGACAGCAAGACGGCCGAGGCGGTCTTCCAGCTTTTCGAGCGCCTGGTCAGGGCCGGCAAGACGATCATGATGGTGACCCACGATAACGACCTGGCCCGCCGCGCCTCTCGCTCGGTGATCGTCTCGGACGGCGCGATCGTCAATCAGTACCTGGCCAAGGCGCTGCCTAGCCTCAGCCTCGACCAGTTGATCGATGTGACCCGCCAGCTCGATCATCTGACCTACCAGCCCGGCCAGCCGATCGTGCAGCGGGGCGCCGAGGCCGACTATTTCTATATCATCACTCAGGGCAACGTTGAGGTGATCCTCGACCAGCCCGGCGGCGGCGAGCTGATCGCCGAGGTGCTCGGCGAAGGCCAGTACTTCGGCGAGCTCGGGCTGCTCGGCGGCGGCAACCGCCGCGCCACTGTTCGCGCCGCCCACGATGGTGGCCCGGTCGAGGTTGTGGCCCTGGACCGCAATGAGTTTCACGCCCTGCTGGCTGCGTCCGAGGGCACCCGCGCCGACGTTGAGCGCGTGGCCGAGGAGCGCCGCGCCGCCAATACGGCTGCTTAGTACTACAGTTGTATTTCGGCAGATGACCCGTTTCCGTCGGCGTAAACGCCTCGGCTAGTGCTTGCGAAGGCCACCTGCGTGGCCTGTTTAGCCCACGAAGGTGGGCTTTGCCCC
>JACAEO010000115.1 GCA_013388805.1 Chloroflexota bacterium
CCTACGGCCAGCGCCCGCCGCCCGGGGGCGCACCGGCGCCGGGGCCGAATCCCGCGCCCCCGGCGCTGCCCCGCCGCCCCGTGGTGGCCCCGGCGTGGCGGCCTCGCCGTCATTGCTTGCACGGCGATTCGCTCCGTCGGGCTGAAGCCCCCGGCTACGCAGGCGAAGGCCACCTGCGTGGCCTCGCGAGCCGGCACCGGCCGGCTTCGCAGGACGCTAGCCCGCGGCTTTAGGCGTGCAAGACATGACGTCACACCCGACGAGCGCCTGGCGGGGCGGGGCGGTCGTCTCGCGGGCGACGAGAGCGGGGGGCAGCACGATCTGCTCGGGCGGGCCGGCGGCGGCGATCTGGCGCAGCAGGAGCTCGACGCTGAGCCGCCCGAGGGTGGCGAGCGGCAGGTCGATCGAGCTGAGCGCCGGGGTCGACCAGCTAGCGCGCTCGGCGGTGGTGATGCAGATCAGCGAGCAGTCTGCGGGTACGCTGCGGCCGTGATCGCGCAGCGCGCGCAGCGCACCGAGCTGGGTCTGGCCACAGAGCGCGGCGATGGCCGTGAGTGCGGGCGCGGCACGGAGCAGAGCGCACGTCGCGGCGTAGCCATCGTCGTGGACGAGGCGGGGCACGATTGTCAGGGGCAGGCTGGCGCGCGCCCGCTCCACGCCACGGCGCAGGAAGCTGCGGAAGCCGATCTCGGCGCCGCCGCTGTCGCTGTCGTCGTCGAGGTAGCCGACGACGCGATGGCCGAGGACGGCGAGGTGCTGGAAGGCCAGCAGGGCCGCGGCCTCGTAGTCGAAGTCAACCAGGCTCAGGCCGGCCGGATCGCTGGTGCGGCCCACCAGCACGAAGGGGGCGCCGGCGGCGCGCATGGCAGCGACACGCGGGTCGTGGCGCAGCACCTCCATCAGCAGCAGACCGTCGACCGTTGCGTTGCGCACCAGGCCGGCCAGGGCCTCGTCGCCGGCCGGCCTGGTGAAGAGGCAGAGGCCGTAGCCGGCACGGTTGCTGGCCGCAGCCGCGGCGGCGAAGAACTCCATGGCCAGCCCGTCGGGGGTACCGGTGCCCTGGGGCAGGACCACGCCGATCATCCGGCTGCTGCCCTGGCGCAGCCCGCGCCCGAGTGCGCTTGGCGTAAACGCGAGCTCGCGGATCGCCGCCTCGATGCGCCGGCGCACCGGATCGGAGATCGGCCGCTTGCCGCTCAGTGCATACGAGACCGTACTCGGTGAGACGCCTGCACGGGCGGCGACGTCCTTGATCGTTGCCATAATAAGGACTCCTGCGCTATAGCTCGTACGCCAACGCCACGGCGCGGGGGCTCTTCGCCTTCAGGCGGCAGGGGAAGCGCCGGGCTCGGCAGGATGCTCTTGACAGACGGACAACGAGCTCTTTATAATCATAACACTCCATTATCGAAACGATTCTCCGACATTTCTGGTCCGTCGCCCGGCGCCGAGCGCACTCGATTGAAGCCAACGCTGGTTGCGCGTACCCCCGGTGCCGGTACGCAGTGGGCATTCCCCCAGGGCGACGGACGCGGCCCGCCCCCGTAACGATGCGCGGGATTGGCCGTGAGCGAGCGGCAGCGACGCCAGCAGCGGTCGTCTGTACCTGCCAGACAACGCCCCGCGTACGGCCTCGCCCGGTGATGCGCCGCAGGCTCTCTGGCGATCAGCGCGCAGGCATAGCTGGAAGGCCCCGTTCGGAACCCTGTTATTAAGGAGAGATTGCCTCATGGAGACCAGACCCCCGTTCCGTCCGCAGATGTTCCTGGTGGCGCTGTTCGCGCTGATCCTTGCTGCCTGCGGCGGCGCCCCGACGGCCCAGCCGACCACGGCCCCCGCGGCGCCCACCGAGGCCGCAGCGGCCCAGCCGACCACGGCCCCCGCGGCGCCCACCGAGGCCCCGACAGCCGCACCGGTTGCCGGCGGCACGCTCAAGCTCTGGACCCAGTATGACCTGGCAGATACCTCCAGTGAGCAGAGCAAGCTGCTCAAGACGCGCATCGATGAGTTCCAGGCGGAAACCGGCATCACTGTGCAGGTCGAGCAGGTGGCCTGGGATAAGCTGGCGACCCGGCTCGCGCTGGCTGTGCAATCGGGTGGTGACGTGCCCGACGTGGTGGAGGCGGGCAGCCAGCACATTCCCGCGCTGCTCAGCGCCGGCGCGCTGACCCCCCTGGATGCGTTGACCGCCAGTTCGCCGTGGGTCAATGACATGACCGCGACCGACACTCTGGCTTGCGTGCGCGAGGGCGCCCGGGTCTGTGTGCCCAATCTGGTGCGCAGTAGTGTGACCTACTACCGGGTCGCCGACTGGCCCGCTGGCTTCCCGAGCACGGCCGAGGCGTTTCTGACCCAGGCCGAGCGGCTCAAGGGCGAGGGCAAGTATGTCACCAGTTTCTTCGCCAACAAGGAGTATGCCTCGGTCGAACTGACCTGGGGCCAATTGATCTACGGCAATGGCGGACGGATCTTCGACGAGGAGGGCAAGCCGATCTGGGCGAGCCCGGAAACGGTGGAGGTGCTCGAGTTCGGCCGTAAACTGGTACAGAACGGCTTCATCCCCGAGGCGACCCTGACCGGCGACTTCGCTGCCGCCGAGACGCCCTGGATCGATAAGAGCGCGGCCTCGTTTCGCGGTGGCACCTGGTCATTCATCTTCATCCCCGGGCTGAGCGACGAGGTCGCCGCGGGCGATGTAAGCTTTGCCGGTGGCCTGGGCTTCAACGGCAATCCGCCGAAGGCCTTTGCGAACAGCGAGACCTGGATCGTCCCCACCGGCGCGGCCAACCCCGAAGCGGCCGTCAGGTGGATCGACGGCTTCATGCAGCCGGAGTTCCTGGCAGCCTGGGCCAAGGCCTCTTTTGGCCTGCCGACGCTCAAGGCGGCCTACGAGGGTGGCGACTTCGACAACGACTTCTACCGCACCGTTGGTGAGTTGATCGCGACCCAGGGCAACTTCATGGAGCCGAGCCCCTACTACCAGGAGAGCCTGAACGCGCTGGCGATCGCCATCCAGGAAATCATGCTCAACCCGAGCCTCGATATCGCCACACGGCTGCAGGAGGCCCAGGACGAGATCCTGCAGCGCTACTGGTGATCGCGTCTCCCGGTCGGGCCGGCCTGCAACGCCGGACCCGACCGGGCCAGGGGTGGCTCCAATAGGGGGGATCGGCGCCGCCACGCGTTTGGCCTGGATGTTCTGTGCGCCCTTAAGACATAGTTTCCGAAGGGCTATGCTGTCTTGTACCGTCTCGTGCCGAACCGCCCCCCCCCTTTTCAACCCCCGCTTGGGGAAGGAACCGGGCTCCTATCCCCAGCGGGGGTTGAAAGGGGGGGATGAGCTCAGGTGCAAAGTATTGGGGTTCGGCCCACCACTCGGGGAACAGTATGTCCAGGCGTATCTATCCGTTGCTGCTGATTGCCCCCGCGCTGGCGCTGCTCGCTGCGGTGAGCATCTACCCTACGCTCTACAGCCTGTGGCTCAGCACGCAGCGCTTCCGGCGCGGCGTGCCCGAGTTCGTCGGCCTGCGCAACTATGTCACCATCCTCACCGGCAAGAACTTCTGGGAGAGCCTGCAGGCCACGCTGATCTTCGGCGTCTCCTTCGTGCTGATCACTGTCAGCGTGGCCTTCCTGCTGGCGCTGGTTTTCAACCGCCGCCCACGGGGGGCCGGGTTTTACATGACGATCATCTTCCTGCCCTGGATGCTCTCGGAGATCGTCTCGGGGGTAATGTTCCGCTGGATGTTCCTGCCCCAGTTCGGCGTGCTCCAGAACTGGCTCGGCCCGCTCGTTGGCGAGAACTTCCGCTTCCTGTCCACGCCCGGCGGCGCGATGGGCGTAGTAACCGGGGCGACGGTCTGGCGCTCGCTGGCCTTTGCCATGCTGCTCATCCTCGCGGGGCTGCAGACGCTGCCCCGTGAGATCAGCGAGGCCGCGGCGATCGACGGAGCGTCCCGCTGGCAGAGCTTCTGGCATGTGGTCTGGCCGCTGGTTTTGCCGACGACCACGGTCACGGTGCTGCTGCTAACGATCCAGGCGGTGAATGCCGCCGGGATGTTTCTGGCGATCACCAATGGCGGCCCTGGCCGCTCGACCGAGGTGTTGAGCCTGTACATGTACCGCGAGGCGATCGAGTTCTTCAACATCGGCTATGGCGCCGCGCTCTCGGTGATCATGCTGGGCATGAACGGGCTGCTCGCGGCGGTCTACCTGCGTACGCTGCGGCGTGAGGCGCTGAACTAGCCGCCTGACTCACGGACGGGGGACCAGAGCGTGAGCTCTCTTGGCAAATTCCAGACCGAGGTGTTGCGCCAGGATGCAGTGAGCCAGCCGGTGGGCACGCGCTGGGCGCGGCTCGAGCGGGTGCTGATCCACGTGGCGCTGGTGCTGCTCTGCGTGGCGGTGCTCTTCCCGGTGGTGTACGCAGTGCTGACCTCGCTGCGCCCGTCGCGCATGGCGCTGGCCTCGAACATGTTTGACGGCAACTGGTACTTCGGCCACTATCAGCGCTTGCTCTCAACCAGCCGCTTCCTGCGCTACATCCTGAACAGCGTGATCAACAGCGTCGGCGGCGCGGCGCTGACGACGCTGCTCGCAGCCATGGCCGGCTATGCCTTCGCCCGCTTTCGCTTCCCCGGCCAGAACCTGCTGCTGGGGCTGATCCTCGGGCTGATGATGCTCCCCGGCCTGACCAACCTGATCCCGCTCTACAAGATCGCCAGCGACCTGAAGATCCGCGACACCTATCTGGTAATGATCCTGACGTATGCTGCCTATGGCGTGCCCTTCGGGATCTGGGTCCTCAAGAACTTCTTCGAGAGCATCCCGCGCGAGTTGGAAGAGGCCGCCGCGGTGGACGGGGCGACGCCCTTTCAGGCGCTCTGGCGCGTGGTGGTGCCGATCGCCACGCCTGGCCTGGTCTCGGTCTTCCTGCTGAACTTCGTCTACAACTGGAACGATTTCCTCACTGCGCTGATCTTGCTCTCCAGTTCGACGATGAAGACCGCGACCGTGGGCCTGTTCGACTTCCAGAACCAGCTCTCTGGCAATGAGAACGAGTTGCTCGCCACCGCCTGCGTGATCATCATGATCCCCGGTGTGCTGCTGTTCCTGATCGCGCGTAGAGCCTTCTTCCAGAGCATGGTGGAGGGGGCGGTGAAGGGCTGAGCTATGCTGCCATCCTTTCTCACGCGTACCGTCCCGGTCGATCTGCTGGCTCGCCTCACGGGCTGGAGCCACGCCGGCAGCAGCCTGACGCTGCGCTGTGCCACCGGCCGCTACACGCCAACGCGCTACAACTACTATGGCACCATCTGCGAGACGTGTTTCGATCCGCCGCAGCCGGGGCCCGAGGCGACGCTGCAGATCGACTTCTGCACCCCCGAGATCGTACGCCTGCGCATCGCGGTAGGGACGGAGCCGCCCGCCGGGGAGACGCCGATGGTCGTCGGGCGCTTCACGACGCCAGTGGCGCTGGAGTTGCACGAGGACGATCACGGGCTGACCGTGCGCAGCGCCGCGCTGGTGCTGCTGGTCGAGCGGGAGCCCTGGCGCCTCGGCCTCTACGACCGGGCCGGCAGGCTGATCTGGCGCACCCGCCCGGTCGATATTGCGCCGCTGCGCCGTCCTGCTGAGCAGTGGAACCCTGCCGAGCAGCGCTGGATCTTCTACCACCGCTACGCCTACCCCGTCGGGCTCACGGCGGACCGCCGCCAGTGTTTCGCGTCGTTCGACCTGCACCACGACGAGCATATCTACGGCTTTGGCGAGAGCTTCGGGCGCCTTGACAAGCGCGAGACACGCCAGGATCTCTGGATCAGCGAGGCCTTCGGCAATGCCTCGCCCGCCGCCTATAAGCGCACGCCGTTCTATATGAGCAGCCGCGGCTATGGGCTGTTCGTGAACACCAGCAACCACATCAGCTTTCGGGTCGGCGAGTTGGAGCATACCGCGCTCTCGCTGATCATCGAGGATTGCGCCCACTTCGACGGCTACCTGATCTACGGGCCGAGCCTCAAGCAGATCCTGCCGCGCTACACGGCGATCACCGGGGCGCCAGCCGTACCGCCGCGCTGGAGCTTCGGCCTGTGGATGGCCCGCATCACCTACCGCAGCCAGGCCGAGGTGGAGCAGGTGGCCCACGCGCTGCGGGCCGGCGGCTTTCCCTGCGATGTGATCCACCTCGACACCGGCTGGTTTGCCGATGAGTGGGTCTGCGACCTGCGGTTCAGCGCCGAGCGCTTCCCCGATGCTGCCGGGATGCTGGCGCGCCTGCGCGCCCAGGGCTTCCGCGTCTCGCTCTGGCAGTGGCCCAACTATCCGGTCGGCACGCCGCTCTACAACGAGGCGCAGGCAGCCGGGCTGCTGGCGAGGCGGCCCAACGGCAATGTCTTTACCTTCCCGGGCTTCATGCAGGACGCCGGGTTGCTTGATTACTCCAATCCAGAGGCGGTGGCCTGGATCCAGGCGAAGTTCCGTGACCTGTTCGCGCTGGGCGCCGCGGCGATCAAGGCCGACTTTGGCGAGGGCGCGCCCCCCGAGGCGCGCTATGCCCGCGCGGCCAGCGCCGAGATGCACAACCTCTACCCGCTGCTCTACAACAAGGCCGCCTTCGAGGCCAGCCAGGCCCACACTGGCCACGGGGTGATCTGGGCCCGTTCGGCCTGGGCCGGCTCGCAGCGCTACCCCGTCCACTGGTCGGGCGACGGGGTGGCCCGTTTCAAGGATCTGGCCTGCGTGCTGCGGGCGATGCTCAGCTTTGGGCTGAGTGGTTTCCCCTTCTACAGCCACGACATCGGCGGCTTCGCCGGTCTGCCCAGTCCTGAGCTCTATGTGCGCTGGTTCCAGCTCGGCCTTTTCTCGTCGCACGCCCGTGCCCATGGCACCCCGCCGCGCGAGCCCTGGGCCTTCGGCGCCGAGGCGGCGACGATCATCCGCCGCTACCTCGAACTGCGCTACCGCCTGCTGCCCTATCTCTACAGCGAGGCGGTGCGCTGCGGCGCAACCAGCCTGCCGCTCTGCCGGGCGCTGGTCCTCGACTTTCCCGATGATCCCACCTGCGCAACGATCGAGGACCAGTACCTCTTCGGCGAGCAGTTCCTGGTCGCTCCGCTGCTCGCTGCCGGAACGGAGCGCACGCTCTACCTGCCGCCGGGGCGCTGGGTAGACTACTGGAGCAAGGCGGTGTTAGAGGGCGGACGCTGGCTGCGCGTCGCCGCGCCGCTGGATACGCTGCCGCTCTTTGTGCGCGCCGGGGCGATCATCCCCTACGGCCCGCTGGTGCAGTACGTGGACGAGCGCCCGCTCGATCCGCTCAGCGTTGAGATCTACTTGCCCGCCGCACAGGGCAGTTTCCTGGTCCACGACCAGGGCGACCGCAGCATTGCGATCAGCTACCGACGAACCGGCGAGCACCTGACGGTCGAGATCGGCTCGTGCCCCGGGGCCGTGCTGCTGCTGGTCTATGGCGAGGGCGCCACGCCACTGCGTGCCGAGCTCGATGGCCGCGCTGGCGCCACGATCGAACTCCCGCTTGCCTGGTGAGTCAGGTCCACTCCGTTGCAGGCGCGCTGTTGCGCTGCCCTGACCCCTGGCGCTTGATCGCGAAACGATTCGATGAGAAGGGAGGGCACAGCCTATGTTTGGCCCAGCCGACCACGAACAGTTCGTGCACCAGGGCTACCTGGTAGCCCGGGGGCTGTTCAGCGCCGCGGAGGTGGCGCGCTACCGCGACCACTTCATGGCCCTGCGCGCCGCCGGGGTCTATCCCGGCGACTACGCGGGCGCCGATCCGCAGAGCAACGACCCGCTGCGCCGCTACCCGCGCATGATCCACATGCACCGCTGGGACGCGCTGAGCCTCGCCTGGCTGCTCGACCAGCGGCTCAACGCCTGGTTGACCGCCCTGCTCGGCTGCGAGCCCTTCGCTGTGCAGACCATGTTCTACTTCAAGCCGCCGGGCGCCCGGGGCCAGGCCCTGCACCAGGACCAGTACTTTCTGCGCGCGGCCCCCGGCACCTGCATGGCTGCCTGGCTGGCCCTCGACCGTTGCGACGAGGCCAACGGCTGCATGCAGGTGGTTCCCGGCAGCCACCGCTGGCCGCTGCTCTGCACCGAGCAGGCCGACACGACCGCCAGCTTCGTGGATGTGACCGTGACCCTGCCGCCCGGCACGCCGACGAGGCCGGTGCTGATGGAGCCGGGCGACGTGCTCTTCTTCAACGGCGCCCTGGTCCATGGCAGTCTGCCCAACACCACGGTTGACCGTTTCCGGCGCAGCCTGATCGGCCACTACGTCACCGGCGAGGCCACCCGGGTCGCGGCGTTCTACCACCCTGCGCTGCGCATGGACGGCACGCCGGTGGCGCTTGGCACGAGCGCGGGCGGCGGGCCGTGCGGGGTCTGGGTTGAGCAGGACGGCGCGCCGGCCATCGCGCTGAGCGGCCGGTTTCCCGAGGCGGAGCTGCACGAGTAGGCTCCCTGCGGAGCCTCCTGCGCCGAGCGTCGCTGGCCAAGACCCGGAGAAGCAACACATCTCAGCAACAGGAGGACGCCGATGCTTGAGCTGTCACAGCGTGAACGGATCGCCTGGCTCCGTGCGCTGGCGCCAACCGACGCGGTCGAAGCGATCGTCGCGGCGCTCGACGCCGGGACGCCCGAGGACGCGCTCTGGGCCACTGGGGCGCTGACCGCCTGCCATGCGCTGAACAACCAGGCCCGTAACCTGCTTGGCTTTGTCACCCATGCGATGATCGGCTGCGAGGATGCGCGTCGGCTGGCCTGGGGCCAGCCCGCCGCGACGCGCCGGCTGCTGATCGTCCAGGCGCTCTACCAGGTGGTCTGCGACCTGCACGACCCCTGTTTCGCGCCCTACGAGTTGCTCCCCTTCTGGCCCACCCGTGAAGCTGACCTGGCACAGAGCCTGGCGATGCTGCGCAGTGATGTGCGCTTCGGCGAGGCGATGCGCTGCGACCACCGGCTGGTGGCGCTGGAGCAGGATCTCCCCCGGCCGGCATTGATCGACCTGGTGCTCGACATTGGCCTGGAGGGCATGATCACCGACGATCACACGCTGATTACCCCGGTGCTTGCGCTGGGCATGATCGAGTTGCTCGGCTGGCAGCAGGGCTTCCCGATGCTGCGCTGGGCGGTGCGCTACAGTGCCAGCTTCCCTCGCGCCTTCGCGCCCTACGACCGGGCGCTGGCGCTGCGCGAGCGCTATGGCCTCGCGGGCGGCGCGCCGGTAGTGGTCTTCCAGCCCGAGCGGGTGGGGCCACTGCGCAACGCCCTGCTCGCCGCCGATGCTGCGGATCGGCCCGAGATCGCCGCGCGGGCCCTGGCAGCAGGCCACTCGCCGGCCACGGTGCTGGCCGCGGTGAGTCTGGCCGGCTGTGCGATGTACCTGATGACCGAGCCGGTGCCGCACGACGACTACGACGCCGTGAGCCGCGAGGTGGCCCCGATGCATATCGGTACGACGACCAACGTGCTGCGCGCGGCCCTGCGCTGGATGCGCCCGTCCACCGCGGTGCTGGCCGCCATCCAGGGGGGCAGCCTGCTCGAACGGGGGCCGAGTGTGCTCAGCCCACAGTTCGAGTTTGTGCCCTTCGTTGCCGCGCCACCCTTCCCCTACCCCGAGGATGTCGCGCCGCTGCGCGGTCGAACGCCGACCGCGCTGCTCGGGCTGCTGGCCGAAGCCCTGGCCGCCCGCGAGCCGCGGCTGGCCACTGCCGCGGTGTGGGCCTACGCCGACCGCGGCGCCGATCCCGAGCCACTGATCGGCCTGCTCACCGCGGTGGCCTGTACCGACAACGGGACGCTGTTGCACAACTTCAAGCACCTGCACGCGATGGTCGAGGAGTTCCGTGCCTGTCACCTGCCTGAACGCTGGGCCTACCTGATCGCCGCCACCCGCTTCATCGCCTGGTATGCCGGCAAATGGACCGCGGCCTACGACCGCGTCCAGGCCCTGCGGGAAGCACCCCGGGCAGGGGTAGCCACGCATATGTGATGGGCCGACCCCCGCCCCGTAAGGCCAATGCTTCGGCCGTACGAGCGCAACCCGGCAACGAAGCTCGGACGCTGTCCGAGCCTTCACCGCACGAACGCAACGAGGTGCATCTATGTCTGAGCGTGTACGTTTCCGCCTTGCCCGGCCCCGTGGCTTTGTGATCGACCGGCGCGCGCAGCCGGGGCGCCCGCGGCGGGCTGCCGCTGCCGCCCCGGTGCTCGGTCCGGCTGTGGCGCGCGCCTATCGCGCGACGATCATCGCCCACACCCACTGGGACCGCGCCTGGTACCTGCCCTTCCAGGTCTTCCGGGTACGCCTGGTGCGCCTGCTGGAGCGGGTGATTGCCATCCTCGACAACGACCCGGCCTTCACGTGCTTCATGCTCGACGGCCAGATGCTGCCCGTCGCCGACTATCTCGAGGTGCGCCCGCGGCGACGGGCCGACCTCGAGCGGCTGGTGCGCGCCGGGCGCTTGCAGATCGGCCCATGGTACGCCCTGGCCGATGAGTACCTGGTCAGCCCCGAGGCGCTGATCCGCAATCTGATGATCGGCCTGCAGCTGGCGGAGGAGCTCGGCGGGGCGATGCGCGAGGGCTATGTTCCCGACGCCTTCGGCCATATCCGGCAATTGCCGCAGATCCTGGCCGGCTTCGGGATCGAGTCGGCAGTCTTCTGGCGCGGCGTCGGCGATGAAGGCGAGGCGCTGGGCAACGAGTTCTGGTGGGCGGCCCCCGACGGCTCGCGGGTGCTGGCGATCCACCTGCACGATGGCTACCACAACGCGGCCAACCTGGGCTACCCGATGCGCTGGGGCGACCCGAGCGGCATGGTCTTCAGCCTCGACCTGGCGCTGCGCCGGCTGCGCCAGGCCCTCGATACCCAGCGCCCAGGTGCGCACACTGGCAACCTGCTGCTGATGAACGGCATCGACCACGCCGACCCCGAGCCGCGCCTGCCAGCGATCATCGCCGAAGCCAACGCGCGCTGGCCGGATGTGTGGATCGAGCAGCGCAGCCTGCCAGCGTATGTGGGCCAGGTGCGGGCTGCCGCCCCACCTGATCTGCCGGTCTTCTGCGGCGAGTTGAACCGCAGCCGCTACGCCTTTGGGCTGCAGGGCGTCTACTCGGCGCGCATCTACCTCAAGCAGGCCAACGAGCGGGCGCAGTCGTTGCTCGAGCATTACGCCGAACCGCTGAGCGCCTGGGCCTGGTTGCTCGGCGCCGACTGCAGCGACTCCGACCTGCTGGCCTTCGCCTGGCGCCGGCTCATCCAGAACCATCCCCACGATGACATCTGCGGCTGCAGTGTGGACGTGGTGCACCGCGAGATGCTGACTCGTTTTGCCGAGGTGGATCAGATCGCCAGCACGGTGGCGCGCAACAGTTTTCGCGCGATCAGCGAGCGGATCGACCGCACGGCCCAGCCCGGGGCGCCCTTCGTGCTCTACAACCCCACTGCCTGGCCGCGGAGTGAGACATTCGAGGCGCTGTTGCCCTTCGCGCCGGGCGACCCTGGTGCCGCGGCGTTCCACCTGGTCGATGCCGAGGGTCAGACGGCGCCGCTCCAGGTGCTCGACAGTGATGAGCACTACGAGGTCGAGGTGCTGAAGGGCAGCCGGCGCCGACTGGTCCGCGTCGCGATGACCGTGGCTGACCTGCCGGCCTGCGGCTACCGGGTCTACTATGCGGTGCCCGGTGAGCCGCCGTGCGGCCCCGCCGAGCCGGTGCGAGTCTTCGCGGAGGGCATGGAGAACCGCTTCGTGTGCTTGAGCATCGCTGCCGACGGCACACTGACGCTGGAGGATCGGGACAGCGGGCGCATCTACCGTGAACTGGGCTTCTTCGTCGACGAGGCCGATGCCGGCGACGAGTATGACTTTTCGCCCATAGCGGAGGGCCAGCCATTGCGCACGCTGCACAGCCCGGCCCGGGTACGGCGCATCCACGCCGGGCCGCTGCTGGCCCGCTACCAGATCAGCCGTGTCTGGGCGCTGCCGGCGGGGCTGAGCCGTGACCGGCGGCGGCGCAGCCGGCGTGTAGTGGGCTGTCCGCTGACGCTTGAAGTAACGCTGCGCCACGACAGCCCGCTGGTTGAGCTGCGTGTCCGACTGGTGAACCGCGCGCGTGATCACCGGCTGCGTATCTTCTTTCCGAGCGACATCGCCGCCGACCACGTCTGGGTTGAGGGCCACTTCGACGTGCTCGCCCGGGCAATCGACCCGCTGGCGGGAACGGGCTGGACACAGCCCCCGGTGCCCACTGGCCACCAGCGAGGCTTTGTCGATCTGAACGATGGTCAGGCCGGGCTGGCGCTGTTGAACCGCGGTCTGCCGGAGTACGAAGTGCTGCGCGACGGCGGTCGCAATACGCTGGCGATCACGCTGCTGCGGGGCGTCGGCTGGCTCTCACGGGGCGACCTGGTGACCCGTCCGGCCCATGCCGGAGTGCCCTGCGCCACGCCGGAGGCCCAGTGTCTCGGAGAGCAGCGCTACGAACTGGCGCTGCTCGCCCACCGTGGTAGCTGGGAGGCGGTGGTGCAGAGCGCCCAGCGCTACCGGGCGCCGATCTACCTGCGGCGCGGTGACGAGCATGAGGGCTACACGCCCCACGAGACCTGGCCCGACGATGAGCCTGCGTTGCATCACGGTGACCCGGTGCATCTCGCCGACCCCTGCCGGAGCGGTGACTTGCCGCCCGAACTCGGCCTGCTCACCCTCTCGTCCGACCGGCTGGTGCTAAGCGCGGTCAAGCGCGCCGAGAATGGCAACGGGCTGATCGTACGCTGCTACAACCCGGGTCCGCAACCCGAACCGGCGCGCGTGCGGCTGTTCCGCCCGGTGCGTGAGGCCTTCCTGACCAGCCTGGACGAGCAGCCGCGCGTGCCGCTGACGGTTGACGCGGACGGCGGTGTGCCACTGGTCGTCGGCGGGCATGCGGTGTGCACGATTGCCCTGCGGTAGGATGCGGAACCACGGTGAGGCCGGGGCGGCCACGGGGGGGGATGGCTCTCAGGTGGAGGGTTTTTGGCAGATGGCGTCCTGATGCGCTGCTTGCCCTTACCCCCCTCCCCCCTCTCCCAGCCTGGGAGAGGGGGGTATGTTGTTGGCGTTGCGGTGCGCCAGCGGAGCTGGCG